>NZ_CP101134.1:0-306064 GCF_024296865.1 Sphingobacterium sp. LZ7M1 | reverse complement strand
TCCAAATGGAAAGTCGACAATGGCGAATTAATCTGTGACCCGAAGGGCAATGGAGAATTCGGCGACTTGATCAGCGACAAAGAATACCAAGACTTTGAACTGGACTTCGAATGGAAGGTCAAAAAAGGAGGAAACAGTGGTGTATTCATCAATGTTCGCGAGGATAGTACCTACGCAGCCACCTTTGCAACTGGACTAGAAATGCAACTCCTTGACAATGCCAATGCCGAACCAAGGCATCAGGTAGATTCCACGCATTGGGCAGGCTGTCTCTATTCAGTGGAATGTATCGGCAGCAACTCCAAGCCCAATCCTTTCGGCGAATGGAACAAAGCCAAGATCAAACAGCAGGATGGACAGGTAACCTTTTGGCTAAACGACAAGATCACCTTTCAAGATAGCATCAATACCCCTGCATTCAAACAAAAGATTGCCAATAGCAACATGAAAAACTATCCAGCGTTTGCGACATACCCTAAAGGAAAGATAGCATTCCAAAATCATACAGACTCTGTTGGTTTCCGAAATATCGTCATCAGAGAACTGTAGACACGGCTATTACAGTAGAAATCCTGACGTTTTTTTTAACTCAGGCGACAATATATAATCCCAATGTCATAAAGGAACTATTATTTATAATCATTCTAAATAATACCTACTTTTACTCCAGCAAAGAAAACAGTTTCAATTATACAGAAGTCCTGTTTACCCGCATGAAGATAGGCATGCGGGTAACGCAGGCACAAATAAAAAACGGGATTGGCTATATATGGACAACTGTCGCCTAAGAATTCTCTCCAAAAATGACCAAGGCTTCATCAGTATGCCAGAGGGTCAGAATATCATACACCTTTGTTTCAATAATATCCTCATCAACTTCAGCAAAGAAGATTTTATCATGTTCCGAAGGATCGTGAAGGATATCTATGCCGAAAGCAGCCCCGTATCATTTCCAGATGGCCGAGAACGGATCTTATTGAACAGCCCCTATTCGGGAATCAATTTTTCCTTCAACCACTTTGAAATGACTGAATTGGTCAGGTCTTTAGACGAGGCCTATTACATGGAAAGAATCTATTCTTTCTTGCAATAGCAGGCTTCAATGGACTTTCCCACTATCTTTCTGACCGTACAGTATCCAAGACGCCACACTAAAAATCAAATTAATTATTTGGCTTTGAATAATTTGCCAATTCACCCACAAAAAATATCCATAAAATATTTTGTAAATCAGAATTAACCCCTATATTTGCACACCGCAACACGGAAAAGGAGAATTAGCTCAGCTGGTTCAGAGCATCTGCCTTACAAGCAGAGGGTCACTGGTTCGAATCCAGTATTCTCCACCAAAAAAGACCAAGCTCAGTCATTCAGAGCATTCCGATGTCAAATCGGAAATGGTCAATAAAAAGGAGGCTTAGCTCAGCTGGTTCAGAGCATCTGCCTTACAAGCAGAGGGTCACTGGTTCGAATCCAGTAGCCTCCACTACCGAAAGAAAAGCATCAAGAAATTGATGCTTTTTTGCGTTTAAAGGTACTAAATGGATGTTTTTCCAGGGCGGTGAAGCTGGTTCAGAGCATTCCGACCTAAAGTCGGAAGTGGTCACTGGTTCGAATCCAGTAGCCTCCACTACCGAAAGAAAAGCATCAAGAAATTGATGCTTTTTTGCGTTTAAAGGTACTAAATGGATGTTTTTCCAGGGCGGTGAAGCTGGTTCAGAGCATTCCGACCTAAAGTCGGAAGTGGTCACTGGTTCGAATCCAGTAGCCTCCACTACCGAAAGAAAAGCATCAAATAAGTGATCATTTTTTGCGTTTAAGGAATTTATACTACAATTTTCTCTAATGTATACAGTGTACATTATTTACTCTCCTTCTCTAGACCGATATTATATCGGATTTACTCAAGACATTACAGACAGGTTACGACGACATAACTCAAAAAGCAAGGGATTTACAAACCGAGCCAATGATTGGATTATAGTCCATGTAGAATCATTCAATCAAAAAAATGAAGCCATGAGAAGAGAAAAAGAAATAAAAGGGTGGAAAAGCAAGAAGCTTATCGAAAAACTCATACGCGATGCTGGTTCAGAGCATTCCGACTTATAGTCGGAAGTGGTCACTGGTTCGAATCCAGTAGCCTCCACTACCGAAAGAAAAGCATCAATTTCTTGATGCTTTTTTGCTTTACCCTATTTGGTCTCAAACCATCCAGCTAAAATAATGTTGTCTCATTGGACAATAGGCCACAAATACGCTCTCTTTTCCTTGTGCCACCCTGAGAAGTAAAAATTTGGACTAAATTTATTGGAAGTTGATGACAGTAATTGGCAATGAAAATCAATTAGCTCTTTTATTTTTTAAATATAGAACCCCTTTTGGGGTTCCATTATTTTAGCTGGTATGGTACGTTAGCCTGAAAGTAGCGCAAAAACGATGTTCGATTAATCGAACATCGTTTTTGCATTAACCCTTTATAGTTCAATACCAATTCTAAAATAATTCTGCCCTTCCAGGGCAGTAGTTCGCCAAAAGAGAAATAAATCAGAAAAATAAATTTGCGGGCTAAATACCTAGAAACAAAGATTTAACAAACTTGTCATTGGTAGGAACGAAAGGTCTCAGAACCATGCGAATCCTGATTGTATTAGCGAACAGTTCCTGTACCTGCGGTACAGAATGACACGCCCGTATAGAGGAGAACCGTACAGATTCTTCACTGATCGTTCAGAATCAGAGAGCGATAAAGAGGGATTCAGAGCAACGCGAAGAATCTATTTCTTGTTTTTTTAGGAAATTGTGGTCATTCCGAAATCGTAAGATGAGGAAACTATTTCATAGCAAGAAAGGGTTATTCCGATACTCTTCGGGACATCCTCCGATGCCACAAAGCTCCCTTTTCCTGTGTCACCTTGAGGAACGAAAGGTCTCGGAACTATGCAGACCATGATTGTATTAGCGAACAGTCCCTGTACCTTCAGTACAGAATGACACGCCCATATAGAGAAGAACCGTACATATTCTTTACTGATCGTTCAGAATCAAAAATGCTATAAACCTATGTTTTGATAATTATTATTTCCTATTTATTAATTATTAAACCAATAGGATTTTTTAAGATTTTAAAACGTTATATTTACAATCTCAAAAAATCTCAATATGAAAAACCTATTAGTAATGGGTATTATTATTTTAATAACCTCATGCGCAACTTCAATGTCTCCTTCAAAAATAAGCTCTGTTTTACCTGCACTAACAAAAGCTAAATTTTATTCTAGTGTCCAAGCATCAGAAGCAATTAAAAGCTCTAAATGCAAAGTCCTGGTACATGACAGAAAATATCTAGCTCCAATTGGCCTCACGACGAGAGGGGACTTAAAAAACGGCGCAAAAGGTATAGATGAATGGGTTTCAATTGATGGTGGCAATGCATATACCCTTAAAAACTATCAATGGCTAACTGTTGACGAAAAAGGGTCAACCCAATTGCAGATCGAATTCAACACCATGGCTTGTGATTAGACCATAATCAAAAAATCCTCACAGCAATAATCCTGACCTCATTCGAGACACATTCGGAATTTTCGCAATATGTCCCGAACATGCCTCGAATAATACTCAAAGCCCATCGCCAAAAATCCTCTCAAAAAACTACGCACTTTTACAAGATTTCACCTGTAATCCACACAAAAACTCCCCTCCCTGGCAAGAATTTTCACCAAGTCTAAATACTAAATACTCTCTACTAAATACTAAAAACCACTAATCATAGAACTTCCAGGATACCCCAAACCTTAGGTTTGCAGGCGCCATAGGATAACGTCTTACGCTGTAATACCCATTAGGGTACACATGTTGGTTGACGAAGTTATAGCTTAAGAAAAGATTGACACGATCGATGTTTCCAGTGAACCAAAGATCGGCGATAGGGTAAGTTGAGAACTCGATCCCTACGTTGTCATTATAGAACTGTCCGGAGTTGATGGAATAAGAAGGTGTACGGAATGGGGTATTGAAACGTACATCCATACCCAATCTAAAGTCCATGACATTGTACAGCTTGTTCGCATAGTAGAAACTGTGCCATGTGTACAGCTCTGGCGTCGCCAGGATGTCCATCGCATCGGACTTTTGGTAAACCACGCGGTTATCTAAGTGGAACCTACGGAACTTGAAATTCTGGCCGACGGTCAGTTTCAAGAGATTAAGGTTTCCCTCTTGGGTTGGCAGGATATTCCTCGCACCCAATATATTGTTGTCAGGATTTGGAACTTCCTGAAAATAAGTATAGTTATTGATCAAGAAATACTCCAGCTTTCCGTTGAATCCCAACTTATCATTTGCGTATTGAAAGGAAAGGTTTTGGGTCTTGATCTTATTCAGATTAAGGTCTTCCTCTTTCCAGGAATGGTAAGAAAGGTTGGCATTTTGGAATATCATTTCGGGCGATTTATTCTGGGAATAGGCACCGATCCTTAATTTTCCTAAGGTTTCGTTCAAATGTATGTCGGCATAGGCCTCATAAAGGAAATCCCCAAAGTTTCGGCCTACCACAATTTGGTTGGCGGTAAAATTGACGTCAACTTTATCGGAAAACTTATAGCCGACAGCTCCCTTTACCATGGAGTTCTGGTAAAACTTATTCAACACACTGTCTGCATACCATATCAGGTCATTTTGGAAGCCCAGTTCGACCTTAGCTTCATTCTTGAGGCTTTTCCCTCGGAGATAGAAACTATAGGTAAAATCGTTCGAAATGGTTGTAATTTTTGTTGTGTCCTCTACCCTTACCAGATTGTTGAAAGGTAGGGCATTATAGAGGTCCGCCTGATTCTTGAAGAAGATAAACTTCTGTTGCCTGATACTGGAGTTATGGGCAATAACATTCGTTGGATGGATTTCGGCGTCTGGACCATTGCCACTGACCGTGTCGATCCTTCCCATAAAATAGGATTGCCTGATAAAGAAGCCCAGATCTTTCCATTTATTATAAGGGCGGTTTGACTGTATCCCATCCAATTTCACGGGATAACGAGATGGCGAAGTATTGCTGGAAGTATCCCTGAATAAGGTATCGTTCCTTACCGAACCGTTCTCGGTCGCGTCTAAGGTGTTGAACGTAAAGTTTGAAAGGAGGTTGTACCTCTTGCTAGGCGATTCGTACCAGGCAAATACAGCCCCTTTTCGGTCACTATATTGTTGGTTATTATAAAATCCGTCGGTATTGGTAGCATGGTATTCCGCACCAATATTCAGGTGGGGATTAATATTCTGCGCCAATTTAGCTCGGAAAACCTGATCATCAAAGAAGAAACCTACAGCATATAATTCTGAATAACGAGCACGAGCACGGTAATATTGGACAGAATCCGGATGCAGGATATATCGTTCCATGGCATGATAGCCGGATTGAAAACCAATGGTCTTGTTCGGGTTGAACAACAAGTCTCGAGTCGCCAAACCATAGGACCCTAGGTTGATTGAAGGATCCCAAGGAAGGTTCTGTTTATTGTAATATTGGAAATTGACATGGGAAGTATCGATCTGAAAGGTCTTTGTTCCCCGCTTCATTGTTTTCAGGTTGGTAAACCTTACGTATTTAGCCGTGAAGATGACTGAATCTTTCTTATTATCCTCTGCATTACGCGCAGAATCCAATGCAGAACTGAACTCCTCTTCAGTCTGGGCGTATAGTTTAGGAACAAGGCTAAACAACAACAATACAAACAATAACCTTCTTAGCATACTCAAATCAGGAACGGTACAAAATTTATGCCCTCAAAAATAGCGCAAAAAACCAAAATTATTGCAATGCGATCAATTCTTTTAAAATACTTGTCATTTTTGGTTCTGCCTTTGCGGCCACTTCCACTATTTCCTGAAGCGATACCGGTCTTAGATTCGGATGGAAACCTTCATCTGTCACTACGGAGATGGCAAAAACAGGTAATCCCATATGATTGGCAACGATCACTTCAGGAACCGTACTCATTCCGACGATATCTCCTCCGATAATACGCATGTAGCGGTATTCGGCACGGGTTTCAAGATTTGGTCCCGGAGCGGAGACATACACCACTTTATGGGTTCTGAAACCTAGATTATTGGCGATCTCCATGCCTTGTTCGATCATCTGGAAATTATAAGGCTGGCTCATGTCAGGGAAACGGGGCCCCAGGTCCTCATCGTTCGTTCCCCGTAATGGATTATCGGGAAGTAAGTTGATATGATCTTCAATAATACCGATATCACCTTTTCGGATATCAGGGTTCAAGGAACCTGAAGCATTGGATACGAATAATTTTTGGATCCCTAAGCCTTTCATCACGCGAACAGGGAAAGTGATTTCCTGCATGCTGTAACCTTCATAATAATGGAGTCTACCTTGCATGGCTACCACCTTACGCCCATTGAGGGTTCCAAAGATCAATTTTCCGGTATGGAATTCAACGGTAGAGATTGGGAAATTGGGAATATTGGAATACATCATCTGAAATTCCACTTCAATTTCCTCTACAAGTTTTCCAAGGCCTGTGCCTAAGATAATTCCGAATTCTGGGGTGAAATCGCCGATTTTACGACGGATAGATTGGATAGATTCTTCAATCATTTGATACATGTGTGCAAAAAAACTAGTTAATCAAACTTACTGTTATTTTTTTGCACACACAAATCAAAGGAATAGGCTTACTTTACAGCAGTCATGGGTTTTCTAACTTTTCCTGGAGAAGTTAACCATAACAAGATAAAGGTAGTTAAGCCATTATAAACGATCAGCTCGAAGCCGATTTTATATTCAGTCAGTGGTAATAGATAGGTCGTCAACAAGTACATCAATATCGGTGAAACGACACAGATGTAAGGCACAAGGTTATCTTTGACCCGCATCTTGGTCAAGATACCGAAAGAGAACAGGCCTAACAATGGACCGTAAGTGTATCCAGCAATCTTAAAGATGGCTGATACGACCGACTCATCGTTGATGACATGGAACAACAAAATAACCAATAACATAACGATCGAGAATGCAAAGTGCACATAGTTACGTTGTTTGACCAATTTTGGATCATTAGGGTTTTCCTTTTTATTGAAGTTCAAGAAATCCACACAATAAGAAGTGGTCAAGGCTGTCAATGCAGAATCTGTTGTTGCGAATGTCGCTGCTGTCAATCCCATCATAAAGATAATTCCCGGTACGATAGACAGGTGTCTCAAAGCGATTTCTGGATACAGATAATCCGATTTGCCCAGGTCAGCGATATTGATTCCGTTTGCATCAGCATAGAAATACAACAAAGCACCCACCGCTAGGAAGAATAGATTGATCACCACGAAGATACCTGTAAAGGTCATCATGTTGGTCTGTGCTTCCTTGATGGTTTTCATGCTCAGGTTTTTCTGCATTAAATCTTGGTCAAGACCTGTCATGGCAATGGTCACGAAGATACCGCCGATCACATGTTTCCAGATATTCCTAGGGTCGCCCAATAGGTTCTCCCAGATAAATACTTTGGAATAGGTGCTTTCCTTAACCTTTTCAAATGCCTCTGTAACGGTCCAGCCCAAGCCATCTGCCATAAAATAAATAGACAGGACAACGGCCAATAATAGGAAAGTCGTCTGTAAAGTATCGGTAATAATAATCGTTTTTAATCCGCCCTTATTGGTGTACAGCCAAATTAAAATAAGACAGACTGCCACAGTTAGGATGAATGGTACATTCCAAGCATCGAAAATATAGCGCTGCAATACGATGGCAACTAGGTACAATCTAAATGCAGATCCGATAGTCCTGGAGATCAAAAAGATCATAGCTCCGGCCTTGTAACTTTTGTGACCTAAACGTTCTTCCAAATAAGTATATATGGACGTTAGGTTCATGCGGTAATAAAGCGGAAGCAAGACATAGGCGATGATAATGAAGCCTATGGCATTCCCAAGGACAAACTGAAAATAACTGAAATTATTGGGGTCGCTCAGGCCTGCGGGCGTGTTGCCCACATCACCGGGAACTGAAATAAAGGTAACTCCCGATAGGGCGGTTCCGATCATACCGAAGGCAACCATGTACCATTTGGCATTTCTGTTCGCGACAAAGAACGTGGAGTTATCGGAGGAATTTCTGGATGTAAAATAAGCTACAGCCAAAAGAAGCCCAAAATAAACCACGATAAAAGTTAGCAGGATAATTGGTGACATAGGTAGATCTAAATTTTATTTATTAAGGTTAAAATTATCGATAGCCTTTCGAACATTTCCGAACTCTTCGATCAGTGCAGTTGCAGTCTCTTCGTCAGTTCCGGTTTCTGCCATCACCATACGAACCCCTCTTCCTACCAATTTATGATTAGAGAGCTGCATATCGATCATTTTATTTCCCTTAACTCTGCCTAATTGGATCATGACAGCAGTACTGATCATGTTTAACACCAATTTTTGAGCAGTTCCAGCTTTCATACGAGTAGAACCCGTAACGAATTCAGGGCCTACGATAACTTCAATAGGATATTTTGCACGGGCTGCAATCGGTGAGTTTCCATTACAAACCAAACATCCGGTTGCAATCCCTAACTCATTCGCTTTATCAAGTCCGCCAATAACGTAAGGAGTGGTTCCAGAAGCGGCGATACCAAGGACAAAGTCATTTTCATTGATCGCATATTCTTCTAAATCTTTCCAAGCTTGTTCAACATCATCTTCAGCAAACTCCACCGCTTTACGGATAGCCGTATCGCCACCAGCGATCAATCCGATCACCCAATCAAAGGGCACACCGTAAGTAGGCGGGCATTCAGATGCATCCAAGATACCCAAACGACCCGAAGTCCCTGCACCGATATAGAACAGACGCCCACCAGCCTTCATACGGTCAGCAACGACCTTCACTAAGGCATCAATTTGAGGAATAACCTTTTCAACTGCCAACGGCACTGTTTTATCTTCATTATTAATATTAGTCAGGATCTCAAGAACCGACATCTTATCTAGGTCTTGATAGTTGGAATCTTTCTCCGTTGTGTTGATCATAGCCTTCAGCATTTGCAATACATTCAATAACTTTTCGTAAATATGCGACTTTTTGCTAAAAAACGCAAAAACACGCATGTTAATTTTATATCTCGTCGAGTGGGACGAATTTATAATTTTTATTCTTCAATAAATCAATCAATCTTTCTAATTGATTAAATAATTTATCTTCTCTTTTAGGGTCAGTACCAAGATGGACAATAATTTGGAATCCATTGAGGCCCTTGCTCTCTTCATACTCAGCCAATTGTTTCAGAATCGCTTCAGTGGACAAATACCGCGCTCCCATTTCTGGATACGTGTAATCTGCCGCTGTTCTTAAACCTGGAGTAAAATTATACAGGTCCATGCCCAATTCCTTCGTCCAGGCTGCAATTTGCTTATTGTACCATTCATACGGAGCAACAAATTTGTCCATTTTCTTGATACCAATCGCATGAAGCTTATCCAGATTGGCCTGTAAATCGTTGACAAACTCCACTTTAGATAGCAAAAGGCTATCCCTGTTCTCCCAAGGTGCATACAACAGGTGCTGGTCAGAATGTGGACCAACATAATGTCCTTGACGATATAATTTGTTCAGCAACTTTGCGGATTTCTGATCTTCCAGAAATCTTCCTGTAACAAAGAAGCTCCCTTTCACTTTTTCTTTATCGAGTGTTTCTGCAACTGTTTGCAGTCCTTCCCTGAATTCATCGCCTGTAAAAATCAAGCTAACCTGCCTTTTACTGGTATCGCCCCTGATGATGGCGCCTTGAGAATCCGTTATTCTTTTTTTTTTGATTCACTCTCTTTTGCCGACAACAGATAGATCAACGAAGCTGTTCCATCCATGGTTGGCTCATTCGTGCTATAATCACCAAAATCATCATGGTAAACCACCAAATCACTTTGGAATGGAGCATACACATCCGGCTTGTACAATTGAATGCCGATCAGGTTATTATAGATCGCGGAATATACCGGTCCATCCACCAATCCCCCATCGATTGGGTAGTTGTGTAAATATGTAAACGACGAATGTGGCTCGGTTGGTGTATCACCATGTGCAGGTAATCCATAAACCATACTGGTCCCCCAAGGATTAACACCGAATAACCAATCTATATTAGCTTGTTCCAATTCTTGGAATTGCTTGTCCCCAGAAGCTTCACGATACCATAAGCATTGGATAGCAAATGAGGTTGTCAAATTGTTACTGCACCAAATAAAAGGAACTCCGCGATAGAACATGTTGTCCTTAGCACGAGCATTTACTTCCTCGATACCTTCCTTATAATAGCCTAGGGCTTCTTTCTTCACCTTGCCATCCACTGATTTTGCCAATTCAAAATGGCCGAGGTTAATGAAAGGATAATATTGATAGTGGTTTGCGGTATCCCTTACCATCCAAGGAGTTACTTTTTCCTGTCTGGCAAAGTCCATTGCTTTTTGGATATGTTCCTGGTTTTGGTTCAGGTTGAACATGGTGGCTTCAGCCAATTCCATATCGTCCACCCAGTTATCTTCAGCATAAATATAAGGTGATTTGACCGAAACAGTCTGGGTTACCCCTGGTTTGATATATGCGTATTGATAAGCCGTACCTGCCTTTTCCTTTAAGATTGAAGCATAATCAGCGTTCTGATCTTTAAGTAATTGATGACCCAAACCAAAGGCGCTCACAAATTTTGCAGCAGTGGAACTTGTCCCTGTGGTATTGTTCATGAATTTTCCTCTTTGCTGCGGATTACCATCGATAAAATATACCGGTCTTTCATGGCCTCTTCCATAAACTGAGTCTTGGCCCGGCAAGCGCATGGCAGTATGATCACGGTCATCTGCAATCTGGTTGAACATGATATTGGGTTTGGGATGCATTTTCACCAACCAATCTAATCCCCAGATAGCTTCATCCAAAACATCAGCAATTCCGTTTTTACCATCCAGTCCGTTTGCTTGTTTCTCATCGGTAAATACGGATGGAAAATCGCGATAAGCTGCCAATAAATGATAGGTAGCATTTGCCGATGTGGTGGCATACTGCAAATAATCAGAAGCATCATGCCATCCGCCCGCCACTTCTACACGAGTGCTATCAGGCATACCAACGGAACTGGCATACATGGTAAACCCATCATGAGTATGGCAAGAATCTTGAAGGAATGGATTAAATAGCGTCCTTTGCTGACGCATGTACCTCAAGGTAAAATCGGCGGTGCCTTTATAGACATCTGCATTGATCTTAAAACTTGGAGACTTTGTACCATCATCGGCCAGAAGGTAATATTCGCCCTTTTTGTTGAACTTACTGAAATCCAACCTGTAACCTAATTGGAAGGGTCCATATTGGCCAAATTGTTTACCTGTCTTGGCCGTAAAAACGGCTTTATTATTGTTTTTATCGATTAAACTAAATTTCTTGATCCCTTTATCTCCTTTAGTTACCCATACAGCAACTTTTTTATTATCAGGAAGATAGCCTAATTGGTTTATCCTGATCCAGGAATTCTCTTGTGAAAAGGCCTGAAAAGCACAAAGAAGGAAAATAAACAAGGAAAGTACTCTATTCATTATTCTCGGTTTAGTAGGTTAGCATTACGATTTTTCCGTCCATAGTACTGACAACAACTCTGTCTTTCAGCACGAGTGGCGGATTGATCATACCATTGGAAATCTTGTATTGCCAAGCTGTTTTTCCGGTTTTAGGTTCAACAGCAGACAATAATCCCTTGTCGCTAGGTACAAATATATATTTTGAATTGGTATAAATTGCAGTTGGAGCTAATTCATATGGTAATTTTATTTCGGCCTTCCAATTAACATCCATTTTATCGGCAGTAACCGGCACTCCGATCAATTCTCCGTCCATGGTCTTTGCCAGGACTAGCTTTCTATCTTTTGAAATACCCATCGACTCCCTTACACGGTATTCATCTTTCTTTTCACGCCAAATGGTTTGGCCTGTCTTTAGATCGATCGCTGTCATAAAGCGGTCCGGAGCGACGATGAAAACACGATTGTTTTCCACTACTGGATAACAGGCTGCCGCAGAAAACATCCTATTGGTATGGCCGTTGTCCCATTTCCAAACTAACTGACCTGTCTTTTGATCTAGCGCATAGAAACCGTTTTTCCAACTTCCAAAAATTACTTTATTATCAGCTAAGGTTGGCAAAGTCGAAACATAGCCTTGCACCTCATTAAAGCTCCAGATTAACTTTCCGGTTTTCACATCTATACAACGGAAGATTCCATCTGATGCGCCGATATAGGCTTTTCCATTTTTTACCACTGGCGAACCAAGCACTGCTTTATCAGCCTGCAGTTTCCAAAGTTCTTTTCCAGTTTTGGCATTTATGCCATAAATAAAATGGTCTGATGAACCGACCACTACCACTCCTTTATGTACTGCCGGGGTAGAATATACTTTTCCAGCAGTTTTGAAGGTCCATTGCTTCTTTCCTGTTTTCAGATCCAATGCATAAACCTCACCTACCGTATTGGCAGTGTACATCCATTTTTTATCGGCCGTAATACCGGCACCGATATCACCATGGTCTTCATATTCCCAAAGCACTTTCGCTTGGCTGTTTGCATTCAATGCGTAGTTTGGTCTTTTTACACCTTGAGCCACGTCTGGAGAGACAGGTTTAAGCGGCAGTTTCAGCCAATAATCTTCGGTAATAAAAAGAGGCCTTCTGACCTGGAAAAACACCGAATCGGAAGAAACCGTGATAATATTATATCCACCTACTGCATCCTTTGCACGCAGATTAGATCTGGCCATTACGCCAGGGATTCCCTCCCAATCATACAGTTTATTGATGTGGCCATGACCACATAGCGCCAATTGTACGTTTTTGGTTTTGATGCGATCAATATTTTCATACCAATTGTTCAATGAAGAATCCAAAGGGTAATGGTTAATGGCGATCAAGGGTTTTTGTTGATCAGGATGAGCCTTAAAGATCGAATCCATCCATACCAGGTTCTCCCTTGGAATTTGCCCCGGACTCATACGCATATTAGGCCCCGAAGTAGTTCCTATAAACTGAACGCCATTATGTTCGAAAAAGAAAGTTTCAGCACCAAAAACCTTACGGAAAGAGTTCGCACCACTTTCTGACCAGTTGCTGTCATGGTTTCCCGGAATGACATATAGTGGTAAGTTCAGACTATCCAAAATCTGTTTTGCCAAGGCCAGTTCCTCATCGGAACCAAACTCGGTGACATCCCCCGACAGGATCACGAAGTCAATGCCTTGCTGCTGATTTAAGTCCAGAACCGTCCTGCGTAAATCATCAGCTCCTGTAGCACCACCAACATGGGTATCGGTTACTTGAGCAAATTTGAAAGTCTGAGAAAATAGGTTTAATGGTAATAGGAACAGCAAAAATAATAGTCTTCTCATAGCTTAAATATAGAGCAAAAGGTCAATTGCTTGACCTTTTGCTTAAAATTTTCATTAATTCCAACCCGGTGTTTGGGTCAATGTATAACCTTGGTCTTGGTAAGCTTGGATCAGTCCAATACTTACTGGAGAAAGGTAGTTTTTAGGCAGGACAGGTAAACGGTTAGTGAAATTTCTAACCACATAGTATCCTTCCATTTCAGCATCATTGCTGCCATTGTAAGTTACGATGGTACCATCTGCTTTTTTAACCTGTAATCTTTTTACGAAAGCGCTTAAGATTTTTCCAGGGTTTTTCTTGTCGCCAAAATCTTTTACGCCGATAACCCATGAACCTAATTTATAGGTATCATTATTAAAGTTAAGGGTTTCCAATTTTTTCCAACGACGGATATCTTGGATACGAGCATATTCGAATACAAATTCCATACGACGCTCGCGACGGATTTCCCACATAAGTGGAGATACATCCGCATCTTTATTAGGATCTGCAGGAATAGCTCCAAGCATCAAAGGTTCTGTTTGTTTAACTCCTTTAGCTACCGCAACAGCATCCAATGGTCTCTTACGGATTGCATTGATGGATTTATCCAGGTCACCTTGAGTAACCGCAGCTCCACCATAGTTTTCTGCTAAGATCTGTTTTGCCTCTACCCAGTTTAATACCACCTCAGCGTAACGAGCTACAGGTGCATCATTGGTATTGGTATTTGAACTCCATTTCGCAGGATATGCTTTTCCAGAGTTCAAGAAATCTAAAGCCTCTCTACCAGCAAATTTATGGGCATAAACTAAAGTACCAACAGCAGGTGCATTTACCGTATCCATAAAAGTAGCTTCGAAACGAGGGTCACGAGTTTTTACCAATTCCTGTAACCTGAAGTTTTTAGCATTGGCTACTCCAGAGTTTTGGAAAGTCTTGCCATCGTTACAGATGAAAGCTTCGATCAGGTTTAAGTTTGCTGAACGTGGTTGGTTTTCAGTACCGTTGCTATAAGAAGCTACAGCATGTCTGATTGCCAATGCGTCGTCATAAGCTCTGAAGAAAATTACCTCAGGGTTTCCAGCTAAGCTTTCTGATGCAAACAAGCTCTTGAAATCGGATCCGAAAGAATACTTACCTGATTCCATTACGTATTGTGCCGCATCACGAGCCAGTTCCAAGTATTTCTTAGCCCTAGTTTTATCTAGGTTGTGGTAATGTTGCCAAGACCCTTCAAATAACATCATGTTGGACATCAACGTGGCTGCAACATATCTATTCAGATTGCTTACACCATCATTATCACGCATGTTTGCCAACACATATTTGAAGTCATCATACACATGGTCCATCACCTCAGCACGAGGTGTACGGTCTTTGTACTGTTCATCCATATTGGTCGGGTCAACGACATCGCCATAATAAGGAACATCACCAAAATTACTTACCAAACGGCTATATTCATAAGCTCTAAAGAAACGAGCAACTGATGACCAGTGCTTGTATTCATCTTCTGTCAACTTTGGTTTCGCAAAGTTTTCGATACGGTTCAACATTAAGTTGGCTTTTCTGATCCATGCGAAGTTCCAGTTTGGACCTGGGTGTTCAGCACGTAAAGATGCCACGGCCGTACTTGTAGAACCGCCGGAATTCGTAGGCAAGCTTGACAACAGGGCTAACTGTTGGTTTTCGGAAGTTAAATCATCGGAAAAGTTATATCCAGTTAACGGCGTATAAGCTGTCCCGAAGCTGGAGTTATAGCCAACAAAGAAGTTGGTATAAAAGTCATTTGCAAAAAGACGTAGGTCATTTTCATTTCTCCAGTAGGTAGACTCTGAGTCCACCATGGCGTTTAACTCAGGTCTATCTAGCAAGGTATTACAGCTGCTGAAGAACAGGGCTGAACCTAAAAATAAATATGATAATTTTTTCATTGTCGTAAGGATTAGAAGTTTAACTGTACACCGAATGAAGCAGATTTGAATGTTGGAGTACCAACCCCAGTTCTACCTGTGTTATAGTTACTTTCATTAAACATGGAGAATCCAGAAACTACCTCTGGGTCGATTGGCAAGCCATTGAGTTTATCCCAAGTAAAGAAGTTTTCTAAAGCCACATAAACACGTACATTGCTCAATTTAGCTGGAGCGATAAAGCTCTTAGGCAATACATATCCGAATGTGATGTTCTTAATTCTAGTGTAAGATAGATCCAATAAGTATTTAGACTGAATTTGCATGTTGTTGGCATCGTTGCTACCCGCATTGTTGAATGCCGCTGGGTAGAAAGCACCTGTGTTGTCCGGCGTCCAGTAATCATCTACGATTGCTGCTGGCATAGCACCGTCTGCTGTATTGAAACCAGCGATTGCCAATGCACCATTACCCCACATAGCACGTTGTCCAGTACCTTGGAAGAAGATAGAGAAATCGAATCCTTTGTAATCAGCGCCTAAACGTAAACCGTAGTTATAACGTGGAGTCGTGTTACCAATGATTCTTCTATCACCAGGGTTATCTACCGTACCATCACCGTTATCGATTTCACCATCACCGTTCAAATCCTTGAATTTCACATCACCAGGACCGAAGTTGAACGTATTGGTATTTTCTAAACGAGGTTGGTAAACCCCATTAGGATCTTTTAATTGGTAAGCTTTACCATCACCATTTGCAAAGTATTTGGTCATGTCCTCCGTTAAATTGATCAACTGAGGTTTTCCATCAGCGCCTAATACGAAGTCATCCATTTGGTAAAGTCTATCGGTTTCATATCCCCAGATATCTCCATATGCAGAACCATCATAGTAAGAACCTGTAGTTCTTTGGCTCGTAACATTATAGAATCTTGAGATTGCATCGTCAAAGTTTGCACGAACATTGATACCTAGACCGTTATTAAAGCGGTGGTTATAGTCAACAGCTACTTCGTAACCTTTTGTTTTTAAGGTACCGAAGTTTCCAAGAGGTGCAGCACCACCGGTAGTCCATGTTGTACCCTGCAATCCAACGAACATGTTGTTGGTATTACGAACATAGTAATCGAAAACCAAACCTAATCTGTTGTTTAAGAAACGAGCATCAACACCAAAGTCAATAGTTTCTAGATCTTCCCAAGAGATATCTCTTAAGCTGAATGTAGGCGTAGGTACACCATAGTATTTATTCTGACCACCGATCCACAAAGTCTCGTAAGGGAACATGTTTGGTGTATATAAACTTGCAGGAACGGCTTGGTTACCGATTATCCCGTATGAACCTCTAAATTTCAAGTGAGATAATGCTGGTTTAGCCCATTGCATGAAGTTTTCTTCTGAAGCCACCCATCCAGCAGAAGCTGATGTAAACCATCTCCAGATCAAATCATCCACGAATTTTGAAGATCCATCATAACGTGCATTCGCTTCCAAAAGGTATTTGTTTTTGAAGGCATAGTTTACACGACCGAAGAAACCTACCTGACTAGTCCAGAAAGTACCACCAGAACCTGTTACTGTACCTGAAGCAAGATCGAATTGCGGATTGCTTAAGTCAAGTAGGTTAGTTTTTTGAGTCCAGTTGTATTTACCATAATCAGACACCAAGTTTGAACCCACCATAAATTTGAATTCATGGCCGTTGTCAAGGTTTAGATTATAAGTAGAGAAAGCATTAAAAGTATGTTTATACTCATATGCTGCACGAGCGTATACGTGGTCAGGATTTGCTCCTGGGGCTGTATATTCATGTGTATTCAAGTCGTATGCTGCGATAGCTCCAGGAGAACCTGCAGGCACTACAGCACCTGTATTGTCCACATAAACCTGGTTACCATTGGCGTCCAAACGTTGAACCGGAGCGATCCAGCTGTTAGCTGCTGTAAAACGAGTACCCGGTCTAAACCAATCGTAGTCTTCATTGGTGAAGTTGTAATCCACATCTAATCTCCAGTTCTTGGTCATATTGACTGTTGCACCAGCATTCAAGTTGATGTAGTTACGTTTCATTGATGCTTCATTTGCATCTTCGTACTCCGACCAAGGGCTACGGATTTTGCTTCCGTTCTCATCCAATCCCATTGGATAAACTGATGACCAACGGTACATGTAGTACCAAGGGTCGGCAGTGGTAGAGTTGGTCGCATAAGGATATAGCTTTTGACGTTGGGAGAACATGGCTCCGGCACGCAAAGTCAAGTAATCACTTACATCTGTAGATACCCTTACTGCAGCATTTGCTCTTTTGAATTTATCAGAGTCACCAGCTTTCAACATCCCGCTTTGAGAGATGTGTCCAAAAGTGGCTGTATATTTAGTCCTACCTACAGAACCATTTATTGAAGCATTGTTGGTAATGGTTGGAGCCCATTCCCTTACCATGTAATCATAAGGATCATAGGTTCTCAAACCAATTTTACGAGAAGAATTGGTTGGGTCAACAATCCAGTCACGTCCGAAAACAGTAGGATCGTTTGGACCTAATGTAGTTCCATATTTGTCATCCCATTCCTTCGCCATTTCATAACCTTCTGGAGTTACATAGTAGAAAGCACCAGAGATGTTTGATCCAATACGCTCCATGGCATCTTTGGTATATTTCAACGCATTGATCCTACCCATTTCATATTGTTTGAAAGGGTTTTGGAACGAGAAGTTATTGGAATAGGAAATATCGATTTTTTCACCTTTAGCACCGGTTTTGGTCGTAATCAAGATTACACCGAATGCAGCTTTAGCACCGTAGATCGATGATGAAGCGGCATCTTTCAATACCGTAATGGATTCGATATCGTCAGGGTTCACATATTGGATACTTGGGATTTCCACGTTGTCCAATAAGATCAGAGGATCTCCTGAAGCCTGCAATGAAGCTACTGCACCACGGATTTTGATACGTGGATCAGAACCTACCTCA
This sequence comes from Sphingobacterium sp. LZ7M1, assembly GCF_024296865.1. GTDB lineage: Bacteria > Bacteroidota > Bacteroidia > Sphingobacteriales > Sphingobacteriaceae > Sphingobacterium. The sequence continues at coordinate 287,766 of NZ_CP101134.1, read as the reverse complement.
CCCGATGGAACCGTCACGGTCAAACCAGGGGTTACCCCTTGGATACCACGACCCACATCTGCGATAGGACGACCTTCTAAGTTATCTTTTACACTGATTGTTGAAACGGCACCTGTTAAGTTACCTTTCTTTTGAGTACCATAACCCACGACAACCACCTCATCCAACAGGTCGCTGGAAGATTGAAGCGTTACGTTCATGGTATTACCAGCTACGGTAACCTCTTTGGATTCGTATCCAACATAGGAGAACCTTAAAGTCGAACCTACAGCGGCCGAAATTGAGAATTTACCTGATTCATCCGTAGAGGCTTTCACAGAGGAGCCTACTACCGAAACAGTAACACCAGCTAAGGGACCGTCCGGACCACTTACCGTACCTGTTACGGTATTTTGCAGCACCGATGAAGCATTTGTCCAGCTAGCATGGTTTCCAAGTGCAACAACACCTTTGTTTGCCTCAAAAGACGCATAAGTCGGCATTGTTAAACCCAGAGCGAGAGAAAAGAGTATAAGTCTTCGCATTGCTTTAAGATTAATAATTTATAATTTTTGTTATCATAATTCGGTTTATTCCCATCTAACTGAAACAACCGAGTTTGTTTGCGTGATAAAATGTTTTTCCAGCATCAAATGTCCCATTATGCGAATAGGCTCAATTAAATTGAGCCCTCACATGCTTGTTTTTCATTTGAAGTCTGGGTAGATCAAATATTTTGTTCTCATTTTCTTGTATTCATCCAATTCAGGTTTCCAGCTGGCACGGATTTCATCTTCTGTCTTTCCAGCAATGATTTGCTTTCTAAGCTCATCCGTTCCGGCTAGCTTGTCGAAGAATTCTGCTCGCACAAAAAACTTAGACTTGTCTGGCATTTTATTATAGAAATCGAGTATGTATTTTAAGGTAAATTTCTGTTTGTCGGCATCTAGACCTCTTAAATCTAGACCGTAATTGGTCGCTCCTTTTCCTTCTACGTGTTTAGCCATACCTGCTTTTTCACCTGGAGTAAAGGTAAAGTCTCCATAAACAGGGTCGGTAAAACCAACCACTTGGAAAGGCCAGTCTGTACCACGGCCTACGGAAATATCAGTTCCTTCAAACAGACATAATGAAGAATAAAGGCGAACTGATAAATGGTTTGGCAAACTTGGGGAAGGGATAACTGGAAGGTCGTACATGCTATCATGCGTATATCCTTGAACCGGAACCACAGTCAACTTGCATTGACGTCCATTTTCTAACCACTTCTCGCCATTGATCATCTTTGCCAATTCTCCAACGGTCAAGCCGTGGACCATGGCAATTTTATGATAAGAAACGTTGGATTTGAATTTGTCGTCCTTACGAACAGGACCATCAACCTGATCACCACATGGATTAGGTCTATCCAGTACAATCAGTTCTTTGTTGTGCTTTGCACAAAGCTCCATGACACGGTGCAAGGAGGTTATGTAAGTATAGAATCGAGCACCAACATCTTGCAGATCGAAAATCATGACATCAACCGACTGAACGATTGAATCTTGTTTTTCATTTCCACCATATAGGGTAAATAATGGAAGACCAGTTTTAGCATCAACATCATTGCTGACTTTCTCGCCTCTTTCGATGTCACCTCGGAATCCATGCTCAGGTGCGAATCCAAATTTAAGGTCTACTTTCTCCCTTAACAGCACATCTACCAAATGTTCCTTTTGCGGACCTACAACAGAGGTCTGGTTACCCATCAAACCGACTTTCTTACCTTTCAACAAAGGCAAGTAAGCAGTAAGCTGATCAGCAGCAGGCACAATGGTTTCTTGTTTTACAGTTTCAACTACAGGCTGTGAAGCATTTGAAGAGCTATTCTTCTTTGTTGAACCACAAGCACTTGTCAATAATAAACCAAGAACGGCAGAATATAAGAGTAAGTTTCCCATTAATTAAGATTCGGTAAATCAGTTTCGCAATAAAAACTGGATAAAATTAAGACAAATACCGCACAATAAAGCAAATGAAACAGCAAAATCTGTCATATTCCGCAAAATAAAACGCAAAACACGCATGAATCAGAAAATGGAGATGTAAAAATCTGCATGATTAATTGAATGGAATCCTTGAAATTTAGCAGATTAAAGCATTTAGCTCCGCAACCGATTGCATCAGGAAGTGTAAATACTACACATATAAGTAACATTTGCGTGACACTATCGTTACAGTAAATATTTGTAAAATAAAAAAGCGGGAAAGAACGTTCTTTCCCGCTTTTTTATAAAATATTTTTGTTTAAATACTATTCTATAGCTTCACCAGCATAGTCGCCTTCATTGCCTAAACGGTCAATAGGCTTTACAGCAACGGCGTTTAATTTATGACCGTCTTTGCTCTTCGGCAAGCTCAATTCGGATTGAGGACCATCTAGGATCTGAATATCCCAAGTGTCTCCATAGCGCGCATAGGTCACCCATTTAAATACTTGCTCAGGTTGTTTGTGAAGCCATTTCACAAATACACTGCTCGGTTGATTGGTCAACAGCAAAGTTGGCTTCAAGATCGGATTGGCTGACAACCATGGGGACGCAGGAACCAAAGCCTTCTGCGAATATGGTCCATCGTGCAATGCTTTTAACAACATTGGGTTTTTGGTCAAACCGGCAATACTCCAATGTACTGCGCCTACGCTATTCGGAATTACTTCACGAGTAACCGCAATCTGGCGCTTGATCTCATCCGCTCTGTTGGCAGCTCTAACTTCTACCGTATTCAGACCAGGCCACAAGTGGCGATTATGTTTGTTTTCAGATTGCCACCATTTCAGCAAGCTGGTAAAGCTTTGTCTAGGCGGATCAATTGGCCAATATAATTGAGGCGTGAAATAGTCAATCCAGCCTTCATTCAACCATAATTTAGCGTCGGCATAGAGTTCATCATATTGGGAAGAACCAGTAACCCCAGAAGGATAACCTGGTTTCCAAATACCAAAAGGACTCAAACCAAACTTAACGGAAGGTTTTTCTTTCTTAATCTCTGTATAAATACGCTTGATGAATTTATTGACATTATCTCTTCTCCAATCCGGGCGGGTTAGGTTGCCTCCTGCCTTTTTATAGGCGAACCAGGTTTTGTCGTCAGGGAAATCTGCACCACCATTATAGGTTGCATATGGGTAGAAATAGTCATCAAAGTGTACTCCGTCGATGTCATAACGTTTCACAATATCCATGACCACCGAAGCGGCATGGTTTTGCGTTTCTTGACTAGCTGGATCAAACCAGTACATTCCATTTCTAAGTCTCACCACATTCTCTGGCGATTTGCGCACTAGCGACTCGCTGGTCACCTGGCCTCCATTGCTGTGGTGAGCACGGTAAGGATTTAACCAAACATGCAGTTCCAACCCTCTTTTATGGGCTTCCTCGACCCAAAATTCCAATGGATCGTAATATGGACTTGGAGCTTTTCCGATAGTTCCGGTCAAGAAATAAGACCAAGGTTCTAAGCTGGATTTATACAAGGCATCAGCAGAAGGCCTTACTTGAAAGATAACCGCGTTGAAATTGTTGTTTTTCAACATATCCAATAGGTTAATGGCCTCTTGCTTTTGTTGTTCTGTCGATAGGTTGTTTTTGCTGGGCCAGTTGATATTGGCTACTGTGGCTACCCATGCTGCTCTAAATTCGCGGGGAACATTTGGTAGATTCGCTTTAAATACGGGCTTTTCTACAGGCTTCTTTTCAGCCACTTTTTCGCCTACAGGTTTCGTGGTAACCGGTTTTTCAACAGGTTTATCATCTGTTTTTGGAGCTTCCGTTGAAGTTTCCTGAGTAACCGTAGCGGTTGGCTGTTGCAATACTTTTCCTTGCCTTCTCTTCGACCCACAGGATAAAACTATCACCATCATCAGCACAAAAAGACAAAGACTTAAGATTTTTCTCATCATAAATTCATTCTTAACCCACAAAATTAAGACTTTTATGGGCTATCCTACTAATTGTAACCTATTCTTTATATGTTAAATAATTCTTTCTCCTTGAAAAACAACCTGTTGAACCCGGAAATCTTGATCAAAAACTAACACATTCGCTATAGATCCGGAGTTTAAGTTGCCAAGGTCATGTCTTCCGAAAAGTCTTGCAGGGTACAATGTGGCCATGCGAAGGCTTTCTTCTAAACTGATTCCCACCTTTTTGACACAGTTTTCAACGGCCTTCAACATAGTCAAGGCAGACCCTGAAAGCGTACCGTCCGGCATGGTATAATGATCTTGATTGAAAACATGTTGATAAATCCCTTTGTCACATTTTGCAACCGCATCGGTGATAAGGAACAAACGGTCTCCCATTAATTCCTTAGAGATTTTGACTGTCTCAAAGTCTGAGTGGATTCCATCCACGATAATCGAAGCGCAGACCTCATCATGGTTAAATGCTGCTCCCGGCAAACCAACATCACGATGATGGAGCGGGGACATGGCATTCCACAGATGGGTCACAGCAGGAACTCCGTTATCAAAGGCATGCGTCGCTTCCTTATAAGTTGCTGCACTATGCCCTGCAGTTACCAATACTCCCTTGTCGTTCAGGTAGTCGATACACTCTTGATCGGTCAGTTCAGGGGCAATAGTCATCATTTTGACTATATGCTCCTTACCCTCAACGACAGACCCTAATAACTCCAAGCTTGCTTTCTGGATCAATTCAGCTGGATGAGCTCCTCGCTTTGCCGCATTTAGGAATGGCCCTTCCAGGTGTAGGCCTAAAGCAACTTTCGGTTTTGCCTCCTCAAAAACTGCAATAGCTTGGTTGAATAGCTCCAAGGTATTGGTTGCCAAAGTAAGCACAAAGGAAGTACAGCCTTGTTTCAATAGATTTTGTTCAATCCTATGGATGGAATCTACGGTCAACTCCGCTGAAAACAGGTCTTCACCTGTCCCGTAGATCTGCAAATCAATTAACCCGGGGCATATATTGGCACCTTTCACATCCAGTATCTCAAAACCTTCTGGCAGTTCATCTTGAGGAACAATACCAGCAATTCGGTCTGAATCGATTAAAAGTGCATGTTGTTCAAATATTTGGTATTCGGTAAAAATCCTACCATTGATGAGGGCAAGTTTATGTTTCATCCTGCAAGTTACTTATTGTTGGCTTTTGTTGAAAATCCAAGTGCCTAATCGTATATTAGACCAGCGAAATGAGATTCCAACCCTATATCAGAACCTCATTTTTTAAGAATTATTATCAAAGAACAATAAAATCATGGCACAAAAAGAAATTCTGAATACGGATAAGGCCCCAGCAGCAATTGGCCCCTACAACCAAGCGATAAAAGCAGATAAAACCCTTTATGTTTCAGGGCAGATCCCATTGATTCCGGAAAGCATGGAATTGATCACTACCGGAGTCGCAGACGAAGCTCACCAGGTATTGAAAAATGTAGGAGCAATCTTGAAAAATGCTGGCTATGACTATTCAGATGTGGTTAAGACATCGATCTTCCTAAGCAGTATGGACTATTTTGCAACCGTTAATGAGGTCTATGCCGAATATTTCAAAGAAAACCAACCAGCAAGGGAATGTGTTGCAGTAAAGACCTTACCTAAAGAGGTTAATGTGGAAATCTCTGTTATTGCCTGGAAAGGATAATCAACAACAAGAAACTTATTTCAATATAATGCCAACAATAATTAATTGTTGGCATTTTTTGTGGTTCTACCCTCCCTATTACTACAAATTCGCCATCAAGAAAAACAGTATTGCTTTTCAACTGTTACTCACCCATACCTATAATTCGGAAAAACAACCATTTATTTTAAGAAGGTAACCTAGGTCACTTTTTTAATGAAAGAAGCTTAAGATATTTATTCACATAAAAACACTACTATGAGATTAACAGGTAAAGTAGCCATTATTACGGGAGCAGCATCTGGCATGGGCGAATCCATGACCTATTTGTTTGCAAACGAGGGCGCGAAAGTGGTAGCAACAGATATTCAGATTGATAAATTGAATGCCATAGTCGAGAAACTTCAGGCTCAAGGCTTTGATGCCGTAGCAGTAAAACATGATGTTTCAAACAGAGAAACTTGGTTCAACGATGTCATTCCTGCAGCACTGAATAATTTTGGAAAAGTAGATATATTGATCAACAACGCAGGGATCTCGGTTCCAACCCCTTTTGAGGAACAAGATGAAGCCCTTTGGAAAAAGACCTATGATATCAATATCAACAGTGTGATGTTGGGCATGCAGGCCGTCCTTCCACATATGAAGGAAAATGGCGGTAGTATCGTGAATATTTCTTCGATTGCAGCCTTGACCGGAATGTCTGGCCCAGGATCATACACCGCCTCAAAGGGTGGAGTTTCTGCGATTACCCGAGCAGCAGCCGTAGATTTTGGGAAATTGAAAATACGCGTCAATGCAATCAATCCCGGGTATATCATGACCCCAATGGCTGAAGCACACCTCAACAACCCTCAGTACAGACCCCATTTCATGTCTATTATCCCGATGAAGGATTATGGAACCGCAGAGGATATCGCCTTAGCCGCCTTGTTTTTAGCCTCAGATGATGCCCGGTACATCACTGGAATCAACCTGGCAGTGGATGGTGGTACCACCATAATTTAACCCTAAATCTATCTATATAAAACAGTGAAAAGCTCCTCGATTCTGAGGAGCTTTTGTTGTTATCGGAGCTTGAGTTGAAAGTTTTTATTATTTTAGTGGGATTATCATCCCATGGCAGATTTATCGTTAATAACTCCCATAGAATATCTCAAAGGTGTAGGACCGCAGAAAGCGGATGTCCTCAAGAAAGAGCTTCAGATCTTCACGATTGGAGACCTTTTGCAGGATTATCCTTTTCGATATATCGACCGCACCAAATTCCATAAGATCCGCGAGCTCCACCCTGACATGGTTGGTGCCCAAGTTCTGGGGAGATTGATGAGCCTGCAGGAAGTTGGCGAAAAACGGGGAAGGCGACTGGTCGGCCAATTCAAGGATGATACCGGAATGATGGAATTGGTCTGGTTTCAAAGCATTTCTTGGTTAAGAAAAGGACTTAAGGTCGGTGCTGCCTATATTATCTACGGGAAACCGACAGAATTCAACGGTGCAATTTCCATTACCCATCCAGAGATGGAGCTCTACCAACAACAGGGCAAAAAGGTTGGAAATATGACCATGCAACCGGTCTATTCTTCCACTGAAAAACTTAAGAAGTTCAACCTGGATTCCAAAGGCATCCAAAAGCTACAACAAACGGCCTTAGAAACCACCTTAAGAACGGTTGCTGAAACATTGCCAAACTACATTCTGGATAAATACAAGCTCTTACCCCTTCAACAGGCTCTGCTGAGCATTCACTTTCCGCAAAACGAACAGTTGATGAAAGCGGCAATAAATAGGTTGAAGTTTGAAGAACTCTTCTTTATTCAACTTCGCCTATTGAAAAATAAACAGTTGAACACCCAACGATACAAGGGACATCAATTCAACAAAGTTGGCGACAAGTTCAATACATTCTTCAATGAGAGGTTGCCTTTCCCACTTACCAATGCCCAAAAAAGAGTGGTAAAGGAAATTCGAATAGATTGTAATACGGGCGCCCAGATGAATCGATTGGTGCAAGGGGATGTCGGCTCAGGGAAGACCGTAGTGGCGTTGATGAGCATGCTCTTGGCTATCGACAATGGCTACCAAGCCTGTATGATGGCCCCAACGGAAATCCTTGCAACCCAACACTACAATGGCTTAAAGGAATTATTGGGAGATGACATCTGTACCGTCAAGCTCTTGACAGGTTCAACACCTGCAAAGGCAAGAAGGATCATCCATCAGGAATTGGAAGATGGAACACTCGATATCCTGATCGGGACGCATGCCCTGATTGAGGATAAGGTAAAGTTCAAGAATATTGGATTTGTGGTAATCGACGAACAGCATCGATTTGGAGTAGAACAAAGGGCAAAACTATGGCGTAAAAACCTGATTCCTCCACATATGTTGGTGATGACTGCAACGCCTATCCCAAGGACCTTGGCGATGACCATGTATGGAGACCTTGACATTTCCATTATCGATGAGTTACCAGCTGGAAGAAAGCCAATCAAAACCGTTCACTTTTTCGAAAACCAACGCTTACGCGTATTTGGTTTCATGCGCGATGAAATCGCAAAAGGTCGCCAAGTCTACATCGTATATCCGTTGATCAAGGAGAGTGAAAAGATGGACCTTCTATACCTAGAGGCCGGACTTGAAGGCTTGATGCGAGAATTTCCATTGCCTGAATTCCGGATCAGTATTGTTCACGGCAAGATGCCGGTAAAGGACAAAGACTTCGAAATGCAGCGTTTTATAAAGGGTGAAACCCAGATCATGGTGGCAACAACCGTAATTGAAGTTGGAGTAAATGTACCGAATGCATCCGTGATGGTCATTGAAAACTCGGAACGCTTTGGCCTTTCCCAACTGCATCAGCTCCGTGGCCGGGTAGGACGTGGAGCCGAACAATCCTTCTGTATCCTAATGTCAAGCAATAAACTGAGCAAAGAGGGCAGGACCCGTTTGGAAACCATGGTACGGACCAATGACGGCTTTGAAATCGCAGAGGTGGATCTACAACTCCGTGGCCCTGGGGACCTTTCTGGCACGCAGCAATCTGGTGTTTTGGAAATGAAAATCGCTGATCTTGCTAAAGATCAAGCCATCCTATCTGAAGCTAGGCAATTGGTCATCCAGATCTTTAATGAGGACCCAAACCTGCAAGAAGAACGCAATCAACTCTTAGCCCAGTATTTAAGCAAAAGCTCCCCTGCTATTTCATGGGACAAAATCTCGTAAAAACCGTAACTTTGTAAACTTGTTTCTACTTAAACAAGGTTTAAACAGGCAACAACCATTTCATTGGAACGCTTGTTCACTATTTAAAAACATTAAATGGCAAGATTTAAGATATATGACACGGCAGTAAAGCCAGAAACAGCAGTATTGGTGAGTGTAATCACTCCTGATGTTTCGGATGAAACCGCCAAAGAATATTTAGAAGAATTAGAGTTTTTAGTGACCACTGCAGGTGGTGTCACCAAAGGAATTTTCACCCAAAAACTAGCTTTCCCAGATCGTGCAACCTTTGTAGGATCAGGTAAGCTTGATGAAATCAAGGAATTTATCCAAGCCGAAGAAATAGATATCGTCGTATTTGATGATGAACTTTCTCCATCTCAGTTAAGGAACATAGAAAAGTATTTCAACATCAAGGTACTCGATCGTTCCAACTTGATTTTGGACATCTTTGCAAAGCATGCAAAAACGGCGCAGGCAAAGACCCAAGTGGAGCTTGCCCAACTGCAATATTTATTGCCTAGATTGACCCGAATGTGGACTCACTTAGAGCGTCAGCGCGGGGGTATTGGTATGCGTGGTCCGGGTGAAAGCCAGATTGAGAGTGATAGACGGATGATCTTGAATAAAATTTCCCTATTGAAGGATAGGTTAAAAGTCATCGACAAACAAAACGAGACCCAACGTAAGAACAGAGGCGAGATGATCCGAGTGGCCTTGGTCGGCTATACCAACGTTGGTAAGTCCACCATCATGAACATGATCTCAAAATCCGATGTATTGATCGAGAACAAACTGTTCGCTACGCTGGATACGACAGTTAGAAAGGTTGTTATTGACAATCTCCCATTCCTTTTGTCAGATACCGTTGGATTTATCCGCAAACTACCTCACCATTTAGTGGAATGTTTCAAGTCTACCCTTGATGAGGTCAGAGAGGCCGATGTATTGATCCACGTGGTGGATATTTCCCACCCTTATTTCGAAGATCATATCCGTGCGGTTAATGAAACCCTAAAGGATATCGGTGCTGTTGATAAACCGATCATTACGGTTTTCAACAAGATCGACGCCTATAAACCTCCGGTTGAACTGGATGAGGACGGTGAAGAGATAAAAGTAACATTGGATGATTTCCGGAACTCTTGGATGGCGAAAAATGCCGATCCGGCGATTTTTATCTCTGCAACCAACAAAACAAACGTCGAGGAATTCAAGGAAAAAGTATATGATATCGTTGTAAAAATGCACAACGCCAGATACCCATATAACAACCTGTTGTATTAGGAAAACAAAATGCAAAACAAAGAAGTAAAGTTTATTGATTGGGGGTTATTGGATTATCAAGAGGCTTGGGACAAACAAGAAGCGATTTTTGCAAAGACCCTCGCCATCAAACATGATAACCGAGTAAATAACGCACAGGATCCAACACCGAACTTTTTGATATTTACCGAACATCCACATGTCTATACCCTTGGCAAAAGTGGACATTTGGAATACCTGTTATTGGATGAAGAAGGGTTAAAGGAGAAAGAAGCAACTTTCTATAAGATCAATAGAGGTGGCGACATCACCTACCATGGCCCCGGCCAGATTGTCGGCTATCCGATCTTGGATCTGGACAACTTTTTCACGGACATCCATCTTTATCTGCGGACCCTAGAGGAAGCCATTATCCTGACCCTTGCTGATTACGGCATAGAGGCAGGAAGGTATCCAGGCTATACCGGTGTTTGGCTAGACCCTGATAATGAAAAGGCTAGAAAGATCTGTGCCATGGGCGTACGGGCTTCTCGCTGGGTAACTATGCATGGCTTCGCCTTTAACGTCAATGCAGACCTTGCCTATTTTGGAAACATCGTCCCTTGCGGAATAGATGACAAGGATGTTACTTCCATGGAAAGGGAATTAGGACATAAAGTTGACGTTGAAGAAGTGAAAGCCAAACTAAAGACACACTTGGCAACACTATTCAAAATGGAACTCCAATAAACATATTCAACAAAAAGGAAGGAGCTGTTATGATCATAACAGCTCCTTCCTTTTTGTATCTTAAACAGGGGATTACCCCGTAATGATCTGAATGGATTGATAAGAATATTCTTCCACATATATTTCCGTTTGCACCTGCTTGCTGATCTCAAATAGCGGAGTACATTCTGTCCTTTTTGCTACAGACATCTTAAATTCTTGGCAATGGGGTTCAAAGACCCGCTCAACCAACTCTACAGAATTGTTCTCGCCTGAAAGGTGGCCCAGTATCAAATGCTTTAAACGCTCAGATTTATTCTCAATAAAGGCTTCTAGGGATATTTTATTGGAAAGGTGGCCCCATCCTCCCTTAATCCTGTTCTTTAAATGATAAGGATATCTACCTGTAAAGAGCATTTCCTCATCATAATTAGCTTCCAAAAACAGGATATCCGCAATGCGGATTGCTTTCTTCACATTTTCACAGATCCTTCCCAAATCGGTTAGAACCGAAATATTCAGCTCCCCATCAGAAACCAAAAAGCTGCAAGGTTCCTGCGCATCATGATATTTAGGAATACCATAAACGGAGAAGTCTTCTAAATTAACAACCGAATTCGGCTTGATAAAATTGATCAGGTAACTCGGCAATTGCAATCTGGATGATTCATAGGTCCCTTCAGTCAGATAAACTGGAATCTGATACCTCTTCAGGAAAACGGATAAGCCAGAAATATGGTCAGTATGTTCATGGGTAATAAAGATGGCATTGATACTCGACGGATTTATCCCCAACGATGCCATCCTTAAATGCAGATGCTTGCTATTGATTCCGGCATCAATTAAAATGGAGGTATTGCCCTTAGCAATATAATAGCTATTTCCATTACTTCCAGAAGCTAATGCCGCGTATCGAATCATTTCACAAAGATAGAAAAATCGAAAATAAAAGAGCCGCCCAAACGGACAGCTCTCCAACTATTTGCATATTTCTTTTTTGAACCTAACATTCAGGCAAACTCAACGGAACTTTAATCGCCAGGCCACCATCTGCCGTTTCTTTATATTTCACATTCATGTCCTGAGCAGTATCCCACATCGTGCTCACCACTGCATCCAGACTTACTTTCGCTTTATCAGGATTCGACTGAAGGGCCAATTGAGCCGCAGTAATGGCCTTGATAGCACCCATGGTATTTCTTTCGATACAAGGAATCTGCACTAGCCCACCAATTGGATCACAGGTGAGGCCAAGATGATGCTCCATCGCGATCTCTGCGGCCATCAACACTTGCCTCTGCGAACCACCCAAACATTCGGTCAGTGCTCCAGCAGCCATAGCCGATGAAACCCCGATCTCTGCTTGACAGCCGCCCATGGCAGCAGAAATGGTTGCTCCTTTTTTGAAAATAGATCCAATTTCCGAAGCCGTAGCAATAAACTGAATGATCTTATCCTCTTTATAACAATCATGGAATACGATATAGTATTGCAGAACTGCGGGGATCACTCCAGCTGCACCATTGGTTGGCGCAGTTACCACTCGTCCAAACGAAGCATTCTCCTCATTCACGGCCAGAGCAAAACAGCTTACACAGTCAAGGATATATCCGAAATCCCTGCCTCCAGCACGGATCGCCTCTACCCAACTGTCAAAGTCCGAATATTCACGCCCTTTCAACATCTTTTTGTTCAGTTTGGATGCACGCCTTTCCACATGCAGACCTCCTGGCAAAACACCGTCCGTATGGCAACCCTTATAGATACATTCCTTAATGGTTTGGAAGATCTTTAAAACGCCATCCCTAGTTTCCTGTTCGGAACGCCAAGAGCATTCATTCTCCAACACCAGTTCCGAAATCTTCAGTCCGGTACGCATACAGGAAACCATTAATTCCTGCGCGGTATCAATTGGAAAAGGAAGATCAATCTCAGACAATACACTTTCGGTATCATTTTCCTGAACCACAAATCCACCACCTATTGAATAATAGGTTTCAGAAATAGCAGTCCCATTGTCCAAAAATGCCTGAAAAGTAACTGCATTGGGGTGAAATGGAAGACTTTGATCATAAAGGAATAGCAGATCATCGGTATAGGAAAAGTCAATTTCTTTTTTACCACCCAGGCTCATCTTTTTATTAGCCTTGATGCGATTCACCTTCGGAAGGACATCATTGACATCAAATGTTACAGGGTCATCCCCACTCATGCCCAAAAGCACTGCGATATCAGTACCATGACCAACACCCGTCTTCGCCAAAGAGCCATACAAAAGGATCTTTACCTCCACAACATGATCTAAGGCCTCCCTATTCTGCAATGCTTCAACGAAACGTTGGGCTGCACGCCAAGGGCCTAAAGTATGTGAACTGGAAGGTCCAATCCCTATCTTAAACATATCAAATATAGAAATCTGCTCTTTTGCCATAATTCTCAATCTACATAGCAAAATTAGTCTTTCTTTTGAATAAAAAAAGCCAGTAAAACTTACTGGCTACTTTATTTTTATGTTAACAAACTTAGATTACAAACCTGTTCCGTTTTCTAAATCCTCAGAAATGCTAACTGGCAATTTACCTTCTGGTTTAATTTGTTTCAACAAAGCCTTTAAAACAGCTTTTTGCATGAAAAAGTCATTTTGATAGCCTAAAAGAACAGAGGAACTGCGCATCACATCCACCGAGTTCATCGCATATGGATTGGTAAACATCACTGAAATCGTTCTCCTACCGGCAATCTTATCGATAAAATCTTTGGCAGCATCATTCAAAACCAATTCACTACGCGGTCTACTACGATTATCATGGATAACCAGTACAATCTGGCGATTATCCTTCGCCTCCTTCATCAAATCTTTCAACTGCTCTTCAGTTTCATCTCCTTTGATAAAAAACTGATCAAAATCGTTCAGCTGCAAGGCCAGACCTTTCTCAAAATCTTGAGTTTGATCAATTCCTACACTCACGATCGAAGTTGATTTTTTCGGGTCAAATCTTTTTAACCCGCGGTCTGATTTCAATAAGGTCACCGCAGCATCTGAAATGCGCTGCACCAAACTCTGAGCTGCAGGCGTATTCAAATCCTCATAAAGTCTATTGGTATTTACCGGTTTCACTTGGTTTAGGCCTAACCATAATTTCGCTGCCAAGACCTTTTTCACCCTAGCATCGATATCAGCTTGGGAAAGTCTTCCCGATTTGATCGCTTTTTCAACAAGATCGATTGCACGACCGCTGTTTTCAGAAACTTCCAAAAGATCATGGCCCGCTTCAATGGCCATCACATCAGCCTCCCCATTCGGGAAAAATTTCTTCACCCCATTCATGTCCATGGCATCAGTGACTGTAAGACCTCTAAATCCCAATTCCTTACGGATAATATCCGTCACTACTTTCTTGGAAATGGATGAAGGGATATTTGGCGTATTGTCTAACGCTGGTACATTCATGTGTGCCACCATCACAGACGGAGCACCATCTTTGATCAACTGTCTGAATGGATACATTTCAAGGCTATCCAATCTCGCTTTATCAAACCTCAACTGCGGAAGGTCATGGTGTGAATCCACATCGGTATCACCATGCCCAGGGAAATGCTTCAACGATGCTAAGATGCCACCTTGAACCATGCCATCCATATAGGCTTTAGCCTTTTCAGTCACCTTGTACTTATTGTCACCGAAGGAACGGAAGTTAATAACTGGATTATTTGGATTGTTATTGATGTCTACAACAGGCGCAAAGTTAAAGTGCATCCCCATACGGTGGAAATCACGTGCCACCTGTCTACCCATTTCATATAGCAGATTATTGTTCTGAATAGCACCCAAAGTCATCTGATATGGGTATGAGATCGTCGAATCCGGCATACGCATGCCCAATCCCCATTCCCCATCGAATGTAATCAACAAAGGGACCTTGCTCACTTTATCATATTGATTGAACATATTGGCATGTCTTACGGGTCCTCCTTGGAAAACGACAAGACCACCCAACTGTTCCTTCTCAATCACTTGCTTTACGGAGTCTACATATTTTTGACCCAAGTTGGTATGTGCTCTCACCAAAAAAAGCTGACCTATGCGTTGCTTCGGTGTCAAGGTATTGAACACGGAATCAACCCAAGAATGCTTTTGATTGATAAAATCTACGAAATTGGGTTTGTTCTGCGCGAATGCTGCAGAAATAAGCATCATGGATAGCAATCCAAAACTGAAGAGTTTCTTAATCATCACAATATAGTTTACACGAAATACGGCATTTTTACTTGTTTTTTAAAATATTTTGCACTTTTAAAAAACAACACGCAGGAACACGCAATACTAAAGGTTGTATTTGGTCTCTACCAAAGCTGCTAAATCAGCTGCATTTTCAAGCTCCCCACAGGCCTCTTTCTTCCATAACATATCAATGATCAGCAATAGGTATTGAGTTTCCAGATCGGGATTGGCATAACCCAATTCTTCAAACGCTTTATGAACGATGGGTTGAACGGGCTTAATGAAGAGTTCGTGTTGAGATTTGGAGAAACTATGGTGTGAAAGTCGTTCTTGCAATTTCCAGAACAAAGGATCATCGGCAACCAATTTACTCGGAAACTGAACCATGTTCCTAAGAAAATCCTTCGCCCCCTTATAGGTCATCATCCCTTTGTGATGAAGCAGCACCTTCCTATAACCTGACTTCACGATATGGGCCAACAAAGCATCCTTGTTTCCGAAATGCTTAAAGATAAGTGCTTCAGAAACTCCAGCTTTGGCAGCAATCTCCTTGGTCGAGGTATCAAGGTATCCCTTTATTGCAAATAACTGTAAGGCAGTTTGCAGAATCTTTTCCTTCCTACTGAGTGTCGTTTCTTTCATTGATTGTAATAAGCAAATATATCCAATTTTTCTGAAATTGCCTTGACCAAGCAATTTGACCGCTATGTAACATCTCTAATGCGACTCCGCTTTTCAATATTTTCATTTCCGCTGTAACCTCTTGATAATCTAACTTTTTCAATTTCCCGATTTTTACGATTGTCATAACAACAATGTATCTTTTTTGTGATTATCAGGCTGTTATCGTCTAAAAACTATATAATTGAAAAAATCCATCAAACCTTACCATGAAATACCTGCTTACCTTTTGCCTAGTTTTATTAAGCTTTGTCCCTGTATTGGCTCAAGTCAATATCGCTGGAAAGGTGCAGGACAAAACAAAGGGTAGCAACTTACAGGATGCCAGCATCCAACTCCTGAACCTCAAAGATTCCACCATCCGTACGGCCAAATCAAATGACAAAGGAGATTTCTCAATCCCAAGGGTAGCCAATGGCAATTATAAATTGACCGGAACTTTATTGGGCTTCAAAAAGTTCGAGAAAAACATCGTTGTAAAGCCTTCGATGGAAACGCTTCTGGTTGGCTTAGAACCTGGGGAAATCGTAATCGAAGAGATTACCATCGCTCCAGCACCTAATGTTGCCGTCAAAGGGGATACCATGGAATTCAATGCCCGTAATTTCGCCACTAGAGAATATGCCGATGCTGATGAAATGGTTGCTCAGGTCCCTGGTGTAACCATCGATGAAGATGGAAAAGTTACTGCACATGGCGAGGAGGTCACCAAGATCATGGTGGACGGCAAGGAGTTCTTCAGCACTGACCCTAAAGTGGCCCTAAAAACCCTCCCGGCAGACATCATTGACAAGCTACAGATCATCGATGAGAAATCCGAACAGACTAAATTCTCCGGATTCGATGATGGTAAAAGGTCCAAAGTCATTAACATCGTAACCAAGCCCGACAAGAAAAAAGGACTCTTTGGAAAGTTCAACGCTGGTAAAGGTGATGCCGACAAATTCTCGATCAACTCCGGTGTAAATGCTTTCCGTGGAGATGAAAAAATCTCCATCAATATCATGGCCAACAACATCAATGAAACAGAGTTTTCCGAACAAGGAAGAGGCGGGTTCAGAAGAGGAAATAACAACACCGACCGAGGTCTATCTGACACCTATGCGGCTGCAGCCAACTATACCAATACATTCCTCGACAAAAAGATGGAAGTCAATGGAAACTATAGGTTCCGCAATAGCAGCACTTTTACCAATACCCTATCAGACATTGAGTATATTACAGGAAGCCGAGCCAACCAATTCCAGAACCAACATCAAACCGGTAACAATGGCAACATATCCCATAACCTGAGAGGTCGACTGAAATGGGATATCGACAGCATGAACCGCATCGATATCAATCCAAACCTTTCTTATACAAAAAGTGATCTGGCCAATAGCTCAATCAGCAACATGAGCAAGAATAGGACAGAACCCCTGAACAACTCCAACCGAAACTTCAACAACAATAATGAAGCCTTCAATTTTGGTGGCGGCTTGACCTATATGCACCGATTCAAAAAAGCGGGTCAGACCATATCCTTGAGTTTAGACGGAAACAAGAGCAGCAACGAGGCGTTAGGAAAAACCTTAGCCTTCAACCAATACTATAAAGATGCAGTTCTAGACCGAATCGACACTGCCAATCGCGAAAGTACGACCTATGGATATGGAAATGGATACAATGGAAGACTTTCCTACACCTACAATGTCTCCAAGATCTCCAGATTGCAGGCCAACTATGGCATGCGAAATACCAGCAACTATTCCGACCGGAAAACTATGGAGTTTCTTGCCGAGACAGGGCAGTTTGAAGAACTGAACGATCGATTATCCAATGAATTCCGAAATGATTTCACCCATCACAGTGCAGGGCTTTCTTATTCATACAATAAACAGGACACCTTTAGGTTCCAGATTGGAATGAACTATGAACATGGCTACCGGGTAAACAACCGGACCGTCCCCATAAATCTGAGAACCACTGCAGACTTTGGAGCCTTTCTTCCAGAACTGACCATGGCCTATTACTTTAGCAAAGAAAGGCACCTGGAATTCAACTATAATGGCGCGACAAACACCCCTTCCATCGATCAATTGCAGGACTATATTGATAATTCAAACGAATTGTTTCTCCGAAACGGAAACCCAAACCTGAGCCAGGAATACACCCATCGGTTCCGTCTTCAGTATCGGGATGTAAACCGCAGCAATGGCCGGAGCTTCAACAGTAGCCTTAATTTTGACTACACCAACAATAAGATCATCAACTCCACCATGACCACCGACAGCACCATCACCCTGTTTGAAGATATTATCCTAGGTGCCGGTGGACAATATGTCGTACCTGAAAACATCAACGGTGTATTTCAACTTCGAGCAAATAACAACTATGGGCTACCGTTAAAAAAACTGGGCTTCAACCTGAACTTGAACAATTACATGTATTACAACCGTAATTATGCCATCCTCAACAAAGTCTTGATGCCAAACCACAGCTATGGTTTTAGCCAGCATGTGGGCATATTTACCAATTTCAGTAAAAAGATCATCATTGGATTCAATTACAATCTGAACATGAACTTTACCAATAACCCAATGAGTGAAATATCCCACTACCGGATTACCAACCATAGAATCAGCAATTCCCTGAACCTGGAATTCTTTAAGAACATGACCTTGGGTTATAATTATTCTTTCTACCGTAATGGGGGTGTAATGGGTGCAGAGGCCATTTCAACAAACTTGCTGAATGCGTCTATCGGATATAAGATCTTGAAGAAAAGAAATGCTGAAATCTCCTTAAAGGCTTTTGACCTGTTCAACAATGCCCGAAACATCAATCGTCGAGCGTCCGAGATTTCTATTTCAAACATCACCTCAAACACCTTGACCAGATATTTCCTATTGAGCCTGAACTATAATTTAAGAAGTTTTGGAGGAAGATCGGGCAGAGATTAATCCTGATTGGCATATTCGGAAATCAGACCTTGCAGGTCTGTCCAGCTTTTGGAGCTAATGGGACTTTTGTAGGTATTAGGGTCCGTCTTGATCCTGTTGATCTTTTGTTCTAGGTATTTCTTGCGGTCTGCAGGAACAGGGTGAGAAGAAATCCAGCTGACATCCCCATCCGAACTCAGATACACATCAAACAGCTCCATAACTTTCATCAAGCTACTTGGATCAACATGGGCCTCTTCCAAATATTCCACGGCTTTTTCATCGGCTTCTTTTTCAAGCTTCCTTGAGAAGGCCTGCCCTGTCAAGAAATTGGTCACTTCACCGGTACCTGATCCTGACAGCAATAGATCCAAACCAAAATTAGTGATCAATGAACGCATCACATGGTTTTTCTCACAATGGGCAATCTCATGGGCCAAGATGGCCGACATATAATCTGCACTATCCAAAAAATTGATCAGGGCTGTCGTCACGATGATCTTATCGTCAGGAAGGGCAAAGGCATTCACCTCTTCACTTTCCACCAACAGAAGATCATAGTTTTTGCTAGGGATATAATTTTCTTTCAATAAGGGAATAAAAAGCGAATCGAGGGTACTGTCGATCTGCTCATCCTCGATCACATCATACAGGTCGCGCACCTGTTCCAGCACCAACTTACCCAATTTTGACTCCAAGCGATCCTGATTCTGTTGGACTTCAAACACACTCGTCCAATTCACTTGCAACAACAGTAGATAACAGACTGCAATTCCAGCAGCTAATACCAGAAATTTGCCTAGAATCTTCATCGTTTCAACAGATTATCAGTGATATCCGAAAACAGGAACCAACGTACATGAATTCCCTTTCTTGTTTTTATCGAAGTATAGATGGTGGAAACAATTTCAATCCCATTCAACAGTAAAATCAACATCAGGTAGGCGATATAAGCATCGCTCACTTCCTTCCTATTAAAAATAATCGCCATGGTCCACCAAAATCCAGCGGTATTGAAAAAGAAAATGGCAAATTGGGAAATAAGTGCTTGAGTACAATGCCACTTTACAAAGCGAGTGGATTTACGATTGCCCAAATAGAAAATCACAGTTGCCAGTAAATTGAATATAGGCAACGGTAAACCAATAAACAAAGCAAACAAAGACATCAAATAACTATTTGATGCATATTCACGTTCATCCTCGGTAATCTCTCTCGGATTAAAAGCTATAGTCCCTTCGATATGTTCCATGCCCAATTTAAAATAACTAATATGACCAGAATCGCACTGAATGCCTTATGCTGCTGAAGAAATTTTTCAACCTGATTATAAACTTTATAATAATAATCACGCTTTGTAACCAAATCAAGCAGCATCAATACCAAAACAGCCATAATGATGATGCTCGAAACGATCCCCAAAGGGTTGATCATAAATGCATCCTTAAGCTGCCCATTAAACAATGCTGAAATGGATCTTGTCGTCCCACAGGAAGGACAAGGATAGCCTGTAACCAGTTTCACTGGACATAGTGTGATGTTCGCGGAAGCATAATAATCCAGCAATAGCCAGATAATCCCAATGAAACAAACTATTCCCGTAGTAATATACAGTCTGCTCCTTGGATTCCGCATTGAATTAATAATTCAAGGAGGTAATCAGTTTTTCGAAATTTTTGGTTTTTGTTGCCCCCATGATCAGGAACCAATCAATGATAGTCCATATTCCCAAACCTCCACAGGTCAATAATTTGGCAATTCCCAAACCGGTATCTCCAATCATAAAGCGGTCAATCCCAAAGGAACCCGCCAAAATGGAAACGATCAAGACAGTAGTTGGATCTTTATATTGTTGGATCTGAACATTCGTGTATTTACTTTCATCCGACCTCGTCAATAGATCCTTGATCTCCATCAATTGATATGATTCAAAAAACTTGTTGTTTGACATTAAAAACATGTCTACTTTCTGACTATCCATTTCGTATTTCCAATTAAGAGTATAATAAAAAATCCATTTAGCTATTGAAAGATAAATGGATTTTTCGAAATATTTTAATAAACTTTTAATTTTTCACCAACTTCTTGTGCTTACGCTTTGAGATTTTATCAATATTGACAGGCTGAGGTACTTTTACATAATAGCCTGTACCGTCATACTCACGTTTCTTCGGATGCGACTTACAGTCGTCAGAACAGCAACCGTCTAATTCCCAGCCACATTCATCACATTGCGTAAAATGCTCATTGCAGATCGGGTTTGCACAGTTGATCATTTTCGAAGTAATTTTCCCACAGTTTTTACATGTTGAAACAACTGTCGGGTTAACCGAATTGACCGGAACTGTAACACGGTTATCAAAAACATAGCATTCCCCTTCAAAATCCTCCCCGCCAGCTTCCTTACCATATTTAATGATACCACCGTGCAATTGATAAACATCCTCAAAACCCTCTTTCAACAATAGAGCAGAAGCTTTTTCACACTTGATACCACCTGTACAATAAGTCAAGATTTTCTTGCCCTTTAGATGTTCCAATTCCTTCACTTTTTCCGGAAACTCACGGAAATTTTCTATATCCAATGTAACAGCGTTCTTAAAACGACCTACATTATGCTCATAATTTGAACGAACGTCAAGGATAACCACATCCTCTTGATCTTTCAACGCCAAGAAATCCTTAGGCTCCAGATGCTTTCCCGTCTGTTTGTTTGGATCGATCACAGATGGATTGCGCAGACCTGAGTGAACAATCTCCTCTTTGTAACGACAATGCATCTTGATGAATGAAAGTTCTTCTACGTCGTCCACCTTGAATTCGGTCTTTGCAAACCTCGGATCCGCATGCACATGCTCCATATACGCCTTACAAGCCTCCGGAGTACCCGAAACCGTACCATTAAGACCTTCATCAGCAACGATGATTCGTCCCAACAAGCCAAGTGATTTACAAAATTCTAGATGATCTTCTGCGAACTTTTCCGCATTCTCGATAGGGCTGTAGCAATAGTACAGCAGTGTTTGATATTGTGCCATATATTCATTGATACCGCTGCAAACGGCGTTTAATGTTTAAAATTATGCTGCAAAGATAAAAAAATTGGACGACCAAAAATTGATATTCATCACTTTTTGACCAATGGCTTTAATAAATACTCCAGACCATTGAGTTTTATTTCATAGAGAGTTTCCAACAGGATCCCGATTTTGCCCGGCGGAAATCCCTTCTGTTTGAACCAAGCCAAATACGGCTCCGGCAAGTTCATCAATAGGTACCCTTGATATTTCCCAAAGGGCATCCTACTGTTGGCCAGTTCAACCAAAAGATTGGGATTTAAAAAATTAGTCTCTTGTTTTGCCATGCTTAAATCGATGTACCAGTAGGCGCATGGCGATAACACCATGGTTGATTAGGTTAGGAACAATACCATAGTATTTCTTAAAGATCTCGTAGCGTTCCTTCAAACTCTGCTTGTGTCGCTGCTGTGACATCCCACCTACCAAATATTTGGCAACATAATCTTTCACATTCACGACTTTGTTCGCTTTTTGGGCAGCTCTGATCACCCAGTCTATATCTGAACTCAATTTGTACTGCAGATCATAGGGAGCTGTCAAGCTGCGCTTGATATAGATGGCCTGATGACAGACATTCATGCCATATTTAAAGGATTGCCAATCGAAATGAGCCGGCGTTTTATGACGACGGTCCCCAATAATCTCACGGTCCTCATTGATCAACTTGGTCTCTCCATAATAGATATCCGCATGGTCTTCATTGCCAAAGATTTTCTCCAAGGTATTGGGAGCAAAAAGTTCATCCCCTGAATTCAGGAACAGCACATAATCGCCCGTAGCAAGGGCCAAGCCTTTGTTCATTGCGTCGTAAATGCCATTATCCTTTTCAGAAACCAAGATATTGATCAAATCCTTATACTCAGCAATGACATCCAGGGTTCCATCCGTAGACTTGCCGTCCACCACAATATATTCGATATTAGGGTAGGTCTGCTGATCTACAGAAGCTAGGGTAAATCCGATATCCCTAACATTATTGTAAACAATGGTAATGATTGAAACCTTAGGATAAGCCATGCTTAAGGGTATTATTAATATTTGTTAACCTTGCAAAAATAGGCATTTGAACGTTAATAACGCAGCGAGGCTGAAATCTTTATCAACATCTTTTGTGTCACCCTGAGGGCTTGCCGAAGGGTGACACAGAAAGGTATAGAAAAACATTTCACCCACGCTGTGGGTTCGCCATTACAAACATCTAATTTCTACAAACATTTCACCCCCGTTGGAGGTTTCTCAATACAAAAATCATACTTCCAGAGGAAGCCCTTTAGCCTCCGGCTCATTTCCAATGGCGGAAAAATGGAAAGAATGCCGTTGCCCCGTGCGATGGGATTGGCCTTGGAATGCTTTCAAAAGATCATCCCTTTGGATGGGAGGATCTTTTGAAAGATATTCCCGACAACAAGGCATTCTTTTCATGTGCGGATGACCGTGCGAAAAAGCCATCTTAAATGAGCCGAAGCGTTTTGGTTACTTTTGCACCTCAAAAGTAACGAAGAGAATTGGTGTCCATGAGCTCCTTCGTCGGTTTGGTTACTTTTGCGCCTCAAAAGTAACATAGAACCCTTCAAAAGGAATCAACATTCATCCACAAAACTGTTAAATGCTCCTAAATTTTTTACCCGTCTTACCTACCTGAAAAAAAATAATTGTACATTGATTGCAAAATACTAACAATTGTAAATTGCTTTGGCCCAATGTCTAAAATCAAGAAAGCTATCTTAAACTATTTCCCGATCCATAAATTTTTCCATGCACGTTCATTTTCACAAGAAGGCGAGGACATGGTCCTTAGAGGTTTTTATGAAGGACGAAAAAACTACAAAGGATTTTATGTAGACGTAGGTGCCCATCACCCCTATAGATTCTCCAACACCATGTACTTCTACAAAAAAGGCTGGCGTGGAATTAACATTGAGCCCTCCCCTGAGGCCATGAAATGGTTCAGATGGTTTAGGACCAAAGATGTCAACCTCAATATTGGCATCAGCGAAAGCCCTCAAGAATTGACTTATTATTGCTTCAACGAACCCGCATTGAACGGATTTTCCCAAGAAATATCTGAAAAAAGAGATGGCCTGAATGCAAAATACCACCTGATAAAGACTATCCCCGTACCAACACTACCTCTAAAAGAGGTTTTGCAAAAGCACCTGCCAAAAGGGAAAAAGATCGACTTCCTTTCTGTTGATGCCGAAGGATTTGACCTGATCGTCTTGAACAGCAATGATTGGCAACAGTTTAGACCTAGCTTTGTCCTAGTTGAAGAAGAACTCTCCATTGCTGACCTGGATAAATCTGAAGTCTTTCAATTGATGCTCGACAAAGGATACGCTTTAGTAGCAAAAACCAAAAGGACTTTATTCTTTAAGAATTTAGAAGAGAAATAAACTTACAGCTTTCGCATCTTACGCTCCAACATCTTCTTTTCTATAAATTTCGCTAACCTTTCAAAAAAGGTTCCCTTGCGATTTTTATAGAAATGCTTGATGGCCTGGAATGCCAAAGGATCTTCTTCGATGATCACCGGGAATTTGCGGACAGGCTTTTTAGAAAGCTCTACCCGATAGACCTTATCAACATCCGAATGGGTTCCAGATCCGTCTGTTCCCGTGTTTTGGACAAATGAAAACCTGGGATACAAGACCAGTCCACCTTTGTTGAAAACCGACAGGTACCAACGGATTGCCCAGGAATTGATTTTGCCGGCCTTGAATTGTTTGACCTGCTTCCAGAAATTCTCGGAGTTATCCACGCTAAAGGCTTTCTTTTGTTTACGGGTAAAATCCTTGGTCAACTCCTCAATATCGGGATTGAAATGTTGCCAGGCCCTATCCCATGTTGCCCAGCCCCAACTATTGGCTACCCGGAAGAAAAAAGATTGTGGCAGTTTCTTGGGCTTATCCACTGGATACATATAGCCCGAAATCTCCATCACCTTTTCCTGATCTTGATAATGGTTGAGCGCATCATTGAAGTATTGAAGGGCAAAACTGGAGGTTTCCAGGTCATCCTCCAGAACGATGATTCTTCCATGTTTCTGCAGCACCTGGGTTACCCCTTCGATGATACTGTTGGCAAGTCCCTTGTTTTGGGAGCGTTCGATGATATAGATATGCTTAAACTTCCAAGGTTCACGGATGATGGAACGTACTTGGTTGACAGCCTCGATATCTTGGGCCGTTTTTGCCCCATCTGAAAAAATGTATATATCGGATTGCTCCGCCAAACTGTTGGCCTCAAGAGCGGATAATGTCTTACGGGTATGAACAGGTCTATTGTAAACAAATAAAGCGATTGGTGCTAGCATGTGAAAAGGAAAATCAATCTATTCTAAATCAAATATATGAGTAAATCTCGTAATGCATTAAGTATAATGCTTTTTTCTTATGCTGTACAAGAATCTTTCCTAAATTTGTTGATTAATCCAATACATGAGCGAAAACACGAAAAACATCACCATCAATGGGCTATTCTGGAATACCTTGGATCGATTCGGCAATCAGGCCATCGTTACCATCGTCGCGATCATTACGGCCAGGATCATAAGCCCCGATGAGTTTGCTGTGATCGCTGCCCTGGCGATATTTTCCATTATTGCGACTACCTTTGTAGATAGTGGATTGGCGACTTCGTTGGTCAGGACCAAGGTAGTGGATGAATTGGACTATTCTTCCATGTTCATCTTCAACCTCTCCGTAAGTGCCATTATCTACCTGATCCTCTATTTTGCATCCCCATATATCGAAAGATACTACAATATCCCAGGCCTTGCCCTTTATGCTAGGGTCTTGTTCCTGCAGATTATTATCCAATCCTTTAGTATTGTACAATACGTAAAGATCCTCAAGAAGTTTCAATTCCATTTAACGACCAGGATCAATGTATTGGCCGTCCTTTTTGCCGGTATTATTGTGATCATTGTTGCCCTATTGGGCTATGGAGTATGGGCATTGATTTTACAACCCCTTTTGTACACCCTGTTCAGGACGGTAATGCTATGGATGTGGGGTGATTGGAAAGTAAATTTCGCATTCAGTGGAGCATCCTTAAAAAAGCATCTTTCGTTCTCCCTTTCCTTTATGGTTTCAAACATGTTGGGCAAGGTACTCTCTCCTTTTTATGCCTCCTTTATCGGCAAATTTTATACTCCTGCTCAGGTAGGATACTATTACCAAGGTAATAAATGGGGAGAAACAGCAGGGCAGACCATTACCGCTATTTTGCAGGGAACGACCCTGTCTACCTTGACCCCTATCCAAGACGACCTCCCAAGGTACTTGAATGCCAGCAGAAAAACATTGACTAGCCTTGCATTCGCTTTGATGCCAATCAGTTTTCTGGCCATTGCAGTGGCTAAACCAGGTTTTGTTTTCTTCCTAACGGACACCTGGGTATCATCGATACTGCTGTTCCAAATATTATGTTTCGCCAGTATCTTCACTTCATTGACCGATCTGAATGCGAACTTCCTGAATATCAAGGGGCGCTCTAAACTTTTCCTGATCTTGGAAATCACCAAGGTTTCCTTGGCCATCATTACCCTGTTTTTCACCTACAGACATGGTTTGGTCATGATTGCTCTTGGACTCGTTGCCGTCAGGATCATTTGCTATATTATTGCAGCAGTCATGAGCGGTAGGGTTTATGGCTACAACCTGTTCATGCAGGTCAAAGACCTTTTGCCGACGACCCTGATTTCCATCATAGCGGCTGGAGTGGCTTATTTACCGCTCTTTTTTAACCTAATACCGAATTACTTGCTACTCATCATAGTACAAAGCCTTATATTCGTAGTTATTTATGTTGGAGCCAATCATCTGATCAAAAATGATATCTGGTTGGAAATCTTGGGCATGTTAAAGAAGAAATTAGCGAAAAAATCTTAATGGAAGTTGCAAAAGGAAATTGGGTAGGTTATCAAACTGTATTCTATAATCTTAAGACCGGAAGACACAGTCAGGACATCAATGAGGTCATTGATTATGCCAATCTGGAAATTGACCCAGAAGGCTTAGCAGCTTATCTAGATTTTGGCTATAGCGTATTTGGACATACCCCAGTCAAAGACGTACGATACTTATTGCCCAACCAGGTTTTAATTCTTGAAAACGGGAATCTCTCCATAAAAGAGACTAATGATGACACCTTAAAGCTGTTGGGCAAGAAATCCCATGAGGATGATGTCTTACATAAACTAAGCTCCGCATTAAATAATTGGGCGGATGGATTTAAAGATGATATCTTGATTCCGACCAGTGGTGGATTTGATTCAAGGCTGATGAATGTCCTGTTGAAGGACAGGAACAGGATCCATGCCTATACCTATGGCACCTCCTTAAATCAGGACGAATCACGCGAGGCCGTTTATGCCGGTCTGCTTTCCAAAAGATTGCACACAAAATGGAATAGGATTCCCCTAGGCAAGTTCAATGTCTATATGGATCAATGGTATGATCAATTTGGTCCTGCCGTTGCTGCCTCTGGCACTTACCATATGGAATTCTATGACAAGATCAAACAATTGGAGGCAGGCAACCCAATGCAGCTTCTTAGCGGAATTATCGGTGATGCCTGGGCAGGAGCAGTCAAAGTTCCCATGATAGATAGCGCTGCCTCTTACCGTACTCTTGGGTACACCCATGGCATGAGCGCTGATTCCAAGTTAGCCATGAATATTGACTATAGTGGCATTGTCGAGCCTATTTATGATCGACAGAAAGAATATTTAGATTCCCCTGAATATCGTATCATCACCGCCATGCGGACCAAGATGATGATGTTGCAATATTTAATATCTGTGCCGGCCAAAATGGGCTATCCAGGCTATTCTCCTTTCGTCGATGAGGACATTGCCATTTCCATGCTGAACCTTCCCCAGGAAAGAAGGGAAAATCGTGCTTGGCAAAGGGATTTCTTTAGAAAAAACAACCTCCTGTTCGAAGAGGAAAAACATAGATATACCTATCAGAATTCACTCAATTATTACGCTCTGCTGAACGAAACCTTGACCCCTTTAGATATAAATCTATTGAAGGAATGCCTGATCCCTGAATACTTAAGCTGGATCAACCAAAAGGTCATGCATATCGGCAGAAAGGAAAAAATCTTCCAAACTTTGATGCATACCCCTAAGGTTAAGGGCGTTTTGAAATTATTAGGTGCAAAAAACGATTTATTGGAAGCTTATTTTGCTTATATTACAATCAAACCGATTGAAACTTTATTGAGAAAAAGAAATGCAAGCAACATCCAAGCATAAGTTTGTCTTTGTTGGAGATATTGTCTGTGAAAAAGCACCACAATTCTCTCCTAGCCTTAAGGAATTATTTAAATCTGCTGACCTAAAATCATGCAATTTTGAAGCCCCTATCCAAGGCGTTGGACAGCCGATCCATAAAACAGGTCCCCTGGTCGCCCAAAACAAAAACGCTCCAACCTGGCTGCAAGCACTCGGTTTCAATTGCTTTTCATTAGCTAACAACCATATCTATGATTTTGGCGAAGAAGCCCTGCTCAAAACGATTGATCTATTTCCCCGTCAGGAAATCTTAGGTGTGGGTTCTGAAGAAGAGGCTTATGGCTTAAAAACCTGGACTTTTGATGACATAAAGTATGGCTTCTTGGCTTATGGAGAAAATGGGTATGGCGCATTGAATGGCGACCGGTTGGTCGGTCATGCTTGGGTCAATGCCAAACGGGTAAACGCCGATATCCAACAATACCGAAAACAGGTGGATATCCTGATCGTACAAATCCATGCTGGGGTGGAACTATTGGATGTGCCTATTCCGGAATGGAAGGAACGCTATAAGGAATTGATTGATTTAGGTGTTGATGTCATCATCGCACACCATCCCCATGTCGTTCAGGGCATAGAAGAATATAACGGTAAATTGATCGCCTATAGCCTTGGTAACTTTTATTTTGAATATCCTGCAAATCACCCGCAATGGAACGTAGGCGGCGTACTGGAACTGGAATTCGAAAACAAGAAGCTGAGCAAGCACTTCCTCCATATTGTAGAAAAGAAAAAGCATCTGGTGGAATTGAAGGACGAAAAATTGTCCGCAGACTTTGTTAAGCCGCTCTCTGCCAAGTTGGCAAATGAAGAGTATGTGGAATATGTCAATAAAAAGGCTGTTGAAGAATGGAAGAAACACCATGCTTCCTACTATGCCAAACCATTTAACGGTCTGGCGGGATACAGTGTCTTTAAGCTACTGAAACACGCAAAGAGAACGCTATTCAACCGCAGGATAAACTATAACCTGCTTTGGCACAACCTCTTTATCGAAAGCAACAAATGGCTCGTTGAGAGAGCCATTCGTGTAAAGACCTTTGGAAAAAAACCAAATTAAATAATGGTTATCTGTTTACTGAATTCTTCTAGACTTGGATGTTTAGGATTTAAGTCCGTAATGAGATAAGTAATATCTTTTAATGGGCAAACCCTAAGCTTTTGGTTGGAATTTAATTTCTCGACAATACTCAGTACCCCTAATTTCTGCGAACATTTGATCATCGCTTTCTTGATCTGAACAACTTCCCAATCGGAATCGGTTACCCCCTCTTCTACAGAAAGACTGTTCGTCCCCAACAGACATAGATCGACCTTGATATCTGATAACTCATTGATTACCTGCGACCCTGACACAACATTCGTGTTCCTGGAAAGCTTTCCTCCCAAAAGGAAGACCTCTAGGTTCTCCTTCTCCGCCAACTCCAATGCGACTAAAGGACTGATCGTGAAAAAGGTACACTGAACATCTTTTGGAACCAAACGTGCCAATTCAATCATACTGGTTCCCCCTCCGACCAAGATGGTCATTCCACTTTGAATCAACGATATAGCCTTGGAAGCAATCTCTTTTTTAGCTTCTTTGGCATAAACATTCCCCTCTTGGAAGGGATATTGAAAAGACTTAGATAATGCACCTCCATATACCTTCAAAACTTTACCACTCTCCGCCAACTCGTTCAAATCACGACGAATGGTATCTTCCGAAACATTCAGCTGAACGCTCAGATCTGAGGATAAAACTTTATTATGTATGTTGATTTGGTGTATTATATAGGCTTGCCTTTCTTCTTTTAACATAATTTATACGCGCTTTTGAAATTAAAAATATAAAATAAATGGGATTATCCATATTCTTTCTAATCCTCCTTATCTTTTTGATCTGATGATTTCCTAGCCACAAAACGCGGCTTGAAACCTACTGGTTTTGTTGTTTGGGTAGATGGTTCTTCAGTTGGAGCACTTGATTGCTCAGGATGGGGATCCTTGTCCTCCTGGTTAGTTGTCGTTTTGGTAACACCAGCCTTAAACCTTGGTTTAAAGCCAGTAGGCTTAGATGTATTTTCTTCTGCAAGTTTATCTTCTGTAACATCTGTTGCAGGTTGATCTTCCTGTAGCTTATTTTTAGGTTCGGAATCCGAAGAGGAGCCCTCTTTCTCCTCCAGCTTTTTAGGCAGGTTCGCCGCCTTAAACCTTGGCGTAAAGCCTTTTGGTTTAGCAGGAGAAGCAGCATTCTTGTTTTCCTCAGCATTTTCTACCGATGTTTCCGCTTGGGCTTCTTCCGGCTTTTCTTCTTCTACTTTTTTAGGTAGGTTCGTTGCTTTATATCTTGGCGTAAAGCATTTTGGTTTCGCAGGAACTACAGCCTCCTTGTTCTCCTCAGCATTTTCTGCCGATGTTTCCCCTTGGGCTTCTTCCGGCTTTCCTTCCTCTACTTTTTTAGGTAGGTTCGATGCTTTAAACCTTGGCGTAAAGCCTTTTGGTTTCGCAGGAGCAACAGCCTCCTTGTTTTCTACAGCATTTTCTGCCGATGTCTCCGCTTGGGCTTCTTCCGGCTTTTCTTCTTCGACCTTTTTAGGTAGGTTAGTTGCTTTAAACCTTGGCGTAAAGCCTTTTGGCTTGGCTACGGTCTCCTCAGCCTCTTTAATCGCTTCAGTTGCCTTATCCACTTCAATGCTGCCGCTTAGGTCATCCTGTTTTTCGGGAGGAGCAGCGGCCTTAAAACGAGGCTTAAAGCCTGTCGGCGCTTTGGCAGCTGGATTGGTCTCTGTTTCTTCCGTTGACTTCTCTTCAACAGGTTTGACAGCAGCTTTAAATTTAGGACGGAATCCTGCTGGTTTGGCAGCGGCTGGCGCAGTGCTGCTAGGTGCAGCTGTAGAAGATGCTTCTGCTTTGATTTCGGCTTTCTTCGGTTCCGAGATTTCGATCTCCTTCAAGAGGTAATCTTTCCTTAGCCTATTGAACCAGAACTTCTTGCTGTGATCAAAACTCTTTTCACCCATCAAAGCATAATCTCTATCAAATTCTTGATAAAGTTCAGGCTTCGCTTTTTGCAAAGCATTGATGTCAATTTTCTTTTTCGTGAAAAACTCGGTGAACGAAAGCATATACAAATGTATACATTTAGACCAAAAAACGCACAGGAACTGAACTTTCTTCAAATCCCCCCGTATTAAAACAGAAAAAGAGGGCGAGCCCTCTTTTATGTTTTAATATCCTGATCTGGATTAGTCCATGTTGTGATATACCGCTTGTACGTCATCATCTTCTTCGATCTTATCGATCAATTTTAGGACGTCAGCAGCTTGCTCTTCAGACAGGGTCGTATGCGATAAAGCTATACGTTCTGTTTTTGCGGAAGAAACTTCAATCCCTTTTTCTTCTAAAAGGCGTTGCATGTTTCCAAAGTCCTCAAAGGAAGTTTGTACCACGATAATATCGTTTCCTTCCTCATCAGCCTCCACATATAATTCTTCCAGACCTCCGTCGATTAATTCCAACTCAAGTTCTTCCACATCGAGCTCATCGGTAGCCGGAAAGCGGAATACAGATTTCCTTTGAAAGATAAAATCCAGGGATCCGGTTTTACCTAGGGATCCACCAGCTTTGGTAAAATAACTTCTAACATTTGCTACTGTTCTGTTGGTATTATCAGTAGCGGTTTCGATCAATACAGGAACTCCATGAGGACCGTATCCTTCGTATACAAATTCTTCGTAACCTTTTGAATCCTTCTCAGAGGCTCTTTTAATAGCCGCTTCCACACGATCCTTCGGCATGTTCACTGCCTTAGCATTTTGGATTGCGGTACGTAAGCGGGAATTGTTCTCCGGGTGAGGACCGCCTTCTTTTACTGCGATTGCAATTTCTTTTCCAAGACGCGTAAATTGAACGGCCATTTTGGCCCAGCGTTTAAATTTTCTTTCTTTTCTAAATTCGAAAGCTCTACCCATTTTATTTTAGTTTTGTTTTAAGATTCTCCAGCATGTCTTGTGCCATCCCTGCCAGATCAAATGTCGGCTTCCAGCCCCAATCTGCTCTTGCTTGATCATCATTGATGCTCTTTGGCCATGAATCAGCAATTGCTTGACGCGGATCATTGTCTGAATAGGAGATTTCAAAATTAGGGAGAATTTTTTTAATTTCTTCAGCAATTTCTGTCGGAGTAAAACTAACCCCCGCAAGATTGTAGCTGGAACGGATCGTCAAACCCGCTGATGGTGCGTCCATTAACTCAATGGTCCCTCGAACCGCATCATCCATGTACAACATCGGCAACTCAGTTCCTGCATTCAGGAAGGAAGTGTATTTCCCTTGGCGGATTGCCTCAAAAAAGATATGGACTGCATAGTCCGTGGTACCTCCTCCTGGTTCGGTTCGCCAAGAGATAATGCCCGGATAACGAACACTGCGGATATCCAAACCATATTTGTTATGATAATATTCACATAAACGCTCTCCAGCCAATTTACTGATTCCATAAATGCTATTCGGATCCATCACACAATATTGAGGCGTGTTCTCTTTTGGTGAATGTGGGCCAAATACGGCAATCGAGCTAGGCCAGAAGATCTTCTTGATCCCCAACTCCACCGCTAGGTCCAATACATTCAAGAGACCGTTCATGTTCAGGTCCCAAGCTTTTTGTGGGTATTGCTCACCAGTAGCCGATAGCATCGCTGCCAATAAATAGATCTGGGTAGGTTTATATTTTAGGATCAAAGCTTTGATCGCTTCTTTGTCCAATACATTCAATGTTTCAAAGATCTCACCGTCGGCAATCTCTTTGGGTTCGCGTATATCTGAGGTGATAACATTTTCGTTTCCGAACTTGATTCGCAATGCTGCAGCTAACTCTGAACCAATCTGACCATTGGCTCCGATCATCAATATGACTTCTTTCATTATAGAAATGATAGTTTTATAAATTTAGTTATTTCAAGAACTTCTAAAATAATATGGCGAAATTACCAATTAAATGCCTGAATATGATGTTTCCCAGCATTTTGCGCAAACGTATGATTTAATTTTTTACATTCAAAAAGCATTCGGCCGTTTACGCTCTGTAAAACCAATTTTTCAATGAAACATTGTCAACGAAAACCCAATTTACCTGAACGTTTTACATCAAAAGACAAATCTTGTTGAACTTTATTCCATCATAGTGATAATCAATTATTAAAAGCGAAAATATTCCAAAAATGTTCAGGTTTATTTAGTATGTTTGTTACCTTAAGAAAATCAATAATAATTAAAATTTAAAGCAAATATTATTTATGAAAGTTGCAGTAGTAGGCGCGACTGGTCTAGTCGGGTCAGAAATGTTGACAGTGTTAGCGGAACGTAATTTCCCGGTTACAGAATTGATTCCTGTTGCTTCTGAAAGAAGTAAGGGTAAGGAAATCGAATTCAAGGGAAAGAAGTATAAGGTCGTGACTGCATCTGAAGCTATTGCTCTTAAACCTGATGTAGCCCTTTTCTCTGCTGGCGGCAGCACTTCTACGGAATATGCTCCCCTATTCGCGGAAGCTGGAATTACCGTTATCGACAATTCATCCGCTTGGCGTATGGACCCGAGCAAGAAATTGATCGTGCCTGAAGTAAATGGCGATGTATTGACTGCTGAAGACAAAATCATTGCAAACCCAAACTGTTCAACCATTCAAATGGTTGTCGTTATGAAGCCTTTGCATGAAAAATATAAAATCAAACGTGTTGTCGTATCTACTTACCAATCCGTAACCGGTACGGGCGTAAAAGCTGTTGATCAATTGATGAACGAGCGTAATGGCGTGGAAGGCGAAAAAGCTTATCCTTACCAGATCGACCTGAACGTAATTCCTCATATCGATGTATTCCAGGACAATGGATACACGAAAGAGGAAATGAAGATGATCCAAGAAACCAACAAGATCATGGGCGACGATTCCATCAAGGTTACGGCTACAACCGTACGTATCCCTGTAATCGGTGGTCACTCTGAATCGGTAAACATCGAGTTTGAAAACGAATTCGACTTGGCGGATGTACGTGCAGCCCTTGAAGCGCAAGAAGGTGTAGTGGTGGTAGATAATCCTGCCAACCTAGAATACCCAATGCCTAAAGATGCACACGGCAAGGACGAAGTATTCGTTGGTCGAATCCGTAGAGATGAGACCCAAGAGAAAACATTGAACCTATGGGTAGTTGCCGACAACCTTCGTAAAGGTGCGGCAACCAATGCGGTTCAAGTTGCAGAACTTTTATCTGCTAAAGGACTTATCTAAAAAATACTAGATCATTCAAGATTTAAGAGAAGTGGTAACCCGATAAAGGTTGCCACTTTTCTTTTATCCATAGCCAACTCAATCGGACATTACTGGAGGCTTTGAAACCCATATTATCCAAAAAAAATGGAGCTGTGGCTTCGGGGATTGTTTTGGTCTCATTCGAGACATATTCGGAAAATTCGGAATGTGTCTCGAATGAGACCAAACTTTATCCAGTATGTACCCCTCAAAAAAAGACCTCCTGAAAATAGGTCATTTCTTGGTTAACAACGGGGAATGAAAAGCTAAGTTCAATAAAAAAGGGATGACCTATAGGCCATCCCTTTTCTATCGTTATATAAAAATATTATCTAACTGGAGTGAACACGTAAGTGTCATCGAAGAAAGAGCCAGTTCCAGAATTACCAGTACTGATGTAACCTTTTCCTTTGATTGCGAAAGCAACTGATTTTTCACGAGCTGAAGGGATAGATTCGCTACCATCAGACCACGCGTTTTCAGCTGGATTATATTTCCATACTGTACTTACAACACCAGTTTGAGAGCGTCCTGAAACTACATAACCATTGCTGCCAATAGTAAATGCACTTGCATTAACGCGTCTTGCATCTTTGTTATCTTCAGTAAGGGATTTTTTCTTTTCCCATTTAGTACCATCAAATGAATAGAAATCATTTGTTGGAACACCATTGGAAATACCTCCACCTACATAAGCTACATTATTGATCACGAATGCATAAGCACCCATTTTCTTGTTGCTGAATGAAGTAGCAATTTCAGTCCATTTATCTGTAGCTGGATCATATTTATAGAAATCTGAGAAAGTCTCATCGGTAGCATTATTACCACCTAATCCTACGTATGCTGCATTACCTAAAGTAAATGCAACTGCAGAATGACGAGCATCACCTGGGAAATCAGCAATTTTTTTCCATGCATTAGTTGCAGGGTCATACTGATAAAAATCTTTTAGAGGTCCGGAAGTAACACCGTCATTTCCAAAACCTAATCCTACATATCCTTTTC
The DNA here is from genome assembly GCF_024296865.1 of Sphingobacterium sp. LZ7M1. Classification (GTDB taxonomy): domain Bacteria; phylum Bacteroidota; class Bacteroidia; order Sphingobacteriales; family Sphingobacteriaceae; genus Sphingobacterium. The sequence continues at coordinate 252,461 of NZ_CP101134.1, read as the reverse complement.
CAGCAACTGCAAAGCCAACTCCACTATGTCTTTTAGGGCCAGTGAATTCTGCTTTTTTAGTCCAAGAAGTACCGTCGAATGAATAAGAGTCACTTAATAACTCATTATTTTTCATTTGTCCACCCACTAAATAAGCTACGTCATTGATTGTAAATGTTGCAGCACCATTTCTTGGTTTACCTGTTAGAACGATAGATGTTTCCCATTCAGTTGGACCAGTATCTGTATCTGTTGATTCCTCTTTTTTACATGAGTTAAATGTAGTAATTGCGAAGGCTCCTATCAAAAGTAGTACAAGCCAATTTCTCTTATTCATAGACTATTTAAATTTTGTATATACGATATTTAATTTAACTTTCGGTTCATTGTTTTGTGTCGCCAAAACGCTGGTATAAGGTGTAAAACCTAGACCTGCGGTCGGGAACATGGATAAGAATAAAGATTTATTACCCCATTCTGCATCCGTGGTATTTTTAATATACTCAATCATATTAAAAGTATACCTACCTTTTTTTCCTAAATTATCTGATTTAATGTATTGCGCAAATTGAGGGTCCCTTCCAAATGGCTGATGCACATAAGAAAGCGGAATCCTATTATCAGCAATCATTAATATTGGGTTTGGAATAGCTGGCATATAACCGGTATGCAAGGTTTCCAATTCAATAATCAGTTCTGCTTTATTGACAGCCAGTCCCTGTTGGGCCAAGAATTCCTTTAATGCAGGAAACTTGATTTCAGTAACAACACCTGTTCCACCTTGTAAATAGGTGATTCCAGCCGTATTCTTGCTCTCAAGGGCTTTGGTTGAACTCAATCCTTCAAATACTGTCCCCTGTACATCCTTGTCAAATTGATTGTACTGGAAAGCCTTTTCGGTCATGTTTAACACTTTAGATCCGGTCTTCTTGAAACCATCCGACCCTAGGTAGGAATAGTTAACCTTAACCTGTAGGGTGTCAGAGAAGCCGATAATCGCTGTATTCGTTTCCGCAGAAACCAAACTCAAGCCTTTAAAGTATTCTTGGAAATTGGAAGCTGAATTGAATGCGATATCAGAAGCTTTGATCTTGTTGAAGAACTCCGTACCCAACGCATCATTCAAGCGAATGGAAACCGTATCCTTCTTCGACTTCTTAGGCAAGAACTTTACAGAACCCAATTCATTTGCTGAATAGCTGACCTTTTGATGGCCAAAAATAGCCGGTCCAGTGATATAAAATGGATTTGGCTGCCCATTGAATGAATTATCTATAGTTTTTGTTTCTAAAGATTGGGTCAATCGGTGTGCAGAAATGGTCTGAAGTTTCGTGGTATCACCATATGCAATCCTCCAATAACTTGGTACCAACACTAAGTTTAAGGAGTCAAATTTGGCATTTGTTGGGATATCACTGGTTATACCTGTAGGGTTTAGTCGGAAATATGAAGTAGACTTCAAACTACCAGTGGTTGGTTGTGAAACTTTACCTACCAAGACCACTCCGCTACCTGAGGTAGGGATATTTGGCATCTGCAAGGTGGAAACGGTAGCACTCAGCGTATCATCTGAGGTTACGTTTAGGTTATCAAGATTGTCGTTATCCAACGAGATTGACATATCCTTATCACAACTTACTGTAAAGAGTGCACTTAAACCAAGAGTAGCAAAAAGAATAATTCGTAATTGTTTAATCATAAAATCATTAGTCTAGCAAAAGTATGGATTGCAGAAGTTTATCCCATGTTATTAAATGTTAAAATACACATCCAAAAACATGATTAATGGACTCAATTGACTTCTTCCATGAAAAATCTTTTGTAAGCAGCATAAATCTATTGAGCAAATAACGTATTATTAAGCAGAAATGCGACAATTTAAGTAGCACTTTGTTAATCAGTGTTATAATTTGTTAAAAGCCCACCAATATTTATGCGGAGCAAATCTACTAATTTAAATTTGTTTTAATTATGTTAAAAAAGTATAAAATATTGCTTGCTTCTATTGTCCTCACCATCGCTGGGATTATCGTTGTGCTGGGTTTTTGGTTATTTGGAAGTTATTTCGGCCATAAACAGTTCTTTTTGGGGATGACCGAACATGAGCTATTTGATGTGGTTCAGGACTTTTACAGCGAAAACGAGGAGCAAATCCAGAAGGAAAACCAAAATCAACGTAAGGACAGAATTGATAGGCTATCCATTGCTTTTAAGGAAAAATATCCGCAAATAAATGTAGATACCATAAAAAGCATCTTCGAGAACCAGAATTTCAACCGCAAGAACGATCGACAGAACGGAAGTGACTCCACAGGCAATTCCAAGAGCAAGATGAGCCGGCATTTTATTTCATCCTATGTCGTGCGTACCATCAATTGGAACGAGGCTACCATTGACTCCTTGCAGATTCGCCTGGAAAAATCATTAAGGGAAAGGGACATGTACTCGCCTTTTATATTGCAGATATCAAATCTGCCCAATGAAGAGGAGCGCAATAAGGAATTTTACCACCAACGCTATAAGGAAAGTAAATCTAGGCCCATTGTAATCGACCAAAGCGAAAACCTTTATCTCGAAGTGGATTACATCAATCCTACTGTTTACCTATTAAAGCAGATCGGTTGGCAGCTTTTCTTCTCATTAATGTTGATCATTGCGTTGATCGGAACATTCTGGACCCTGTTGGTGACCATCCGCAAACAGAACCAATTGGCCAAGATGCGGAAGGCCTTTGTGAACAACATGACCCATGAGCTAAAGACACCTGTCTCAACGGTAATGGCTGCCATAGAGTCTCTACAGCGTTATGGCGCAAAGGATGACAAAGAACGGATGAATAGGTACCTATCGATTTCCCGTCAGGAACTGGAGCACCTCTCTGACATGATAGAAAGGGTGTTGCAGGTGGATGTCGCTGAAACTAACGGCGTCTTGCTCGAAAAGACTTGGTTTGATCTCGACAACTTGATCGATGAATCGATGGAGAACGCTAAACTGTTTGCCAAAAAGGAAGTAGATATCCAAAAAACGCTTACCGGAGACTCCTTCCAAATCTTTGCGGATCAAGCCCATATCAAAAATGTCATCAACAACCTGCTCGACAATGCCATCAAGTATGCTGGAGATCAGGTAAAAATAAATATCGCCCTTTCTGAAAACGGTGACAGATACACACTTTCCATACAAGATAATGGCATAGGAATTCCTAAAGCCTATCAAAAAGGGGTGTTCGACCTGTTCTTCCGCGTGCCATCCGGCAACATTCACAATGTGAAAGGCTTCGGACTAGGCCTTGCCTATGTAAAGCAAATCGTACAGCAACATCAAGGGACTATCGATTTGAGCAGCGAAGAGGCAGTTGGCAGTACTTTTGTTATAGATTTACCAAAGCAGTCCTAATTCGATTGAAGGAAACGGATGTAATTTGATTAGCCAATTCAATTTAGGGAAATGACAAACATCTTATATGTAGAAGACGAGGAAAGCCTGGCCATGATTGTTTCTGACAGTTTGGAGGAACATGGTTTTGAAGTTCGGCATGTGCTGAATGGACAGCAGGCTATTGTATTCCATAACAAGTACAAACCGGATATTATTGTATTGGATGTGATGATGCCTATCATGGATGGATTCACGACGGCAAAGGAGATCAGGAAGAACGACCTCCTCACACCCATTATTTTCCTGACTGCGATGACGCAGACGGAAGATGTGGTCAAGGGCTTTAAATTAGGAGCTAACGACTATATTCGGAAACCTTTTAAAATCGAGGAACTGATTGTCCGGATCGAGGCTGCGCTCAAAAAGGTGGGACAAAGCATGTCCCCTAGCAAATTGATTCTCGGAAATTACACCCTCGATAGTGCAAAAAACACCCTCAGCATTGGGGATTCCACCGAAAAGCTCTCCTATAGGGAATCTGAACTGCTGAAGAGACTGATCGAAAACAAGGATAAGGTTGTCCCGCGAGACGAAATTATCCGTACCTATTGGAGCAATGACACGTATTTCACCGGTCGTAGCTTGGATGTGTTCATCAGCCGCATCCGGAAATACCTCGCTCAGGATGAACGGATCAAGATCAGCAATATCCGTGGAGTTGGTTATATGCTGTCGGTCGATTAATTTTTATTACATTAGAACTATGAAGGCACTGATTATTGTAGATGTTCAATACGATTTTTTACCGGGCGGATCATTGGAAGTAGCTAAAGGCGATGAAATCCTCCCTATTATAAACAGTATCCAAAAAGATTACGATTTAGTGGTTGCAACGCAGGATTGGCACCCCCAAGAACACCTGAGCTTTGCTAGCAAACACGAAGGCAAATTGCCGTTTGAGGTCATTGATCTGGATGGCCTTGAACAAGTCCTATGGCCAGATCATTGCGTGCAGGAAAGCTATGGCGCACAGATATCTGAAGATCTAGATAGCAGCCGAATTGAGGCCATCTTTAGAAAAGGCATGGACCCCAGAGTTGATAGCTATAGCGGTTTCTATGATAACGGCAAAAGGAAAGACACGGGACTGGCAGGTTACTTGAAGGCAAGAAAGATCGACGAAGTGCATGTATGTGGATTAGCGGCAGACTTCTGCGTATTCTTTACGGCAATGGATGCTATTTCGGAAGGTTTCAAGACCAGCATTATTTCCAAGGCAACAAAAGCGATAGATAAAGGTGCTTTCATGGAAAAGAAAAACACCTTTATCCAGGCAGGGGGTTCATTAATCTAATTATTTCCCCCAACGCCATTCTCCTGAGATCATTAGAGGCTCTTTCAACCCTTTAGATTCCAAGAATTTCACAATTTCATCATCCGAAAAACGTTGTGCTGGGATTGCTTTGGCATTGGCCAAGGCATATAGGTAGGCTGCACCTACTTTCACGGTCTGCTCCAATCCCTTTTTATCCACTAGGCTGAAAACGTCATTGTCAGAATGGTAATATAAGCCGGCATTGTTAGGCAACTTGCCTCCTGTTGCAGATCCTGTAGGGATCCCTTGCATCATAAATGGCTGGTGATCGCTGTGCAATCCTGCCCCTGAGGCATTTTTATTCTTAAAATCGGTATCCACTTCGGCATATACTCCGCCAAAGGAGTCCAATAAAGGCATCATTTCATCTCTACTTGTCGAGAATCCTGTAGGCGCATTGGTCATATCAAAGTTCAACATATATTTGATCTGACCCAAGGTCCCATTCTTGATGGCTTCAGCTACATAGGCTTTTGAACCTAACAAACCTTGTTCCTCGCCCATAAAGAGGACGAAATCAATGGAACGCTTTGGTTTTAGGTTCAGCTTTTTGAAAGTTCTTGCCATATCAATAATCGCATAGGATCCCAAACCATTGTCAATAGCTCCGGTCGCTAGGTCCCAACTGTCTAGGTGGCCCCCAATAACGATCTTTTCTTCGGGCAGCTCAGAACCTTTAATGGAAACAATAATATTCCTGGCCGTTGCTTCCTCCGCCTTATTGCGCATATTGATTTCGGCCTTTACCTTTTCTTTGGCTAAGGTCTCTTTCCATTTCATACCATCCTCCAAACCGATACAGATCGCTGGGATATCGATCAATTTCCCGGTAATGGAAGCTGTACCAGTCAGCAGTACATTGCCCTTGACACTGTTGATAAATACAATCCCTTTAGCACCATATTTCTCAGCTAAGGCTGTCTTTTCGGAACGGTGTAGATTTTTTAGGTTCTCTCCAGAATTAGGGAGAATGTGCAGGTAGACCAAGGCAATTTTCCCTTTGACTTGATCGCCAACCTTTTGATAGTCGGCCTCCAGCCCATTGCCTAGATCGACTAAATCCGCGGTGATATCGACCTTGACAGGAGAATGCGCCAAAGAAACGGTCGGCACCTCGCTGTTGTTGAGCTTGAGGTGCAACGATTCACGAGCCCAGCTCTGCGCGGAAAACGGTTGGTATTGGACCTCATAACCATAGGACTTCAGGAGGTTGAACACATGCTCTTCGGCTTTCTTGCCCTGTTCAGAACCCGTTAAGCGATGTCCTAGGTTTTCGGTACTGTATTTTAAACGTTCATAGGCTTCCGAATTGGTATTGATATCTTCATAAATACGCTGGAAGTCGGTTTTCAGATTATCTTGTGCTGATGCAAACTGATAACTTAATAAAAGGCAGATTAGGTAAATTCTTTTCATAATAAATGAATTTACGAAATCATTCTTAATTCGCTATGATTTTGCGAATTTCCATTGCACGTAATTGATGTTTTTATCTTCCGCCAAATACTTTTTCTCATAGTAGGTCTTGATGGACAGCACCTCATCCACTAAATCTGAATGATATAGGTCTTTGGTTTCCTTCAGTTTTGGCAAGCCCTGTAGGTCGATTTGCTCCAATGTATAAGCGAAGAAGCCATCGTTATCCGTTTTAAGGTGCATGATACCCTCTGGCACCAGGATCTCTTTATATCTTTCCAAAAATACCGGATTTGTCAAGCGCTTCTTTTCACGGCTATCCTGAGGTTGCGGGTCAGGGAAGGTAATCCAGATCTCAGAGACTTCTCCCTTTTCAAAATGTTCCAAGATGGTCTCGATCTGAATCCTCAGAAAACCAACATTATCAATGCCTTCTTCTAGGGCAGTCTTAGCACCACGCCAGATCCTGTTCCCTTTATAGTCAATACCAATAAAATTCTTTTCAGGAAACAATTTCGCAAGGTTTACGGTGTATTCACCCTTACCGCACGCCAACTCCAAGATCAAAGGCTTCTCATTCTGGAAGAAATCCTTTGCCCATTTACCCTTATATTCTTTTCCTGCATCCAGCTGTACCACATTCTTAAAAGTGGATACTTCAGCGAATTTTCTTAGTTTATCCTTACCCATAGCTGATAATTAAGTCGCAAAATTAACCTTATATTTGTATAAATAATACTTCAGGTGGAAAAACAAGCGAAAATTTACGTAGCAGGGCATAGAGGTATGGTCGGATCGGCTATTTACCGCAAGTTAAAAGAGTTAGGTTTTGAAAATATCATAGTTAGGACTTCCAAGGAATTGGACCTTCGTGACCAACAGGCCGTTAAAGAATTCTTTGAAACTGAAAAACCCGAGTATGTTTTCCTTGCAGCTGCCAAAGTTGGAGGCATCATGGCCAATAATGTCTATAGAGCTGATTTTATCTATGAGAACTTAGCCATCCAAAACAATGTCATCCATTATTCCCATGAAAATGATGTCAAAAAGCTGATGTTCCTTGGCTCGAGCTGCATCTACCCAAAGATGGCTCCTCAACCTTTGAAGGAAGATTATTTATTGACCGGGACGCTTGAACCGACCAATGAGCCATACGCCATTGCCAAAATCGCGGGCATCAAAATGGTCGAATCCTATCGAATGCAGTACGATGATAATTACATCTCTGTCATGCCTACAAATCTTTACGGCATCAACGATAACTATCACCCTGAGAACTCCCATGTATTGCCGGCCTTGATCAGAAAGTTTCATGAAGCAAAGGTCAACAACAGTCCTACTGTAAATATCTGGGGGTCAGGAAAGCCTATGCGTGAGTTTATGTTTGCAGATGACTTGGCAGACGCCTGTGTATTCCTGATGGAAAACTACAATGACCTTCAGTTTGTGAATATAGGCGTAGGTGAAGACATCAGTATCCGCGAGCTTGCAGAATTGATTAAAGAGGTCGTAGGATTCCAAGGTGAACTGGAGTTCGACAGCAGCAAACCTGATGGTACTCCGAGAAAATTAATGGATGTAAGCAAATTGACCAGCTTAGGATGGAAAGCAAAGACCAGCCTGAAAGAAGGCATTAAATTAGCTTATGGGGATTTCTTGAAAAAGAATGAAGCTTAAGAGCAATTAATAGGCTTCACTGTCCTTTGGAATACCATATACATTGTCCTGAACACTTTCTTCTGCCGTAATCATTGGAGGATGATTGGGAGGGATAGGGTTCGCAGCAACGGCTTCCACTAGCTCTTCATTTTTCTTTTTCTTCTTCTTGTTTTTTGGTTTGATCAAAGAGGTTAGCTTATCGATAACCGCAGTAATCTTGCTTTGGTTCACTTGGCTTGCCACCGTTTCGGAACCGAACAGCACAAGACCTCTCTTCAACCAACCTGCATTTTTCAATAAAGTACGGTTTAACACTAAAGGAAGTCCCAATTGCAGGGTCTTGGTCAACCAATCCGCTTTGTTGTTCTTATTGGTCACTTGGCTGATTCCAGAAAACAACCCTTTTACGGTGGAAACACCAGGAACACGGTTGAAGATCATATTCGCAATACGTGCCGGAGCTTCTACCTTATGTTTCAGTAATTCGTATTGATTCAACAAAAAAGCTTCCTGCTCCTTTTTCTGTACCTTAAGGCGAGCAATCTCTGCTGTCAACTCATCAAAATTCGTAACCTTTGTTCTCATATCCTGATTAAACTCGTTCTTTTTCTTCCTTTAATTCTTCCTCAACTTCATTTACGGCTTCACGCACCTCTTCCTTGATCTCTTCGATCTCATCGTCATGATCATCGGCATCCCACTTAGACATAATGCGCTTAATGGAGATGTTCATGAACTTCTCTTCGAGCTTTGGCTCAAATGCCTTGATCAATAACAGAACAACAAAAAAGATCCCTCCTGTCGCTAAAAACCCTAAGGAATAACTCCCCAGTAATTCCCCCAAATAGAACCCTAAGGCCAGGGAAACAAAAAACACAATCAGCAATGACAATAAAACCTTACTGCCATCCACAATCAGCGAGCCCACGATCCTGGAGGATCTAGATAGCGCTTTCAGTTTAGCTAATTCAATCTGGGTCTCAATGTATTCTTTAGATTTATCGAATACTTCAGAAAACGAAAATTTTTGTTCTTCCATGCACGTAATTCCATATCATAGATTCCAAGACTATCGGGAGATAGTCCTGGAACTATTATTTAAAAATTTTTAATAATCTAAGGTTTGCTCTGTAGCACTAAGCGTGTTCTTCGATCTCTTCATCGATCGCGTCTTCTGCTTTGCCTAGCTTAGATTTTACCGCTGCAACGATTTTATCTTTAAAATCAGTCAACTGATCGAATTGTTCTTCTGCGCGTTCTTTGATTGCATCCGTTAAATCAGCTAATGATTCATTCAATTTCTCTCTAGTCTCACTTCCTTTTTCAGGTGCGAAAATAATACCTAAAACTGCACCTGCGGCTAGTCCAGCCAACAGCGCTGTTACAATTTTACCGTTATCCTTCATTTTATACTGCAATTTAGTTGTTAAACCAATTTCTATTTCATTTAATACTATTATAACAAAAAATAGACCGAATCGTTTTATTTATTAAAAATTTAGCCAATCCCGTCAATTTCAGGCTACATTACACCTATTGTAATTCAGTAAAATTTAAGAAATTGTTAGCATTAACCAAACATCATTTGTTTTATACATAATTTATTTACTTTTAGTGATATTAAATATCGTTAAAATGTTGGTAAAAACCTACTGCAGTGCTGTCTTCGGGATAAATGCAACGAGCATAACCGTGGAAGTCAATGTTACCCCAGGAATTAATTACTATATCGTCGGACTTCCTGACAACGCTGTCAAAGAAAGTATTCAAAGAGTAGAAAGCGCCATATTGTCAAATGGTTTCTATATGCCCCGGCAAAAGATCATCATCAATTTAGCTCCCGCCAACATCCGCAAAGAAGGGTCTTCCTATGACCTAGCCATTGCAATGGGCGTATTAGCAGCCTCAAGGCAAGTTATCCCTGACCGTCTTAATAAATATGTCATTCTTGGGGAATTATCTTTAGACGGAAAGATACATCCGGTTAAAGGGGTCTTATCAATCGCCCTTCAGGCAAAGCAAGATGGCTTTCATGGTATCATCTTACCCATAGAAAACGCAGAAGAAGCTGCAATTGTTGCTGGAATCGAGGTCTATGGAATAAGTTCCTTTAATGAAGCTGTACAGTTTGTACAAGGAACCCTGCCTATCATCCCCACCCTTGTAAATATCAACGATCGCTTTAAGAAGCTGATGAACAGTTACGATTTGGATTTTGCGGACGTCAAGGGTCAGGAAAACATTAAAAGGGCATTGGAAATCGCTGCTGCCGGAGGTCACAATGTCATATTGATTGGTCCTCCAGGAGCTGGAAAGACGATGCTTGCGAAAAGGTTGCCGACAATCCTACCACCATTAACCGTTGATGAATCCCTCGAGACCACCAAGATACATTCCGTTTCAGGTCAATTACCTAGCTCAACCTCTTTGATGACCATCCGTCCCTTCCGATCACCTCATCATACTATTTCCGATGTCGCACTTGTTGGCGGTGGGTCGCATCCGCAGCCTGGAGAAATCTCCTTGGCGCATAACGGGGTTTTATTCCTGGATGAATTGCCGGAGTTTAAGCGTTCTGTACTTGAAGTCATGCGTCAGCCTTTGGAATCCAGGTCTATTACCATTTCAAGGTCCAAGTTCAGCGTTGATTACCCTGCCAGCTTTATGCTGATTGCTTCCATGAATCCCTGCCCATGTGGCTTTTACAACCATCCCAGCAGACGTTGTATCTGTGGGTCTTATGCTGTACAGAAATACATCAGTAAAATTTCCGGACCTTTATTGGATAGGATAGACATCCATATTGAAGTCACCCCAGTCGAATTTAATGAACTGAGTAGCCATAAATCTGCTGAGAAAAGTGAGGATGTACGGGAAAGGGTCATCAAAGCTCGTAAAATTCAAGAACAGCGTTTTAAAAAGCAACCCAATATCCATAGTAATGCCCAGATGAGAGCTAGGAATATCCAGGAAACCTGCATTATTGACGAAGGCGGCAGACGGCTCCTTAAAATGGCGATGGAAAGGCTCAATCTCTCAGCGAGATCCTATGACCGAATCCTAAAGGTGGCTAGGACCATAGCTGACCTCGAAGGAGCTATCGAAATCAGTAATGAACATCTAGCTGAAGCCATTCAGTTAAGAAGTTTGGATAGAGAAAATTGGACGGGCTAGGCCAATCCAGCCTACCCCTTTAGATTCCCTTCCGCAAAAGCCTTAAACTTGTCCAAAACGGATTGACAAAACTCTTGTTGCAATCTTAGTTCGGTATTTTCTTCTGGTTCAAATTGCTCTATGACAGTAGTATCCCCGTCCTGCTCCGTGAAATGCACTGTCGACTTCCGGCCATTCACCTGCAAGAGCTCAATCCGATCAAATGGAATGACCAAAGTATAGCCGCCCTTATAATTAAATCCTTCCGAACCATCTTTTTTTTCCATTCTGAAATCAAAAGTCCCACCTGTTCGCATGTCATTGATTACCTTGGGACAATGCCAATCCTGGAATGGAACGTTCCATATCTTTACATACTCCTCTTTTGTCCACAGCTCCCAAACTTTCTCCTTACTCCCTTTTACCTTTACCTTAGCTTCCAATGTATCTTTCATAGCTTCTTTTATTTAATGATCTAATTTATCAGATTAATCCTTTCTAAAACTTGCCCTATGACAAGAATTTAGGATAGTGAAAAACGAAAAATCCTCCCATGTGTTCCTAAATAAAACATAACCATGAATCCAAAACTTATATGGGCAAATTATAGTGTTAAGTCCGCAAAACGCACGCATGAATTCTATAGCAGGCTAGGCTTTGTATCCAATACCCCTCCCAAAAGCACGGACCTTAAATTGGCCAGCTTCTTTTTTGGAGAGAACAATTTTGTCATACATTTTTTCGAGGATGGGACCGGTCAAATTGACAAATATATCCCATCAGGAACCAATACCGATGGTATTATTTTTACACTTTCGGCTGATACGGAGAAAGAAGTACAGGAATTCGAAGGGATGGTAAAGGAGGCTGGCGGACAGATTATCCAACCGCTTATAAGAGATGAAAACAACTATTATGGATTTGCATTCTCAGATCCTGATGGGCACAAGTTTAATGTCCTATTGATGGACAACATGTAAAAGAAACCCTTAGAACTGTGCTATAAAATGTTTAATGATCCAAGGATAGGCAATTATGGTAAACAGCAATCCCGTTAGAGCCCCAAACAAGTGAGCATCATGGTTGATTCCATCGTTAGAATTCTTGGAAGCCCAGATACAATATCCCAAATACACAAAAGCGAAAATATAGGCTGGCATTGGAATAATCATAAAGATACCAAGCATCATCTTTGGATTGAAGAGAATATAACTGAACAGCACGGCACTGATTGCGCCAGATGCTCCCAGGCTATGGTAGCCATAATTATCTTTTTGGCGAATGACCGTAGGGATATCGCTCAAGATCAATGATATAATATAGAGCAAGGCGAATAATAAGTGCCCCATAGGACCACTGATTTCTACAAAGATCTGCTCAAGTCCAAATCCAAAGTAATAGAAGGTGATCATATTAAAGATCAGGTGCATCCAATCCTTATGGATCAATCCACTGGTCAGGATCAGGTACCATTTACTTTTATCTCGAGAAACCGAATAGGGATGTAACATCAGTTTTCCAAACCACTGCGGATTAGAAAAGACATAAATACTTAAACCGATAGTAAGGGCAAAAATCAAACTAGCCACAGGAGTAGCGGTAAGGGAATGTAGTATCATCTAAAAACGGTCTTCTAGTAAAAATAAATAGAGCTCTTTAGGTCCATGTGCGCCTAACACCAATCTCTTCTCGATATCAGCGGTTCGACTTGGCCCTGTAATGGTGGTAATCATGGTTGGTAGTTCATCGCCATACTTTTCCTTGATTTGAGCCATGGCATGTTTAACATCCATAACCAATTGGGAAGTCCTGGCAATGACAATATGTACTGGAGGGTATACGCTCAGTCTACGGCCTGACTCTGATGCATTGGAGATCATGATGCTTCCATTTCTGGCAATCAAAGACTCACAGGTAGTGATACTTGCTTCAATTTCATCCAAAGCCTGCTGCGACTTCCGGAAAGGGAATCCGTATTGATCCAACATCTGTTGAAGCGGCTTCTCCCAAACAAAGATCTTACTGATATTGATCTTTTCCACCAGGATAATCAGGTTTTCGATCAGGTTGATTTCCCCATCGCAGTAAATAAATTTACCGGACATCTGGGTGAATTCCCTAGCAAAAGTCACATCCAATGAATCTTCCTCATCTTTGTACAAAGCCGTTTCTTCAAACATAGGATGAGGGTTCTCCCTTTTTTGAAGAAGTGCCTGCCGAATTTTCTTCAGCATTTTCTCTTTCGCTGTCGTATTCCTGATATTCATAATATAAAAACAAACAGGACTGAAAGTCCTGTCTGTTACTTTATTTTAATAATTTTTATTCTGAATCTAATTGTTTCGGCTCCTCGTTAGACGATTGAACTTCTTCTCTATCGGTTGTAGGAATCGGCAAATCAGTCTGTGGAACCCCACCACCATCAGCACCGCCATTGACAAACTCGTCATAAGTCGTTTTATTGCTGAAAGGGCGTTTTCCTAAGATCTCTTCCAAATCAGTCTGGAACAAGATCTCTTTCTCCAATAGTTTCTCAGCAATCTTCACCAAGCCATCTTGTTTATCCAACAACAACTGCTTCGTTCTGTCGTAAACTTCGGAGATCAATACCCTTACTTCATCATCGATCAGCTCAGCTGTTTGATCCGAATAAGGTTTCTGGAATTGGCTATCGCCAGAACTGTCCCTGAAAGAAACATTACCTACCTTATGGTTCATACCATAGACCGCAGTCATGGCATAGGCCAATTTAGTAATACGTTCCAAGTCGTTCTGCGCACCGGTACTGATTCTACCAAATGTGATATCCTCAGCAACACGACCACCCATGGTCATACACATACTGTCAATCAATTGCTCGGTAGTGTATAGGAACTGTTCTTTTGGAAGGTACTGTGCATATCCTAACGCAGCAACACCGCGAGGAACGATAGATACCTTAACCAAAGGATCTGCGTGTTCCAAGAACCAACCTGCGATCGCATGTCCAGCCTCGTGGTAAGCCACGATTTTCTTCTCTTCAGGAGAGATAATCTTATTCTTTTTCTCCAGACCACCGATAACACGGTCAATCGCATCTTGGAAGTCTTGCATTTCAATTGCTTTTTTGTTCTTACGTGCAGCGATCAAAGCGGCCTCATTACAAACGTTGGCAATTTCAGCACCTGCGAATCCAGGAGTCTGCGCCGATAATTTCTTCGCATCTACCTCTTCGGCAAGTTTCAATGGTTTCAAGTGAACATTAAAGATCTGTTCACGACCTATCAAGTCTGGTTTGTCGATAGAGATCTGTCTATCGAAACGTCCCGGACGCAATAAAGCCGAGTCCAATACATCCAGACGGTTGGTTGCAGCAAGGATAATAACCCCTACGTTGGTACCGAAACCATCCATTTCCACCAATAATTGGTTCAATGTATTCTCACGTTCATCATTCCCACCCATAATGGAATTCTTTCCACGGGCCCTACCAATTGCATCAATCTCATCAATAAAGATGATACATGGAGCCTTTTCCTTCGCCTGTTTGAACAAGTCGCGTACACGAGATGCACCTACTCCGACAAACATTTCTACGAAGTCTGAACCTGACAAGGAGAAGAAAGGTACTTGTGCTTCACCGGCTACTGCTTTCGCCAATAAAGTCTTACCTGTTCCCGGAGGGCCTACCAATAAGGCTCCCTTCGGAATCTTACCTCCCAAATCAGTATATTTTTTAGGATTCTTTAGGAAATCCACGATCTCCATCACCTCTTCCTTAGCCTCTTCTAATCCGGCTACATCATTAAAGGTGATATTGATCTGCGATTCTTTGTCAAACAATTGGGCTTTGGATTTACCAATATTAAAAATGGCACCTCCACCAGCTCCTGCTCCACCGTTCATACGGCGCATCAGGAAGATCCAAATCACAACAATGATCAGCAATGGCAACATGAATGAAATAAACCATCCTGCCCATGGATTGGTTCTATCTTCATAGGTCACACCAATTTTTGGTTGACCAACTGCCAAACTGTCTTGAGAAGCTTTTAACTTCTGCTCAAGAATCTCTGCTGATGGTTCTGTAAATTGAAATTGGGGTCCTGTCGAATTAGAAAAAGATAGGTTGTTAGGACTACTGGAAATGTTTTTGTATTTCTCTTGGTCTAATCTATCGCTTTTTATATAAACTTCGACATCGATCAGGTCATTGCTTTTATAGGCAACGAGCTTTTCAACATCCCCAGGGATAAGCATGGTTTGTTCGAACTCCTTGTAGGTAATTTTCTTCGATGACTCTCCACTAAACAAGTATTGAAGTCCAAAAAACCCTACGATCATCGCAATCCAAAGCCAGATCATATTAAATTTCGGTGGCATTGGCGTAATCTTCTTACTCGGAACTTTCTTCATTTATTACTCTTATTCTACGTTTCACAACAATTATTATGCGCTCTGGTATTTGCTCATGTGCGCATCCCCCCACAGGTCCTCTATCCTATAATGCTCCCGCTTATCTGTTTTAAAGATATGAACTACTACATCGATAAAATCAAGCAGAATCCATTCGCCGTTGCCCTGGCCTTCTTTATGCCATGGGTCTTGGCCAAATGCTTTATAAACTTCATCTTCAACGCTCTTGGCTATCGCGTTTACTTGAACCGTAGAATCAGCATGGCAGATTACAAAATAGTCAGACAAGGTGCCGTTCACCTCTCGCATATCCATCCTCACGATTTCGTTGCCTTTTTTCTCCTGCATCCCATGGATCACCACATCTGCTAGCTTCTCTGACAACAAAGATTTTTTGTTTTTACTCATTAAGATTTATTATACTTTTGACTAATAAATTGTTTCAAACTATTTTTTAATATAATATCTTTTGCAAAATAACACATTTTCGGGAGAATCACTACGCCAAACACTAATTGTTTTGGACGAGATCGGCTCTACCAATGATTATTTGAAATCTCAATTGTCAAATTTCAAGCCACTAGCCGAATGGACTGCCATTATGGCAAAAAACCAGACCCAAGGCCGTGGTCAACGCGATAACTCTTGGTTATCCGAACCAAACAGCAATATCACCTTCAGTTTCGTCCTGTACCCAACCTTCCTAAATCTTCAAAAACACTTCATACTGAACATGTTAATCAGCCTGGGAATAGTCGATTGGCTAAAATCCCTTTCGGTCAAGGCCAGTATCAAATGGCCAAATGATATCATGTTAGGAGATAAAAAGGTAACAGGAATCTTAATAGAAAACAGCAGCAATAGCCGTGAAATCAAGCAGTCAGTAATAGGCATCGGCGTGAATGTCAACCAAAAGCAATTTTTTGGCGAGCTCATGGACAGCGCCAGTTCTATATTTAATGAGACCGGGCTTTTTATTCCTGACCTAAAAACAGCATGTATTAACCTCTTGTTACAAATTCAGCAAAGAGTGGAAGAGTATCGATCCAATAAGATAACAGATGCGGATCTATTGCAAACATATAACCAACAGCTATTCAGACGGGGAGAGCCCGCAAAATATGCCGCCCATAATCAGGTTTTTGAGGCCACCTTACTCAGGGTGGAAGAAAACGGCGGATTAATCCTGAATGTCGAAGATGAAGAGCGTCGTTATTATTTCAAGGAAGTTGTATTTATAATGCAATAAAATCATTACATCTACATTAAATATTGGAGATAATACTAACTTTGAATTAAACTTTATGGACATAAATTAGTCATACATAAGAATAAAACGGTTATTTATGAAAAAAATAAATCTATTAATTGCATTTTTAGTGTTTGCCGTATCTGGGACATTTGCTCAGGTGGTAAACCCTGTAAAATGGTCAGTAGGCTTTAAGAAACTTCCTAACAATGAAGCTGTTATCTTATTAAAAGCCAATGTAGAACAAGGCTGGCATATTTACGGATTGAACGTACCTTCCGGAGGCCCAATTTCTACTTCATTTACCTTTACTCCTGCAAATGGAGCAAAGATCACTGGAAAACCAGCAGCTAAAGAGCCAAAAACGAAGTTTGAGGACGTGTTCAAAATGAATGTCCCTTACTATAACGGAGAAGTTGTATTCCAACAAAAAGTAAAATTGGCAAACAACAAACCAACTACGGTTAAAGGTGTAGCAACATTTATGGCTTGTGATAAAGAGCGTTGTTTACCACCAGATGAGTACGAATTTGCAGTTACAATCAAGTAACAAATCAATAAAGAAAGAAACCAAAAGGCAGGATAACCCCTGCCTTTTTCTTAATTTATCCCGATAATAATCAAATATGTTTAGCTTAAAAAATGCCTTAATAGCCTTAAGTTGGCTATTTCTTATAGCAATAACTCCCCTAAAAGGAATTTCCCAAGATACACTTATCAATATTGAAGACGTTGAATTTAGCTCTGGCCAAGAAGAAAGCAGTTCGGGCGATAGCTTGATCACGGACTTTGGTGATGTAGAGTTTTCCGATGGAACCGACACTTCTGCATCTGCGACGGATAGCACAGCAGTTAGTCCAACGGTCGTATCTTCAGACGGACAATCCGAAAGCACTTCCCTATGGGGGATTTTCATCGAAGGGCTCCTAGGTGGTTTCCTGGCATTCTTGATGCCTTGTATCTTCCCGATGGTTCCTTTGACCGTTAGTTTCTTCACGAAAAAATCAGCCTCTAAATTACAGGCAGTATCCCAAGCCCTAACCTATGGCTTGTTTATCATTGTAATCTATGTGGCTTTAGGAATGCTGATTACCATCGCATTCGGTCCTGAGGCGCTTAACGCCCTTTCGACCAATGGGGTGTTCAACTTCTTCTTTTTCTTGATGCTCGTCTTCTTTGCAGCATCATTCTTTGGAGCATTTGAAATCACCTTGCCGAGCAAATTTGTCAATAAGATCGATGAAAAATCCGACAAAGGTGGTATGATCGGCTACTTCTTTATGGCAGCCAGTTTAGCCGTGGTATCCTTTTCTTGTACCGGTCCGATCATCGGAACGGTATTGGTAAATGCTGCCGTTAAAGGCGACCGCTTAGGCCCTGCCATTGCCATGTTTGGATTTTCATTCGCATTGGCGATTCCATTTGTATTGTTTGCCATGTTCCCTGCCCTATTGAAATCCATGCCCAAATCTGGCGGTTGGTTAAATAGCGTAAAGGTGGTACTTGGTTTCTTGGAATTGGCCCTGGCTTTGAAATTCCTTTCAAATGTCGACCTAGCTTACAACTGGCAATTCCTTGACCGCGAGGTATTCCTGGCATTGTGGATCGTGATCTTTGGATTGATGGGACTATACCTAATTGGAAAGATCAAGTTTGCACATGATAGCGATCTAAAATACATGTCCGTTCCGAGGACGGTCATTTCCATCCTGGTCTTTTCTTTTGTGGTCTATATGATCCCAGGCATGTGGGGAGCGCCATTGAAATCAATCGCCGCTTTCTTACCTCCCATCGGTACGCAGGATTTTGACATCTCCGCTGGAACACAAACTGGAGGAGGACATGCTATTTCAGCAGATGCCACAAGCCGTAAATATTTCAACCACTTCCATGATCGTGCTACAATCAAGGGAATGGATCCATATTATGATTACGATGAAGCATTAGCCGCAGCAAAAGCGCAGGACAAACCTTTATTGGTAGACTTTACAGGCTGGAACTGTGTAAACTGTAGAAAAATGGAAGCTGACGTATGGTCTGACCCAGGGATCAAGCAAATGATCAATGAAAACTTTATCCTTGCCGAACTTTATGTGGATGACTACGATTTGAAATTACCTGAAGCTGAACAGTTCGTTTCTGAAACTACAGGCAAGAAAATCAACACCGTCGGCAGAAAGAACACGGATTTCCAGATTTCTAAATTCAACTCAAACTCACAACCGTTATACGCAATGTTAGATAACAATGAAGAACTATTGGTTCCTACCAGTGGTGCCAACTATAACATCGAAAGCTACAGAGCATATCTGCAATCGGCAATTGATGCTTATAAGGCAAAGAAATAGGCTTTCTAACAATTTAATACACAAAAAATAAGTATTTCGGTATATTTGAACTATGAGCAACATTAACAACATCGCAGTATTGACGTCCGGAGGAGACTCCCCCGGCATGAATGCAGGAATTCGTGCAGTTATCAGAACAGGAATCTATCACGGTAAAAATATGTTTGGTATCCGTAGAGGATATGACGGAATGGTACAAGGAGATATTACTCCAATGGACGCTAAATCCGTTGCCAACATTATCCAACGTGGTGGCACCATCCTTAAAACTGCAAGAAGCGATGAATTCCGTACCGTAGAGGGTAGGAAGCAAGCTTATGAAAACCTTAAGAAACATAATATCGACGCTTTGGTCGTAATTGGTGGTGACGGTACGTTTACCGGAGCTTCCAAATTTATCGAAGAGTTTGACATTCCGATCATCGGAATGCCCGGCACGATCGACAATGACCTAAATGGTACAGATTTTACCATCGGATATGACACAGCGATCAATACGGTGGTAGAGGCTGTCGATAAAATCAGAGATACAGCAGAATCCCATGACCGTCTATTTGTCGTAGAAGTAATGGGTAGGGACTCTGGACTGATCGCTTTGCGTTCAGGTATCAGTACAGGTGCCGAAGCGGTTCTAATCCCTGAGTTGGAGGTAGATTATGATGCGATCATGAAGCGCCTTGACAAAACCAGAAAAAACAAATCTTCCCGAATTATCATTGTTGCTGAAGGGGATAAAGAGGGTGGAATGGTCGTAGCAGAAAAGATCCAAGCGAACTTTCCTGCCTACGATGTACGTCTTTCGATCTTAGGCCACATCCAGCGTGGTGGTTCACCAACCTGTATGGACCGTGTATTGGCAAGCCGCTTAGGAGTTGCTGCCGTAGAGGGGCTTATTGAAGGCCGTAAGGCTGAAATGGCAGGCTTAATCTGCGGAAACGTCCAATTTACCCCGTTCAACAAGGCCATCAAGCATATCGATAAAGTAAACGAGAATCTTACTCGTATCGTAGAGATCCTATCTCTATAAGATATGGTTCTAAAAAAATAGAGGGGTAGCTTGAACAGCTGCCCTTTCTTTTTGCACAAACCTGCAATATTTATTTACTATTCTTTTGGTCTTATTCGAGACACATTCCGAATTTTCCGAATGTGTCTCGAATAAGACCAAAGTAAAATCCGAAGCCCAATATTCATTTTTAATTCCTTATTTTATTTTAAAACTGCATGCTTACCTTTGTTTAAATTTAAATGTGATGCAAATAGCTCAACTCTACCAGATTTATAAAGAATTCCCAAAAGTTTGTACAGACACCCGTCTTATCAGCAAGGACTGTCTGTTTTTTGCGCTGAAGGGCGACAACTTCAATGGCAATAGTTTTGCGGACCAAGCCTTGGCTGCTGGCGCAAAATACGTGATCATTGATGACAGCAATTTTTACAAGGAAGATCCGGCCTATATCTTGGTAGATGATGTATTGAGCACCTTGCAGGATTTAGCGAGGTTCCACAGGAAACATTTAAAAATGCCATTCATCGGCATCACAGGTACCAACGGCAAGACAACGAGCAAGGAACTGTTGAACAGTGTCCTTTCGCAGAAATTCAACAGCTATGCCACAAAGGGCAACCTGAACAACCATATCGGTGTGCCTTTGACCATCCTTTCGCTTACTGAAGATATTGAAATCGCCATCGTGGAGATGGGAGCAAACCATGTGGGTGAAATCGCCTTTTTATGTGGGATTTCCCAACCTACCCATGGTTTCATTACCAATGTCGGCAAAGCGCACCTGGAAGGATTCGGCTCATTCGAAGGAGTCATGAAAGCCAAAGGTGAACTCTATGATTTTCTTCGCGACCATCAGGGCCAGATCTACGTTCAGGGCGATAATGAATACCTGATGCAGATGGCCGCAGACAGAGGCCTTCAGAACGTCATCCACTATGGTTTTTCCGAAGGGAATGATGTTCAGGGTGGTTTGGTCGTTGCCGACCCTTACCTGACCATATTTTGGAACACGAATGGGGAAGAGGATAGACAGGAAGTAAAGACACATCTGACCGGAGCCTACAATATAGAGAACATGCTGGCCGCTGTGGCACTTGGAAAAACCTTTGGGTTGAGTACCGAACAGATCAATGATGGCTTGGCAAACTACGTTCCACAGAACAACCGTTCGCAAATTACCAAAACAGACAAGAATACCATCATTGCAGATTATTACAATGCAAATGCCAGCAGCATGGCTGCAGCATTGGGCAATCTGGATGTTATCCAGGCTGACCGTAAAGTTGCAATCTTAGGTGACATGTTTGAAATGGGAGATCAGAGTGAAATCGAACACCGAAAGGTAATCGAAAAGGCAAAGAGTCTGAAATTAGATCGTTTGATCTTTGTCGGCAAGGCCTTTTATGCTTTGAAGGATGACGAAGCGAGTTACTTTGCTAGCACAGATGAGCTGAAAAAAGATCTTCAGGAACATCCTTTGGAAGACTTTATGATCCTGTTGAAGGCATCAAGAGGTATGGCCTTTGAAAAATTAATGGAGGTACTCTAATGCTAGAGCTTAAGGGCGTTCACCATATAGCCATTATCTGTAGGGACTATGCTGTTTCCAAGGCATTTTACACAGAAGTGTTAGGTTTGACCATTTTACAGGAAACCTATAGAGAGGCGCGAGATTCCTATAAATTGGATCTAGCCCTTCAGGGCGAATATATCATTGAATTGTTCTCATTTCCCAATCCTGCGGATAGGCCAAGTTATCCAGAGGCACGAGGACTGAGACATCTCGCTTTCAAGGTGGAGGATATAGAAAAACAGGTGGAAGAATTGAATAAGGAGGGGATAAAAACAGAGCCCATCCGTATTGATGAAACAAGCAATAAGAAATTTACTTTTTTCACCGATCCAGATGGGCTTCCTTTGGAGCTTTATGAAATTTAATCCTTACCTACTTCTAGGTTCAGTTCCTTTTCTTTATTGATTAAATTCGAGATACTGGTATCATTTAAGATCTGCAGCATGGCATTTCTCACTTCGATAAAGGTATCTCTGATGCCGCAGGCATGTTCTTCCACACATTCTTCACAAGAACGATAGAAATTCAAGCTGACACATGGCAATAGGGCAATGGGACCATCGATAAGGCGCATGACCTGCGATAGGTAGATGTCTTCAGGAGCTTTGTTCAAGCTGTAGCCACCACCTGCACCTTTTTTGGAATAAAGAATACCTGCGTTACGCATTTCCAACAAGATCTGTTCTAGGAACTTTTTGGGGATACATTCTTCTTCAGCAATCTTGCCGATCTGCATGGGTTCTTTCCCATAGTTTCTGCCTAATACCATTAGGGCTTTTATCGCGTATTTCGTTTTCTTCGATAGCATATCAAACCGATCTGGTCTTACCTTTCAAAAGTATAAAAAATAAAGCTATTTCTGCAATACGTCTACAATCGGCTGGCCGATAGACCCATTGGGCTCCATAACATGAAGCAAAGAGGACAGTGTAGGCGCAATATCCGTAATGTGAACGACTTTATTGGTCTTGCCTGGTGTGATACCCCAGCCCATAAACACCAATGGTATATGCGAGTCGTAAGGGGTCCATGTACCATGGGTAGTTCCCGTAGAGCGAGGCGTACCGTCATACCATTGCGGTTCGGTGATGATCTGAATGGCACCACTACGTTTGCGGTTATATCCATTGATGATTTTTTCGCGGATTTCGGTAGGTACCATCATGTTTTCTCCGCCTTCCATGTCCACGACATATGCCACACCGTCTTCATGTCTCAGCATCTTGATGATGGATTTCTTGATTTTCTCCTCATCCAACTTTGAGTTTTCGATTTCAGCATAGTTCAAGTGAACTTGGTAGTTCATTAAACTGATGATCAAATTGTCCTTTCCAAATTCCTCTTTCAGCTCATCGTTCATATTTCTTTGCAATTGTCTCGAAAAGAAATAACCACCATTACCGCGCATATCCATGAAATAACGAGAGTTATAGGAAGCAGCATGGTCTGCTGTCAAGAAAAATGTATAATTACCTTTACCTACGGTTTCATCCAGGTATTTAAAGAATTTTGCCAATTCTTGATCTAGACGAAGGTAAATATCTTCGATTTCCACAGAAGATAGCGAATAACGGTGACCGACATAATCCGTAGCAGATAGACTTACTGCAAGAAAATCTGTAGCATTCTGAGGGTTTTTACCAAGCTTCTCATTTTTGATGGCTTCCTTCGCAAAATCTAGGGTAAGGGTATTTCCGTATGGGGTAGATTTGATCAATTCATAACCGGCATCCTTCATCAACAAAGAAGTCTTTCTTGGGAAAGCTGCCGTTTCTTCGCCAGCCCACTTCCCTTCATATACATTATCATCATCGATGCTATTGGTTTTGTAAGTATCGATAGGATATAAAGTGTTCCAATCTTGTTTCAGGTATTTATCAGCAAGCTTTTGTTTATTAAAGCCGTCTACCCACTGAGGAAGTTTTTCCATGTAATAGGTTGAGCTGATCCAATCTCCGGACTTAGCTTCAAACCAATAAGCAGCATCGGCAAAGTGACCAGCAGGTAGGATTCCGCCCCTATCCTTGATCGCAATACCGATTACCTTAGAATGAAAATTGGTCGCTAATTTCAATTGATCCGTAACTGTAGAAGCCAACAAGTTTCTAGGAGACTGTTTACCTTCTTTTTCCGCTGTTCCCACACCTTCTACCGCATCATCTTGGGTACAATACATGGAAGTACCTGTTTGTTGTTCTATCCAGTCATTTCCTGCAATGCCGTGAATGGAAGGCACACTTCCAGTATAAACCGAACTATGACCGATAGCCGTGAAGGTCGGGACATAGTTGATCATGGCATTTTCACATGAAAAACCATAACGTAGCAAGCGCTTGAAACCATCATTCCCGTATCGATCCGCAAAACGGTACAGATAATCCCAACGCATTTGGTCCACCATCAGGCCTACCACTAACTTCGGCCGCTCCACCTGTGCCGAAAGCAGGGTGCAGAAGCATAAGAACAACATAGAAATACTTAACTTTCTATACATTATTATTAAATTTTAGGGTTTAAAATTTAGGTGACGTTTTAAAAAATCACCCGTATAAGAGTCTTTCTCTTTGACCAAATCTTCCGGCGTTCCGGCAAAGACAATGTTTCCGCCCTTGTCTCCACCTTCCGGACCGATATCGATTACCCAATCGGCAGATTTGATCATATCTAAGTTATGTTCGATGACCAATACGGTATTTCCTTGTGCAATCAGCGCATTGAAAGCTTTTAACAGCTTGCTGATATCATGGAAATGCAGTCCGGTTGTCGGTTCATCGAAAATAAACATGGTTTTCTTTTGGTTATTTCCTTTGATCAGGAAGGAGGCAAGTTTGATCCTTTGGGCCTCACCACCTGAAAGCGTACTTGAAGACTGTCCCAATTTCACATAGCCCAATCCTACCTCTTGTAAAGGTCCCAGCTTGTTCAATATCTTAGGTTGATCTGCAAAGAATTCAATAGCTTCATCCACACTTAAATCTAAGATATCAGATACCGATTTCTCTTTATACTGAACATCCAAAACATGTTGTTTAAAGCGCTTACCATCACAGGCCTCACATGGTAGGATGATATCCGCCATAAATTGCATCTCGATCTTTACTACACCCTCTCCCTGACAGACCTCACATCTACCGCCCTCCACATTGAAAGAAAAGGCAGATGGTTTCAAGCCATTAGCTTTGGCTGCTGGCAATGAGGAATACAAGGCCCTGATTTCATCCCAAGCTTTGACATAAGTAACCGGATTTGAACGTGTGGACCTTCCGATCGGATTTTGATCGACCATTTCTACCTGTTCGATCTGATCTATTGCGCCTTCGATTCCATCATATAGACCTGTTTGTTCGCCTGAATAGGAGCCTATGGCTTTCTGTAGGGCTGGATAAAGGATCCTTTTGACCAAGGAAGTCTTACCGGAGCCTGAAACACCAGAAACAACGGTAAACACATTCAATGGAAAATCTACGGTTATCCCTTTCAGGTTATTTTCTCGGGCACCATTCACACGGATGGCTTCATTCCATTTCTTCCTTTTTTCAGGAACGACAATAGAAAGATCTCCATGAAGATATTCACCAGTCAAGCTTTTTTTATCCTTCAAGATTTCTTGATAGGTTCCTGCAAATACCAGTTCGCCGCCATTGATCCCTGCTTCAGGACCAATATCGATCAGGTAATCTGCTGCTTCCATCATTTCTTGCTCATGCTCCACCACAATTACGGTATTGCCGGCATCGCGAAGGGACTTCAGCACCCCGATTAATTTTTGGGTATCCCGAGGGTGCAAACCTATACTAGGCTCATCCAATACATAAATGGACCCCACTAGGGACGATCCCAAAGAAGTGGCTAGGTTGATACGTTGAGATTCACCTCCTGAAAGGCTATTGCTCAAGCGGTTCAGGGTAAGATAGCTCAGGCCTACATCACACAGGAACTGCAGACGATTCACGATCTCGGCCAATAAGCGTTTGGCGATGATTGCTTCGCTCTCTGAAAGTTTCAGGTTTTGGAACAGCTCCAAAGCTTCACTTAGAGGCAACAAAACCACATCGGTAATGGAATGTCCATTGATCTTTACATAAGATGCATCCTTACGCAGTCTGGTCCCTTTACATTCAGGACAGTCGGTTTTCCCCCGATATCTGGAGAGCATCACCCTATATTGGATCTTATAGGTCTGCTCTTCCAATTCCGCAAAGAAATCGTTCAAGCCCCTAAAATATTTATTTCCTTTCCAAAGTAACTCTTGTTGAGCCTTGGTCAGGTCACTATAGGCACGATGGATAGGAAAATCAAATTTTATGGCCGTACGCACCAATTTATCCAACCACGCGCCCATTTTCTCGCCGCGCCAAGGAGCAATGGCTCCATCGAATATCGAGCGGCTTTTATCTGGAATGACTAGATCTGGATCGATACCAATGATCTTTCCATAGCCTTCACAACGTTTACATGCCCCATAAGGATTATTGAAACTGAAAAAGTTTGGGGTAGGCTCTTCAAAGGTTATTCCATCAAGCTCAAACTTGTCTGAAAAATGAAACAGTTCCTCATCAACCTGAATCTCACATTCACCCTTTCCTTCGAAATAAGCGGTTTGTACAGAATCGGCGAGACGATTGATGGTATCATCTTCATGGTCCAAGCGAACCCTATCGATCACGATATAGACTTCTCCTTCCTTAAAGTTGGCGTTGGATACCGCTTTATCTTCAATGATGGTTTCGATCTTATGGATGGAATCGTTGTATTTTACACGGACAAATCCCTTTTGCAGCAAAAGTGAAAGTTCTTCCTTCAGTTTTCTGTTATTACTAGGGATAAGGGGGCTATAAATGGTGATGGTTGTGTCATCGTGATAGGCCGACAGTTTATCCACAATGGAGCTGACGGTATCTTTGCTCACTACTTCTCCAGAAACTGGCGAAATGGTCTTTCCAATTCTTGCGAACAACAATTTAAGGTAATCGTAGATCTCGGTGGAGGTTCCCACAGTAGATCTGGGATTACTTGAGATGACCTTTTGCTCGATCGCGATAGCCGGAGCAATGCCTTTGATGTAGTCTACATCAGGCTTGTTCATACGGCCCATAAACTGTCTGGCATAGGAAGACAAGCTTTCTACATACCGGCGTTGGCCTTCAGCATAAAGTGTATCGAATGCGAGGGAAGATTTTCCGGATCCTGACATCCCTGTAATGACAACAAGTTGGTTTTTAGGAATATCGACATCGATATTCTTCAGATTGTTGACACGGGCGCCTTTTATTTGGATATGGGTTTTTGGAGTATGAATAGCAGTTTTTTGCATAACCTCCAAAGTTAGGCAAAACTCATGAAAATGAGCCCTCTAATCCAAAGAAAAACGATTTCTTATGAAATAGTTACAATATTATCGCGGTAATTTTTCAGGTCTCGGCATGCGATATTTAGTGGCCGTTATCGCGTCCAAAAATGCGGCAACCTGACGGATTTCCTCTTTGCTCAGATCCAGTTTCTTCATCAATGGGTCAATCCTAGGGTGCATCGGATCCGCCTCCTGTTCTGCATTTCTAGGGTTGTTCATGGCCATCCCAGAGTTATACATATTGATCACACCGATAATATTATCGAACAGACCATTATGCATCCAAGGATTCGTATTCATTACATCTCTCAAGGATGGTGTTCTGAACTTTCCGACATCTTTAGGGTCTTTGGTCACTTCATAACGCCCTAAATCCTCATATTTTCTTTTGTAATAGGTCAGTCCGATATTATGAAAATCTTCGTCCGTAAAGTACTGCCCGTTATGGCAGTTCATACAGCGGGCTTTGGTACGGAACAAGTGCAATCCTGCAATCTCATCATCATTCAAGGCCTCGTATTTTCCATCTAAGAATTCGTCAAACCTACTTCTTTTACTTGTAATCGTGCGTTGGAAGGTAGCAAGGGCGCTCATGATTTCAGGCATTGAGAAATCCTCATCGCCAAAAGCCTCTTTGAATAGTTTTTTGTATTCGGGGATAGCTTTCAGTTTAGGGACCAGTTTAGTCAGGTCCATGGCCATTTCATTATGTGCTTCAATTGGGCTCAGCGCTTGTTCTTCAAGGGAATGGGCTCTACCGTCCCAAAACATGGTTTTGCGCTCGCCAACATTCATCAAGGAAATGGAATTTCTATTTCCAACGAGATGGTCATGCCCTACAGGTACGGTGGAATGGTCTCCAAAGTACGTTTGGGGATTATGGCAAGAGCTGCATGAAATCTGGTTCGAACCCGATAGGATAGGGTCAAAGAAAAGGAACTTGCCCAGTTTCACCTTAGGCTGTTCCATTAAGGAAAAATAGCTGGTATCGATTTTTGGAAGAGATTTGAACTCTTCATATTTCACGCCAGAGTCAATGGTTGGTTTTGGCCACTCACTGATTGGCTTGCTGTAAAGGCTTCGCAAATCTTGAATCCCTTTATCACTCAGAAAAGCTGTGCTCAGAATGCACATTCCCAAAATAAACCCGATCGCTAATACTTTTTTCATCTCTAACTCTAAAACATCAACCCTATGGTCAACGAATAATACTTCTGTTTTATTTCAGTAGCCGAAAGCGCCTCTGCCTGCACAAAAGGTTTGATCTGCTTTGCTGCTACAAAATCATACCTTGCACGAGCTCCGATGGAGAAAGGTTCGGCTGTTAGGTAGTTATAGTTCTCTTGCAGCATATCCGCAATTCCAGTCCCTTGCTTGACACCATTGAACTGGGATCTGCTTTTCAACAGTTTCTGCTTCTGCAAATTTAAACTAATTCCAAATAAACCGCTCTTTAAATCCCATAAATACTGCCCCTCAACGCCAATATTCAGCATATCAGCCAGTTGTTCACTGAAAGGGTTGACATATTGTTCCTTAAATTGGGTAAAATCCGCATAAGGCTTAATGGTCCAGTCTGCTTTTCCTACAATTGCCTCGAGGTGGTAACTGAAATGATAATAGCGGTAAGAAGATATTTCAGAAATCTTAATAAGACCCTGGGAAGATCCATCATTATGGAATAGGCTTTCGACTCCTTTTCTGGTTTGCAACTCCATGGAGGCATTTCCACCGTATTTCCAATCCTTTGTTCTATGGAGATAGCCGATTTTTCCAGAGATGATCTGGTCAGTCCAATCATTGGCATTTCTACGGGATGCGGATAATTTTCGATTACCATTCTTTTGAGATAAACCTGCTTCAATAAAAAAACCATGTTCTGATCTGGGAAGGAAGGAAATCTTTCCGTCAAACCCATTCATCTCATATAGGATGTCATCACTTTCACTAGATAAGCCTGAAAGCAATTTATTATATGCTCCTAATCCATTCATATAATATACTGGCGGTTTCCCCAGTTCTCTCAGGAAGGTTAATTTGTTGCTTTGTTTATAGAATTGATATCCCAGGTTAGCACTCAACAGATACTGCGGTAGGATTTGGTAAGAAGCTCCCAATCCAACATGGAGGTTGCTACTGTTGTTCTCTGGTCTTGGGTCCACTTTACGATGGGAAAGATTGGCTCTGTAGCCAGCTTCTCCCCCGATGACCCATTTTCCAATCTCTTTGGCCATACCTCCAGAAAATTGGTACATCTCTGAATTGAGGTCGCCACCTACAGAGTCAGCGGTTAAATACGGGAACACGACCTCAAAATCCGAAGTTTCATTGAACTTGAGGTCTTGGATTTTCTTGCTCTCGTAGCTAGCCTCTCCCCAAAGGGTGATATTGGGAAAAGCTTCTTTTTGGTAAGACTCGGTATTGAATCTAAATCCTTGGTCTCCGGATCCCCTTTGCAGGGTATATCGATCCTTATTGTCGGAGAAATAAGACAGTTCAATAGGAGTTAACGACTGTTGGTATTGGAAGGGTCTTAATGCAGGACTTTCATATAAAGTATTACGGAAAGTCCTGCTGATATCCATACGTTCCTTGATCCCCAAAGAATTTACGCTCAGGGAATCCTGTGCTTTGCTAATAGAAGCAAAACAGCAGCATAAAACAACCGTGGATAAGTACCTTAACATGTTATGGTAGCAATAGTGCTTTTGAGGAAGGCATAAAATCTTCGGAGGAATTATTGGTATCCTTCAAATAAGGTTTACCATTTTCCAAGTTTCCGATCGTCTTTCTGATTACCGATTTACCGTAACGCGTATCATCGCCTAAAGCTTGGCTTGCGTAGGTCCAGCCCATATCCAATGAACTATCGGTCACCAACCATGCAAAGGTGGTTTTTGCAGATACGTTGACCGCATCGGTGATGTAGCTATTTGGAATCTTAAAGGAATCAAAATTCATTTTTCTACCGGTTTCACTGATATAGCTATAGGAGTAAGCATTATCTGTTTTAAATTTCTCAACGGTTACCCCTTCTGGGAATCTTCCCATGACATAGGATTGGTGGCCATTGGAGTGCATCAAAAGATTGCCTGAAACATTAATTGCATTCGGAACGCTAGGGTTATCAATGTTGATGGAACCGATCAGTTCGATCTCGAAATCTGCTTTAGAAAGGTCGAAAGATTTCGGATTAACCTTAGTATGGTCAATGGCATTGTTCGCAATGATCAGATCCGCACCTGGAGCTACCGCGTACTGTTTTCCAGTTCCCGGAATCATGATGATCTGTTTGGAAGTGAAAGCATCTTTCATGACATCAGGGGTATAGTTTCTTTTTGTCACGGTTAGGAAATCAGATTGAGCGATAAACAGTCCATCAGCATATAGCGTATCTGATGAGTTGTTATGGAGAATAAAATACTTATCTCCATTGTACAGTTTACCTGCTTCGGTAGAGGTTCCGGTGAAGAAAATCTCTTTGAAAACAAAGTTTGCTGTTGGGTCTGAAAGAAAAGTTTCTAAGCTAATGCTTGTATTGGCAGCATTAACGACGATCCCTTCTTTGCGTGCTTTAATCTTCATGGCCTTATCTTTATCGCCAACCTTTATTACGATGTCTCCATCTAGGGTCGCAACATAAGTACCATAAGCCAAGGAAGTCTTTGCGGTATCAGATCCTTCAACCAAAGTAGCGGCCGTAGTGACTTCTGTATTTGTTTCCTGTAAAGTGATCCTCACATTATTGAGTTTGTATTCACCTTGCAAACTTGACTTATCAACTTCGATTAAAACTTCAGATCTAGATTCTAAAAATTCATCTTTCATACAAGAGCTCATTCCGAAAAGCATCAAGCATAAAATCATCATTTTCAAGTTTGTTAAATTTTTCATTTCTATTCTATCTATTATATTTTAATATTTACTTCCATTCCAAAATAAGGGTTATCTTCTGCTCTATTACGTCGGATAAACTGATTACCATATTGAGAATAATCAGGCTTATAGATAAAGAGCCGGTTGACAAACATGGCTACCCTAATCCTATTTTTAATAACCTTTGTCGCTTTAAAATTCACCAGCAGATCAATAGGCTCCTTAAATTCATTGTATAAATATGGATCAACCTTGCGGTCCAATAGGCGCAGGATGGGGTCGTTTCTATCTGCCTCGGTATAGTTGTGGTAGTTTTGGTCAATGTCCAAATAGCCTATTGGCAGGTTATCCCTGAACAAGGATTGCTTGGATTTGTACCAGAAGCTCTGCACACTCATCGACAGGTTCATTCCCAACTTTGGTAAAAAGGAGTCAGCAGTGAGATTGGTATTGAAACTTTCGTAATGACCTCCTGTGTTGCCATTGGCATAGACCCCTACATATTGCCTTACTTTTCCATCCGTAATTTCCAATGGACTTATTACCTCCATGACTGGCTGATTGTTGGCATTGAAGGTTCGAAACCAAGCCCCGTTTACTGTGAAACGCGTGTTGATTCCCTGGATCCGCTTGGAGCTGAAGTTGTATTCAAGTCCTTGCTTTTCCGTGATGCTCCCGTTTGAGTTTTGAGTGTAAGAATGAAATTCAGCTTGGTCAACATAAGTAAAATCTTCAATTGATGGTTTCGCTGTCAATGTATTGGGATCAACAGAAGTGACATTATATTTTCTTAGGGAAACAGCATCAAAAACGGAGATATTCCTAAATCCATTATCCAACTTTTCATTGAAGTAATTAATGGAGAAGGTATTCCCTTCGAAATCCAACTGGGTTCCGATTTCCCATTTTATGTTTTTCGCTGCTTCCAAAGCATAATTCACCGGATTGACAATATTGGTCGTAGCCCAAGCTAACCTATATGCTGGGTTATTATGATAATAGACCAGTTCCGGGATATCACGATAGAAGTTTTGAGGATAGAGTAGATTTTGGTTTGGAGCCAAGGTCTGGATCCCATATCCCGCGAAGACATTGGATTTCAATTGCTTTCCAAATACGCTGATTTGTGGAAGATGCAACCTTCCATTGTATCTTGGATCTACAAATACCTTACCTGACAGGGCATATTCCTTGTCTAGGTTAGTCAAGCTAAAGGCTCTTACACCGAGATTATTTTCGAATAGAAGATCTCCTATATTGATAAAGAACCTGTCTTCTGCAAAAAGGGAAAGGTTGCTCATGGCCGGAATGGACCTTAAAGATCTCGGTCTGGCATTTATGGAAGTGCTGATTGGAAAATCTAGGTCATATTGTGGTCCTAAGCCAAGGTTCTTGGCGTAGGCATATTCAAGGCCGGCCTTCACCTGTTGTTTGAACAGCCTATTAAAGCTCCAGTTCCCTACAAGCTTAAGGTTGATATCCAATGGGCGGCTGTCCGACTTAAATTCTCCTACATAGGATGGGGTCATAAAGATAGCCTCATGGCTTCCTGAAACCATGGAGTTCATCAAAATAGTGGCAGTCCTTGCCTGCACCAGCTTTTGCATGTCAATCTGGTTGGAAGATAGCCTAGCATTAATCCCAAAAGTTACATTCCTGAATGTTGATTTAGGATTTGAGGAGAATAGTTTGAAGGTATTATTGAAACCGAAGAACTGCACATTGTTCTTGTAGCGATCCGTTAGTTTATAATCATTATCAGGATCTAATCGTTCATTGTCAATGGTGGTATTGAAGTCCAGTCCATGGTTCCAAATGAAACGATAATTGTTTAAGTTCCAAGTTTTCTCGCCCCTAATGGAAGTATTGATTCTTTTGAAGGTATTATAGATATCCGTGACATTACTTCTGGAATTGAGGTAACCGCCATCAATGTTCAGTTTATAGGAACCAAATTCGAAGCCTTTACCAACTCCGAGCAATTTACTAAAACCATCAGCTTTAATTCTTGCAGTCCAAGGTTCATAACCTTTAATTCTATCGATCAGGACAACACCTGAAGTCAGGTTACCATACTCTACGGATGGAATCCCTCGGATAATCTCCACTTTTTCAATATTATCCGTGGCAATGGTCCGCATATCCACAGCAATATTGGCAGTGCTACGTCCATTATTCATACTCCCCTGACCTAATTCAAATCCTGCAGTTGGATCAACCATGGATTGGGAATTAAGCTGCATTCCATCCACCGAAAACATGGTTCCCAAGGAACCTGTGGAATAAGCGGACATGGAAGCGCCATTGGCTGTCCTCAGGTTGATACCGTTGACTTGATCAAGGACTGGACTCTTGGTTTGTCCACCTGGGAGCAGTTCCAATAAATCGGTAAAGCTTGATGGCTGAAGATGCTGTATGGCATCTCTCGTGATGATTGAGCTCGTACCTATATTCTTGGACTCTTTGGCCGTGACATAAACCTCATCGATATTGACTTCATCTTGGTTGAAAACAATATGGGTTTCACGATTATTGTCGAGCTTTATGGTTCGGGTAATGGGTTTGAAACCAATATGGGAAAACTTAAGTAGATAGCTGCCCTGAGGTAGATTGGGAATAATAAACAGTCCTTGTTCATCACTCAGGCTGCTAAAGTTGGGTTTCTCCGCAATCTCGATATTTACATTGCCCAAGGCTTGCCCCTTACTGTCCTTAATGGAACCAGAAATGGAGAATAACTGAGCAAATGATACAAACGGAAGGCCCAGGAAGATTAGTAATATGTAGATGTTTTTGAGCAAAGACAATTAAGACTAATTCTAAACAGCGCAAAATAACGTAAAAATATTTACTTTTAGAAATAGCTTTTCCTTTAACTCTAGGAAGTTAAATTGGGATTGATTGAACTCAGGCGTTGAAATTTATAAAAAAAGCTTGTTGTGATTATTCAAAATCACCTTCCCCAGCTTTGTTATCATTCTCCAGTTTCTGCAATAGTTTTTCTACTTCTTCTTCTGAAGCTGTTAGTTTCGCCTTGCAGATAGTCAACAATTCAGATGCCCTATTGATCTTGGCTGTCAACTCATCTACAGCAATATCACCAGATTCGATGTCTGAAACAATATGTTGAAGTTCCTCGAACGCATCTTTATAGCTGTATTTATTTTCCATGGTTTGATTCTTTGTTTATTACTTTAGAAATGATCTTTCCGTCTTCCAATTGGATTTCCAGTTCAGAACCTATTTCAACTTGGTCCAGCTTGTGGACAGATTTACCGTCCATCCGCACGATACTAAAGCCTCTTTTTAATATATGAATGGGATTCACGATACCTAGCATTCTTTCCAAATGCTGCAGCTGGGCTTGATTTTCCTTTATGCTCTGTCTACTGAACCTGATCAAGTGGGCCTGTAGCCCGTTCAATTCCGCTTTATCTTTTAACAAGAGGGTTTTACTGTTCCAAGAAATTGAAGACACGATATGTTTTAATTTTAGATTTTCTTCTTCAAAGCTCCTTCTAACTGCTCGCAACATTCTTTCCAACGCATTATCCACAGGGATAGCAAAATTGTGGAACTTCTGTAAAAGGAAGTCCGCCAATTCGCTAGGCGTAATAGCGTTCTTATACGCGACCATCTCACTGACGGTTTCATTTGTGGAGTGACCTATCCCTGTGAGTACAGGAATTGGAAAGATGGCAATGGCCTTGGACAGGAAATAGTTGTTATAGGAACTCAAGCCGACATCTCCTCCTCCACCTCTAATGATGGCGACCGCATCAAAATCTTCTAATTTATTAGCAATGACCTCCAATTGCTTAATAATGGAGCTGATGGATTTATCCCCCTGCAATAAGGCAGGAAAGAGCGTGCATTCAATTTTATAGCCCCAAGGGTTACCGTTGATAATTTTAAAGAAATCGGAAAGCCCCTTACTGGTCTCAACAGAGATAATGGCCAATCGCTTAGGGATGAGAGGGAATGGAAGCCTTTTATTGGCGTCAAATATACCTTCTTCGGTCAGTTTCTTGATGCTTTCCCTTTTCTCTTTTTCCAGTTCTCCAAGCACAAAGGTAGGATCGATATCAATAATCTTCAGACTGAAGCCGTACAGCGGATCGTAGGATATACCCGCCTGGAATAGCATGGTAATACCTTCCCTTAAGGGTTCTCCAAGTACTTCCATGAACTGCCTGTTTATGCGTTCATAATCCATTTTCCATAAAATAGACCGCATTTCAGCAACCACCTTACCTTCTTTTTTCTCTAGTAGTTCGGGGTAGCAATGGCCTGAATGGGAATAATGGTTCAATTTGTTCATCTCCGCTTTAATCCAATAAAGACTCTTGTATCGCTCAGCAATCGTCTTTTGAATGCTTCGGGACACCTCTAGGAGAGTGAAAACGGTTTTATTGTCCATCAGTTCGGGCATTCTCAAATATACAGAATTATTACAGGTCGGGAATGCGTGTTTGTGCGTTTTATTAGTACATTTACAATAAGAAATCCTAAAAACAATTATGATTCGCTTTTTAAACCTCCTTACAATATTCCTGTTATGCGGGTATTCCATTAGTCAAGCTCAGTATAAACAGGTCATCAGCAATCAAACGGTTCTTCTGAACAACCAAAAGAACATCCTGCCCTTCAAGCGTTTGGATGAACGCAGAATAGCGGTCATCAGTACGGACAGTGTAAAATATGCACCCTTTATTCAGCAATTACAGCGATATGGTGAAGTAAAGAGCTTTGGTTTTGACCAATATGATGAACATACGAAATACTACAATACTATTATCGTTGCTGGTACGGAAGACGAGTTTAGACCGGATCAATTGGCGATGGTCATTCAATCTGCCGTAAATCGAAAGGATGTCATTCTCTGTAAATTCGGGAAGGATATCAATTACATCAATATAGGCTTGTCTTCTGCCAACCTAAGCCGATTTGCCAGCATCTTAACAGCACCTAGCTTAGATGAAGGTGCCCAGGAGAATGCGGCAATGTCCATCTTCGGTGGGTTAGGTATCACTGCCGGAACGAATAAAACAACGCAAACCCGACTACAGTACAGCAAAGGCAGACAGTCAGGCCTGGACATCGCCAAAATGACCAATCAGATCGATGCCATTGCGAAGGATGCTGTTGAGCAGCATGCCGCTCCGGGGATGATGGTCATGGCCATAAAAGATGGTCAGGTAATCTTTGAAAAGGCGTATGGCTACCATACCTACGAAAAGAAGCAGGCCAATAGCATTTATGATATCTATGACTTAGCATCCATCAGTAAAATTGCCGGCACGACGCCTGTTGTGATGCACTTACAGGAAAACAACATCATCAATCTGGATAGCACCATGGGACATTACCTATGGCAAGCGAAACAGAGCAATAAAGCCAATATTACCCTCAGGACCGTACTTTTACATGAGGCTGGTTTTACTCCTTTTATCCCGTTCTACAGGAACCTGAAACCTGGTGACCTTCAACGCACAAAAGATGATTCCCATCAAGTCAAGGTCGCTGACAATGCCTATCTAAAGAATAATTACTACCGAGATGTTATGTGGCCAGAGATGTTGAATTCTCCGGTTAAGCCAATCGGAAACTATGTCTATTCAGACATCAGCATGTATGTAATGAAGGAAGTCTCTGAACATGAAACTTCCACTCCAATGCAGGACTATGTCCAAGATATTTTGTACAGGCCCATTGGGATGAAGACCGCGGGATATCTTCCGAGAGATCGTTTCAACAAGGACCAATTCATTCCTACCCAACAGGACACCGCCTTTCGGAAGGTCCTGTTGCAAGGATATGTGCATGATGAGGGTGCAGCCATGGCCGGTGGAGTGGCTGGACATGCGGGCCTGTTTGCTTCTGCAAATGACCTTGCTATCTACGGACAGCTATTGCTGAATCGAGGCGAATATGGGGGCGTGAGGTATTATAAACCGGAGACCATCGATCTTTTCACCTCCAAACAGTCGAAAACAAGTCGCAGAGGTTTGGGTTTCGACCGATATGACCCTAAGAAAGTCGCAGACTACCCTTCTAAATTGGCAAATCCATCTGTATATGGCCATACCGGTTATACAGGGACTTGTATATGGGTAGATCCGAATAACCAATTGATTTATATATTTTTGTCAAATAGAGTACATCCGCAGGTATCTACAAAAATCTATGATCTGAACGTTAGGAGTCGTATACAGGATGTCATCTATGAAACCATTTTTAACGCTAAATAATGAAAAAGAAGTTTTTATTGACCTTCCTTCTCGGGGGTTCTATTTTTGCCAGTATGGGGCAGGATTATAAACAGATACATCAAGACCTGATCGTTGTGGATGGGCACAATGATGTGATCGTCGAAAGCATATTGCCTGGCAAGGACATCGGCAAAAGAATAAAAACCGGTCATACCGATCTACCCAGACTGAAAGAAGGTGGAGTGGATGTTCAGGTATTTGCCGTTTGGTCCGATGACAAGAAATGGAAGAAGAATGCCTACAAACATGCGAACGACCAAATTGATGCCTTAGAGAAATTGATTGCCAACAATCCGGATAAGATCGAACTGGCAAAGAGTTCTACAGATATAGAACGCATCAACAGAGAGGGAAAGATCGTTGCATTGATTGGAATAGAAGGCGGCAATATGATTGAGGAACGCCTTGATTATCTGGAGGCACTTTACGATCGTGGAGCCCGCTATCTGACCCTTACCTGGAACTACAACCTTCCTTGGGTGACGGCAGCTGCCATGGAAGTGAAGACCAAGGACAAAAAAGGAAAAGGCTTGACGGAACATGGCAAGGAAATTATCAGTAAGATGAACGACCTCGGTATGATGGTCGACCTTTCCCATGCCGGTGAACAAACATTTTATGATGTTTTGAGTATCACAAGCAAACCAGTATTGGTCTCCCACAGCAATGCAGCAGCATTGACGCCACATTATCGCAACCTGAAAGATGCGCAATTGGAAGCCCTGAAGAAAAATGGTGGTGTAGTAGGTGTCAATTTTTATTCTGAATTTCTTGATTCCAACTACCCGAAGAGAGTAAAAAAACTCTATTACAAAACCCACAAAAAAGACAGTACAAACAAGGAATTATCTATAGGCAAGATGTATGGTTCCCTTTCGCCAAAGCTAAAGCATGAAGCTAATGCCCCTTTTGAAAATGTACTTAAGCACATAGACCATCTGGTCGCAAAGGCGGGCATCGACCATGTAGCCATAGGATCCGACTTTGATGGCATTGAATCTCCGCCTCAGGAACTAGAAGATGTCACCAAATTCCCGGTCCTCACAAAAGCATTGCTGGAAAGAGGCTACAGCAAGGAAGATGTCGCTAAGATCATGGGATTGAACTTCCTGAGAGTCCTTAAGGAGAATGAGAAATAGGTTATAGACAATAGACACAAGACATAAGACATAAGACACAAGACAATAGACTCTTTCTGGCTCCCTATCCCAAATGACTGAGATAGTTGGCAGTCTTAGCCATTCTAATGTCTTGAATCTGTTGTCTACTGTCTAAAAAAGGAAAGGGTGGATTTTCAAAAATCCACCCTTTCCTTTTTTAAATATTTTGTTATCTAGAATAACGGAACTGTTGTTTGTCCATCATTCCCATTTGGTTTTTCATCAATTTGATCTGCTCTTCCAGCAATTTGTTTTTATCAGCTTTCTTAGCTTCGGCCAGAAGCTTTTCAGCTTCGCGCTTATTACGTTTTGCCATAGCGATACCAGCAAGGCTTAACTTGGCCAATGCCACGTTATGATCCATATGCAAGCCCATTGTCAAGGCTTTCTTGAAATATTTCTCTGATTGTAAAGGTGCTCTTTGAGATTCGATCAAGCCCAAAAGCATATGGTAGTAACCATATTGAGCAGAGATCAATTCCGTTTCGTAGTTCTTGATTTTCTTCAACCAAACTTCAGCTTTGTCCATACGTTCTTTGCGCAAGAACCATTGGGCGATAAGCATCTTCTCATTGAAGAACACGGTTACCCAAGCTAAAATAGTAATCAGGATTGCTAAAATCCCCCAGCCCCATTGACCAATCCAGAACAATGCAACCGTTCCGATCACCAACAAACTACAAATTATAATGCGAACTATATTTGACATAATTATGCTTAATACTGTAAGTTTGCAAATATCCGTTAAATTGCCGTAGTATCCAACTTGTTTACAGCAAAATAATGTAAAATTTTATATAAACATATGTCTGACCGTTTTGATTCTTCTTGGGAACCTATCATTAAGCCTTTATTCAACAGCACTGTCTTACAGGATTTATCCGAGTTTGTAATAAAGGAAAGAAGCCTGCACAAGGTTTTTCCTCCGCAGGACCTGGTTTTTAACGCCTTCAAATTGACCCCTTTTCAAAACCTGAAAGTAGTTATCTTGGGCCAAGACCCCTATCATAACGATGGCCAGGCACATGGGCTGTCTTTTTCGGTCCCTGCTGGAATTGCCATACCACCCAGTTTAAGAAACATCTATACCGAATTGGTGACTGACATTCCAGGATTTCAATACCCGAACCATGGCGATCTGACAAAATGGGCCAAACAAGGCGTTTTGCTCTTGAACGCAACCTTAACGGTTCGAGCACACGAAGCCGGTTCGCACCAGAAGAAAGGATGGGAATATTTTACGGATGAGATCATCAAAGGGATATCAGAGCAGAGCGAACATGTCGTATTCTTACTGTGGGGAAGCTATGCCATCAAGAAATCAGCATTGATCGATAGCAGCAAGCACCTTATCTTAACCGCTGTACACCCTTCACCACTATCGGTTTACAGAGGATTCTTCGGATGCGCCCATTTCTCACAGGCAAACAGTTACCTGCAACAACATGGGAAACAAGCCATTGATTGGCAAGTTTAGGCAGCTACGCGTACCTTTCCAATAAATTTTTGAATTTATAATCCTCGGTAGAGAGGACTTCAATATGATTGATCCTAATCTTCTGGTTATGCTGCAGGATATGGGTAAACATCAGATGGCTATCATAGGTAATCTCCCAATCCTCATGAAAATCCACAGGCTGGGACGCCTCGCCCAAAACAACGTATTCCAGGTTGCCTAAGGTCGAATATCGGCTGATCTCAATCTGCGCATCCGGTCTTTCGTGAAGGTAGTACCATGCCCCATCACCAACGCCGCCAAGATATTTCGCATGTTTAGGAACGGTGATAGGTTTAGACCCAAAATTAACGGCACCGATGATCAAGTCATTGGGCAGTAGATCCGCCTTGTTCCTGAACACATTATCTCCCAGCTGTTTAACCAGAAAAAAGAAAGACTTCCAACGGTCCATCTTGAATGACTGAAACCCGTCCGAAGGGCTATAGCTGTTCACCATCCTGCTCTTGCAAACATTCACGATATTGCTGATAGGGCTCGCTTTAATGGTTTCCGGCAGGTTGATACCGTGCCAGAAATGATATTTCTTGGAAGCCTTCATCAACATCCTGGTAATGAATCGGGAACAGTTGTTGTTATTCTTAGCGACAGCGCCATAGGGGTATGTACCCTCCTCTACGCATTTATCACCATAATCCTTGGCGATTTCAAAGTTGATATCGCTGGCCACGCTGAAAAAGACCCTTCCCTCACCATACATGGCACCTTTTAAGGGTTCGATTGCAGCAATGATCTCTTGGATGTTTTCGATCTGGCCATTCTTGAACTTAGCCTTGACCTTGATCTCCAGCATTGGGTCGGAATCCTTCGATCGTGCCCTTCCGTAACCTCGGGGGGTTATATAGCGGCCAAAATCATAAAAGAGCAACTCGCCCGTCTGGTGATTTACCAAGACAACACCGGTATGCCCAACCTTGAAGTTTAAATTTTTGACAATACCAATTTTTTTGAAAAACATCATCCATTTTTCATCTCCACGGATGGTAGCATCTGGCCATGTCAATATGATTGCAGAATCTTGATATGCCATCTTTAAAGATTAATATTCTAATGGTACAATTGGTTCTTTTTTACTGGTGGACATAATCATCATGGTTTGGAAAGTCTTCACAAAAGGAATCTTCGAAATCTTCTCCATGATTACCGCCTCATATGCCTTAATGTCTTTAACATATACTTTCAGCATGAAGTCGCAGTTACCTGTTACGTGGTGGCATTCGGTCACTTCGGGAATGGCACGAACGGCTTCCACAAATTCAGGAATGGCATTATGGGTATGGAAATCAAGGGAGATCTGAATGAATGATTTTATTCCTAATCCTAGCTTTTCCTCATCGACAAAAGCATGGTAACTCTTGATGAAACCAGAGTTCTCCAATTTACGGACCCGCTCCAATGTAGGGGCAGGCGAGAGACCAATATTGGTCGCCAGCTGTAAATTAGTTATCCTTCCGTTCTCCTGAAGAAGCTTTAGAATCTTCAAGTCCGTTTTATCTGGTTGGTAAGACATAGGCTTTTCAATAAAATTAAAGAATAGTAAATATACAAAATAATATTTGGTTTAACACAAAATGTATTTCTGAATTATTGGCGGGGTCTAATATAGACCGACTCAATCTATTGACTGACATTCAATTGATTTTATTTATATCAATCATTCTATTGTCATAATGTAATCATTCTAAATAGCCTTTAATGCAGAAGAAATGACATTTGTCATTTTTTTTGCGGTTTACTGTGTAGGTTGAACACAAAACAAGCTTTTTTCTGCATTATAAACCGTAACTTTGCAAATCAAAACCAATGGGAAAGAACCCATCATTAAAGTGAAAGAGATATGAGCACAAAAGACGACGATTTATTAAAAGAGTTAGAGCTCGAAGAATATAAGTACGGTTTTACGACCGACATTGAGATGGAGATCGCTCCAAAAGGTCTTAATGAAGATACCATCCGTTTGATTTCGAAGAAGAAAAACGAACCGGAATGGTTATTGGAGTGGAGACTGAAGGCTTTCCAACATTTCTTAAAAATGAGCATGCCGACTTGGCAAAACTTCAAGAACCCTGAAGTAGATTTCCAGGACATTTCCTATTACGCTGCCCCAAAACCTAAAAAACAACTTGATAGTTTGGACGAAGTGGACCCTGAATTATTGGCAACTTTTGCCAAATTGGGTATCCCCCTGGACGAACAGAAGGTACTTGCTGGGGTAGTAGCAGTTGATGCAGTATTTGATTCGGTATCTGTGAAAACCACGTTCCGTGAAAAACTGAAAGAACAAGGGGTTATCTTCTGTTCCTTCGGAGAAGCCGTACAAGAACACCCTGAACTAGTAAAACAATATTTGGGAACCGTAGTTCCTCAAACCGATAACATATATGCGGCCCTGAATTCAGCTGTTTTCTCGGACGGATCTTTCGTATACATTCCTAAAGGCGTTCGCTGCCCAATGGAACTTTCCACGTACTTCCGTATCAACGCAGAAAACACGGGACAGTTCGAGCGCACATTGATCATCGCTGATGAGGATGCCTATGTATCTTACCTTGAAGGTTGTACAGCACCGATGCGTGATGAAAACCAATTGCATGCTGCAGTTGTTGAACTAATTGCTATGCGTAATGCAGAGATCAAATATTCAACTGTACAGAACTGGTATCCTGGTGATAAAGACGGAAAGGGCGGAATCTATAACTTCGTGACCAAGCGTGGTATCTGTAAAGGTGATCACTCGAAAATCTCTTGGACACAGGTTGAAACGGGATCTGCCATCACTTGGAAGTATCCAGGAGTAATCCTGAAGGGAGACCATTCTGTAGGCGAATTTTACTCCGTGGCGATGACCCGTAACATGCAACTTGCAGATACAGGTACCAAAATGATCCACTTAGGAAAAAATACGCGTTCAAAAATCATTTCCAAAGGTATCTCTGCCGGCAAGAGCCACAACAGCTACCGTGGATTGGTTAAGATCGGACCAAATGCAGACAACTCAAGGAACTTCACCCAATGTGATAGTTTATTGATTGGCGACAGATGTGGAGCACACACTTTCCCATATATCGAGAGCAAGAACAAGACTGCTACCCTAGAGCACGAAGCAACCACTTCCAAGATCGGGGAAGACCAAGTATTCTACTTGAACCAACGCGGTATTGATTCGGAGAAAGCCGTAGGGCTTATCGTCAATGGTTATGCGAAAGAAGTATTAAATCAATTACCAATGGAATTTGCCGTTGAGGCACAGAAATTATTAGCGATCTCATTAGAAGGATCGGTAGGATAGAAATATAGAATAGAATATGTTAAGCATTAAGAATTTGCATGCGTCAATCGACGATAAACAAATATTAAAAGGACTGAATTTAGAAGTTAAGGCCGGCGAAGTTCATGCCATCATGGGCCCTAACGGAGCTGGAAAGAGTACATTAGGAAATGTATTAGCGGGACGTGACTCTTACGAGGTGACGGAAGGTGAAGCATTCCTAGACGGAGTGGATCTATTGGAGCTTTCTCCTGAAGACCGTGCTCGCGAAGGTTTGTTCTTGGCTTTCCAATATCCTGTTGAAATCCCAGGAGTTTCAAACATCAACTTCTTGAAGACAGCAGTAAATGATATCCGAGAATACAAAGGTTTACCTCCAATGGAAGCGAAAGACTTCTTGAAGACGGTAAAAGAAAAACAACAATTGGTAGAGTTTTCTGCTAACCTAGCAAACCGTTCCTTGAACGAAGGTTTCTCGGGAGGAGAGAAAAAACGTAACGAGATCTTCCAATTGGCCATGTTGAATCCAAAGCTTTCTATTTTGGACGAAACGGATTCAGGTCTGGATATCGACGCATTGCGAATCGTAGCGAATGGTGTAAACCAATTGCGCTCTAAGGACAATGCATTTATCGTGATTACACACTACCAACGTTTGTTGGATTATATCGTGCCGGATTATGTACACGTATTGCACAATGGTCGCATTGTAAAATCGGGAACAAAAGAATTGGCACTTGAATTAGAAGAAAAAGGTTACGACTGGTTAAAAGAATTAGATACGCAAAATGCCTAATCAGTTGTATTAAGAAACGAGGTAATGAGCGGATTGACAACAAATAACATGAGTACATTAGTAGCAAACTCCTTATTCCAACAGTTGACTTCAACATTTCAGGAACTGGAAACAAGCAATGATACGGCAGCGGTAAAAGCTCTTCGCGAAGAGGCTTACAGCCGTTTTCATGATCTTGGATTCCCTACTGTAAAGAATGAGGACTGGAAATACACGAATATCCATGCTTTGATCAACAGGAACTATCTGTTGAACGAGGATGTGGATGTTTCAAATTTAGATCTAAGCGCAGCGGACATCCCTGGATTGGATGCACACCGCATTGTGCTGATCAATGGTCAATATGTTTTGGCATTCTCTTCCTTGGAAGATGAGATCGGCTTGATCGTAAAACCTATCGAAGAGGCTCAAAATGAGCCGAAATTCCAAGAGCACTTTGCAAAACATGCAGATGCAACAGGAAGCACGACGGTAGCCCTGAACACTGCTTTTCACACTTCGGGAATCTTCCTGCAGGTGAATCGCAATAAGGTGGTTTCAAAGCCTATCCAAATCGTCCATGTCGCTACAGGGAACCAGGATTTCTTTGCACAGACCCGTAATCTATATATCCTTGAGCAGAATGCTGAAGTTGAAATCATCGAATCCTTTATCACAATGGATGGTTCGGCATTCAACCTGAACAACAAGGTTACCGAGATTGTCGTTGAAGAAAATGCGAAGATGCAACACTATTATTTGCAGTTAGCTTCAAATAACAGCCATTACATCAACCATACCGAGGTTTACCAAACGAAACACAGCTTGTACAACAACTACAACTGTAATTTCCCAGGTGTAGCCTTTGTACGCAATGATCTAAACGTTCGTTTGGACGCTGAACAGGTTGAATCGCACCTTTACGGGATCAACTTATTGGCTGACAATCAATTTGTAGACAACCATACCATCGTAGATCACATGAAACCTCATTGTGAATCATACGAATGGTACAAAAATATTCCACAGGACGAATCTACAGCTGTTTTCAACGGTAAGATTTTCGTTCGAGAAGATGCGCAGAAAACAAATGCCTTTCAACAGAACAACAACATGTTGATCGGCGACAAGGCGACTATCT
The DNA here is from genome assembly GCF_024296865.1 of Sphingobacterium sp. LZ7M1. GTDB lineage: Bacteria > Bacteroidota > Bacteroidia > Sphingobacteriales > Sphingobacteriaceae > Sphingobacterium. Next base: position 207,566 of record NZ_CP101134.1, on the reverse strand, counting down.
ATACCAAGCCACAGCTTGAGATCTTTGCAGATGATGTTAAATGTTCACATGGTTGTACCATGGGACAGTTTGATGATGATGCATTGTTCTACTTACGTGCTCGCGGTATCGGTGAAGAGAGCGCACGTATCCTGTTGGTTCATGCCTTTGCTTTTGACGTTACATCGAGGTTCTCTGATGAAAACGTAAGGAACTTTGTAGAAGCCTTGGTAGCAAAAGGATTAGAAAGAAAATAATAGTAGTGTAGTTTTAGTATAAAGGCGTCTTGGCGAAAGTTAAGACGCTTTTTTTTGTGTCATCAGTTTTCACGAATACCTTAATCCCATTTCCATTTTCGCCTCTCTAGGAAAGTATTTTTCTCAAAACATTTGAACTTCAGCCTCTTTGGTTTATATTTGCCATATGAGCACTTGCCAATTTGCACTATTCTTTATGGACCCTTGGATTTACTGAGTTAGATAAATCTTACGCGGTTTAATGAATCAGCTAATTTCCTTTTAGCTGCAGGTACAAACATTTCAATTTTATTTCATGGAAAAGAAACATTGGTTTAAAACCTATATCTATATATGGGTAGGGCAATTTGTCTCCTTGATAAGTAGCTCTGCCGTCAATTTTGCAATGATTATCTGGCTGAGCCTTGAGTTCAGGTCGGCGGAAGTCCTTGCCTTTGCCGCCATTTCGGGTCTATTGCCCCAGGCCATTATCGGTCCATTTGCTGGCGTGTATATCGACCGTTGGGACAGGAAGAAAGTCATGATATTTGCAGATGCTTTCATTGCCTGCTGTACTTTCATGATGACTTTCGCCCTGAAGGATGGAAACATCAATCTATCGCTGATCTATCTGCTGATGGTCTGTCGTTCCATAGGCTCTGCATTTCACCAGCCAGCAATGCAGGCAATCGCTCCGCTTTTGGTGCCAGAGGACCAGCTGTTGCGCGTTTCAGGTGTGAACCAGATCTTGCATTCTGTCAGTGCCATTGCCGGACCTGCATTGGGAGCCTTGGCCATTGCCAACCTACCGATCAACCAGGTCATTTACCTCGATGTATTGGGTGCAGCAGTAGCGATCACTAGCCTTTTGTTCATCAGCATTCCATATTTCAAGTCGGAAAGTAAAGCCTCATTAAGGCAGGTTTGGGGAGACCTGAAGCTGGGTTTCTTGGCCATCCACCAGAACAAAGGCCTAAACCGGATGTTTTTATACTCCATCATTGCCATGATGGGCATCCTGCCAGTTGCCATTATGTTCCCCTTACTGACCATCGAACATTTCAAAGGAGATAAATTTGAAATGAGCGTGATTGAAGTTATCTGGGGAGTAGGTATGTTGGTGGGAGGGTCTGCATTGAGTGCATTTAAGGTTTCCTTCAGAAAGATCCTTCTGATCAATTATATGCATATCCTACTGGGATTGACCTTTGTGTTTTCCGGTCTGTTACCAGCGTCCATGTTTATGGTTTTTGTGGTATTGACAGGAATAGGTGGAGCATCCATGTCGATATTCAATGCGGTATTTATGACCATCATCCAAGAAGAGATTGCTCCGGAAATGTTGGGCAGGGTATTTTCCCTGTATTTCAGTTTTGCAATCATCCCAAGTCTGATCGGGTTGTTGTTCGCCGGAAACATTGCAGATCATATTGGCGTAGCCAATGCATTTATTATTGCAGGTGTACTATGTGTGTTATTGGGTATAATATCGTTTATGACGCCGAGTTTAATGAAGTTGGGGATAAAGAAGGAGTAGATGATGTTTGTTAATTTTCCGAACTCCAGAGGGCAATGTCATTAAGTTAAGAAAAAAACAAAATTTAGGTTCTTCGTTACTTTTGAAGCCCAAAAGTACCAAACCGACGAAGGAGCTCACGGATACCAAAAACAAATCGAATCCGTAAAGGCTTCGGCCCATTTAAGGTGGCTTTTCGCACGGGCTCCCACACATGGATAGAATGCCTTGTTGTCGGGAATATCTTTCAATAGATCAACCCATTAAAAGGGATGATCTATTGAAAGCATTCCAAGGCCAATCCCATCGCACAAGTCGACGGCATTCTAACCATTTTTCCGCCAAGGAAATGAGCCGGATGCTAAAGGACTTCCTGCGGAAGGATGGTTGTTTGTATAAATTGGGAACCCCTGGAAGGGGTGACATCTTTGTAGTAAATCGGATTGTTAATCGGATAACCCACAGTGTGGGTGAAATATTTTTTAATAATTCCCTCATATTGGGCCAAAGCAATAAAAAATGGTTTCCTCATCTTGCGATTTGGAATGACCGATTTTCCTTAAAAAAAATAAAAATAGATTCTTCGTTGACACTCTGAATCCCTCTCTTGCACAACTGCTATTCTGAACGATGAGTGAAGAATCTGTACGGTTCTTCTCTATACGAACGTGTCATCCTGCACCTAAGGTGCAGGAACTGAAAGCCAATACAATCTATGTTATTTTTGATTTTAAAGGTTTGCATTTTTCCGAGATACTTCTGATGAACCTCAATATGACCCAACCATTTTAGCCAAAATTCCATCCATCCACCTCACCCCTCTTTTATTACCCTGCCCAATGAAAACCGCTAAAATATAGCTTCTAATCCTGCTTCTTGTTATGATAACTAACTTCAATCTGGGGATTGATTTTCAGGAGGGCATTGACAACTTCCTCATTATCTATTGGCGAGATATAGACCTCTTCATATTTATCATAATAGATAATCAGACCTTTCATGGCGGTTGCTGGTTTCATTCCGCTATATAAATTTTTGCCAACCTCAATGCGCCTAATCGAATCGACCTTGACCTTTCCAAAAAACACTAAGCAGCGATATCTTAAATATTCAGAATCGATTTTATAGGAGGTCGTGAAATAAGTAATCAGATAAAAGACGAGAACGCAGGCTACTAAGGTTGGAAGGACTGTCAAATACTTTGACAAGGGTGCTTTCGATATAGCCAAAATCCCCGTAAACATTGGTATTAAGATTGCAAAAAGGATCAGGAGGTAAAAATTATCCCATTTGGATTTATAAGTAGCCATTCCCTAAAATAACAAAAGCTTCCAATATTTGGAAGCTTTTGTTTGGAGCGAAAGACGAGATTCGAACTCGCGACCCCAACCTTGGCAAGGTTGTGCTCTACCAACTGAGCTACTTTCGCTTGAAGTGCTACAAAAATACAATAATACTTGATTCTTGTCAACATTAAGCGTGATATTTTTGCAAATAATTGTGAAATTATAGCGTGGCCATGATAGCATCCACACAATTCATTCCATCAATCGCGGCAGATACAATTCCACCTGCATAACCAGCACCTTCTGCACATGGGTATAAACCAGCGACTTGCGGATGTTGCAAACTATCTTTATCTCTTGGAATGCGTATCGGTGATGATGTCCTGGACTCTACCCCTACCAAAATTGCTTCATTACTATAATACCCTTTCATCTTCTTTCCAAAGATCGGTAATGCCCCTTGTAATGCGGTATGCACAAATTTTGGCAACACTTCACGCAGATCTACCGAACGTGTTCCGGGTTTATAGGAATTCTCGGGAAGATCAAGGGAAACTTTGTTCTGTACGAAGTCCACCATTCGCTGTGCTGGGGCAACGAGATTGCCTCCGCCCAGTTGAAAGGCTTTCTGTTCAATCTGTCGCTGAAATTCCAATAGGGCAAACGGATCTTGATCTGAACCCACAACATCCTCCAGGTTAATCTGGATGACGGTACCTGAATTGGCATGCGGATTATTTCTTTTGGAAGGAGACCAGCCATTTACCACGATTTCATCCTGATCAGTGGCACATGGAGCGATAATACCTCCGGGACACATACAAAATGAAAATACACCACGGCCGTCCACTTGTTCGACCAGACTGTAATATGCTGGCGGAAGGTTCTCCGGACGGATGGAGCAATGGTATTGGGCTGAATCAATGACCGCTTGGGGATGTTCGATGCGAACACCCAGGGCGAAAGGTTTTGCTTCCAACAGCCAATTTCTTGAACGGAACAGCTCAAAGATATCGCGTGCGGAATGGCCCGTTGCGACGATCACATGATCTGCTTTTATGATCCCTTCACTTTCGGTCTTAACCCCTTCTACCTTGCCGAACTGCTCTAATATATCTGTGACTTTACAATCGAAATGAACCTCACCGCCCATTTCAATGATTCTTTCACGGATACTCTCGATGATATGTGGCAATTTATTGGTTCCAATATGCGGTCGGGCATCTACTAAGATGTCCTCGGTTGCACCATGTTCCACAAAGATGGAAAGGACCTGTTGCACATCGCCACGTTTATTGGATCTAGTGTACAACTTACCATCGGAATAGGTTCCGGCACCACCCTCACCAAAACAATAATTGGATTCCGGATTGACGAAGCCTTCGCGATTGATCTTGGCAAGATCCCTTCTCCGGTCCTGCACTTTTTTCCCTCTTTCCAGCACGATAGGTTTCAGCCCCAATTCAATGCAGCGATAGGCAGCAAACAGTCCTGCAGGACCGGCGCCGATGATAATCACGGGCTTAGCGTCCTTTACGTTTTTAAGTGCAGTATGGTAATCAGGGAGTTGTACAGGTTCGTCGATAAAGAAGACGACCCGCATACGGAAGAGCACTTGCTTTCCACGAGCGTCTATGGAACGCTTACGGATATGGAAACCATCGATTTTATGAGTTGGAACACGAAGTTTTTTGGCTCCTTCAGCGCGGATTCGGTTCTCATCCTGAACTAAATCAGGACTAATGGCAATTTCAATTTCTTTTTGCATAGTCTGTTGGGGTTTTATCCCAAAAATCTTGGCAAAGATACCAAAAACTGACAGAATTTCGTGTTTAGGAAGAGTTGGTATGTCATTTGATATTGCTTTTTTGTGAAAACAAATTCTTACTTTTAAATATTACTTGTAAAAACATTACACATGAAAAGATTATTAATCGTATTTGTAGGTTTATTAACTGCTCTTTCTTTCAGTTCTTGTGGGTACAACACCATGGTATCCAAGGACGAAAATGTAAAAGGAAAATGGGCACAAGTTGAAAACGCCTACCAACGTAGAGCGGACTTGATCCCTAACTTAGTAAACACCGTAAAAGGAGCTGCACAGCATGAACAAGGTACATTGACCGCTGTAACAGAGGCTCGTGCAAAAGCGACTTCCGTACAAGTAGATCCAAACAATTTGAGCGAGGAAGCGATTGCTAATTTCCAACAAAACCAAGATGGACTTTCGCAGGCCATCGGACGATTATTGGTAAGCGTAGAATCTTATCCGGACTTGAAAGCGAATGCGAATTTCCAGGAGTTACAGGCACAGTTGGAGGGTACTGAAAACCGTATTTCCGTAGAGCGTAGAGCCTACAATGAAGCGGTTCAGGATTACAACACCACTGTTCGTAGCTTCCCGAACAACATTATGGCAGGAATCTTTGGATTCAAGGCAAAAGGAACATTTAAAGCGACTGAAGGTTCTGACAAAGCGCCTACAGTGCAGTTTTAATGAATTTTTATTGTTGTTGACATAACGTAAAGATGAATGTTGGGGGCTTTCACTTCTGCATTCATCTTTTCTATTTTAAAGCCTCATGGAGATATTCAATCAAGAAGAACAAGAGAAAATAGAACATGCGATAAGCCTAGCGGAGAACCTGACATCGGGCGAGATCCGTCTGGTCGTTGAGCGCAGGGTTCATGACAAGGAAGCGATTGACCTGGCAAAGGATTATTTTGAAAAGCTCAAGATGCATCAGACGGCATTGCGCAATGGGGTATTGATTTACCTGGCGACGGATGACCATCAATTTGCCATTATCGGCGATGCCGGTATTGATCAGAAAGTTCCGGAGGATTTTTGGGAATCTACAAAAGACCTGATGTTAGGTTCTTTTAGAAAGGGAGATTATGTCAGTGGTTTGATTGCTGGCATCGAAAAGGCCGGTGAGCAATTAGGCAGGTATTTCCCGCGGAGATCGGATGATGTGAATGAACTTCCGAATGATATTTATTTCGGTAAATCTTAATTTTATGCAGAAAACATCACAAATTGTGAAATTTTCAACCCGTATATTATTCAGCTTTTTTATAGGCTTAATATTTCATTTACAAGCCATAGCACAGGATTTTCCTCCTGTAGCGAAGGATTTAGTAACGGATTATACAAATACCCTGAGTTCCAGCCAGAAGAAACAGCTTGAACAGAAGTTATTGGCATTTGAAGATTCCTCAAGTATTCAGATTGCGGTCGTGGTCATGAATAGCACTGGCGACTACGACATTGCAGACTATGGGGATCGCCTTGCCAAGCAATGGGGCGTAGGAAACAAGAAATATGATAATGGTATCTTGTTTTTGGTTGCCCTTGGAGACCGTGCAGTCACTATCCGTACGGGTTACGGATTAGAGGGTGCAGTTCCTGATGTCATTGCTTACCGAATCATTGAGAACGAGGTCAAACCAGCCTTCCGCCAAGGAGATTATTTCCAAGGCATTGACAATGGAACAAATGCATTGATATCCTATACCAGAGGAGAATATCAGGCTGACCCTCGGGACGGCTATTCGACAGAAGGTGGCGGTGGAGTGCCTATCATATTCATTGTAATCGGTATCATCATATTAATTTCCATTATTTCCAAATCTGGAGGTGGCGGCAAAAATGGCGGTGGTAAGGTAATGGGTGGCCGAGGTTCATCTGACCTGTTCTGGTGGACATTATTGAACTCATTGGGCCGTGGTGGCGGCGATAATGATGGTGGTGGATTTGGCGGCGGCTTCGGCGGCGGTGGAGGCGGCGGCTTCGGAGGTTTCGGAGGCGGTGGCTTCGGCGGCGGTGGTGCCAGCGGAAGATGGTAATGGAACGATTAATGTACTATAGTAAAAAACGTAAAACAATAGATATGAAAAAAACAATGTTAGCTGTACTGGCAGCAGTCCCTACTTTGCTTTTTGCCCAAGAGGACTTTTCCATCAAAGGAAATATAAAGGATGTGAATGCGCCAGCGAAAGTGTATTTGATGTATGTAGACGGCGGACAACGCCATATTGACTCTGCTAATGTTGATAAAGGACAGTTTACCTACAATGGTATTGTATCAGAGCCTACACAGGCACAGATGATATTATCTGCCGATGGGAAACCATTGAACCAGATTGAAACACCGGATATGACCATGCTTTACCTTTCTAAAGGGGTAATCAAGGTTACTGGGGATAAAATGGCAACCGCTGAAATTTCAGGAAATGAGATCAATACTGATTTCAGCAAATACAAAGCATCAATTAAAGCGGTAACAGATCAGTTTGAAGCATTAAACAAGGAATACCAAGCTGCAAGTCCTGACCAACAACAGGACGAGCAATTCCTGACGAACCTGCAAGGAAAGGCTGAAGGATTATTCAAACAACAAACTCAGCTGAACGAGCAATTCATCAAAGATAATCCAGGCAGTTATGTGACTTTAGGGTTATTGGATGAAATGGTAAGTGCGCAAACCGTAAATAATGTGGTAGCGCCGGCTTATGAAAAGCTTCCTGCTGCTTTAAAAAATTCTACACGTGGAAAAGCTTTGGCAGCAAAGATCGAGAAACAAAAGAAGGTTGCCATTGGATCAGTAGCTCCAGAAATCGCATTGCCTGATACAACCGGTAAAGTGGTTGCATTATCATCTTTACGTGGAAAATATGTCTTGATTGACTTCTGGGCAAGCTGGTGCGGACCATGTCGTCATGAAAACCCGAATGTAGTTGCTGCATTCAATAAATTTAAGGACAAGAACTTTACTATCTACGGTGTTTCCCTAGATCGTGAAAATGGTAAAACAGATTGGTTAGAGGCTATTAAAGCTGATAATCTTTCAGGATGGACCCAAGTTTCTGACCTTAAGTTCTGGCATTCACCAGTAGTGGAACTCTATGGAATTGAGGGTATTCCCCAAAACTTCCTTTTAGATCCAGAAGGTAAGATCATTGCAGTTAACCTTCGTGGTGAAGCTCTTGAGGCTAAACTTGCTGAAGTAATCAAATAAGCAAAAAACATCATAAAAAAACTCCGGGAAATTATCTCGGAGTTTTTTTTATTTATGCCTTATCTAACCAAACAATATTCTGAAGACATCTTCTAGGGTGGCCACTGGCCTGACCAGGATCTGATATCTTTTCACATCCAATCCTTTGGTATTATATTTTGAGATAAAGATCTGTTCAAATCCTAATTTTTCGGCTTCTTGGATTCGCTGTTCGATCCGGTTTACCGCCCTGATTTCTCCAGACAGGCCAACCTCAGCTGCAAAAGTTATATTAGACGGGAGGGCTATATCCTGCTGAGAGGAAATAAGCGCTGCAATCACGGCTAGATCAATTGCTGGGTCTTCCACCCTTAATCCTCCGGCGATATTCAAGAATACATCCTGAGCACTTAACCTAAATCCAAAGCGTTTTTCAAGTACCGCCAAGAGCATGTTCAACCTTTTCGTGTCAAAGCCGGTGGAACTTCGCTGAGGCGTTCCATATGCGGAATTGGACACTAAGGCCTGCACCTCGATCATCAGCGGCCTCATGCCCTCTAACATCGCTGCTACGGAAATTCCACTGACCTGTTCCTCCCTTTGCGAAAGCATAATTTCCGATGGATTGGAAACCTCCCTTAGACCTGAGCCTTGCATTTCGTAAATCCCCAGTTCCGAAGAAGATCCAAATCTATTCTTTACTGCTCTCAGGATTCGATATACATGGTTTCTATCTCCTTCAAACTGCAATACGGTATCCACCATGTGTTCCAATACCTTTGGTCCTGCAATAGATCCGTCTTTGGTGATATGGCCAACAATAAATACCGGAGTATTGGTTTCTTTGGCAAATCGAAGCAGTTCAGCTGTACATTCTCTGACCTGAGATACCGAACCGGGAGCCGATTCGATCTGGGCAGTATGTAAAGTCTGTATGGAGTCGATGACGAGCACATTGGGTTCCACTTGATCGATCTGTTTAAAGATGTTCTGCATGGATGTTTCGGTCAGGATATAACAATTCGCATTGGAACTTTGGGCTAGCCTTTCCGCTCGCATCTTGATCTGCTGTTCGCTCTCTTCCCCAGAAATATAAAGTGTTTTTACCTTAGGAATGGAAAGGGCCAATTGCAACATCAAGGTAGATTTCCCGATTCCCGGCTCCCCGCCGATCAACACTAATGAACCCGGCACAATTCCTCCCCCTAGAACACGGTTGAATTCTTTGTCAGGAGTCAGGATCCGTTGTTCTTCGGAGTATACAATCTCATGGATGACCGCAGCTTTGTTCGTTCTTTTCTGTATTCCAGGACCTGTACTGGTACTTCGCCATTCGGGAACACGGCTAGATGCCTTTTCCACAACCTCTTCCACAAAGGTATTCCATTGCTTACAGGAAGGACATTGCCCCAACCACTTTGGAGATTCATATCCACATGATTGACAGAAATATGCTGATTTTGTTTTTGCCATTGAGCGAATTTAAAAAAATGTATCTACATGTTGTAACAATACCTTACTATTGTCGACAAATACCAATAAATGATTGAGAACCTAGAGCAAGAATTTGTAAATCTTTTGGAGGATAATCAGAACATCCTACACAAGATCTGCAAGCTTTACACAGCAGATCTGGCATCCCACCAGGACTTGTTCCAGGAGATGGTCATTCAATTGTGGAAATCGTATCCAAGGTTCAAAGGTGAGTCAAAGTTTTCCACTTGGGCCTATAGGGTTTCCTTGAATACGGCCATATCATTATATCGAAGTAAAAAGACAAAGATTGCGACCGTTGATTGGGATCAATCCCTAGCCAACATCCGCTATGAGGAATACAATTCGGAGACTGAAGACCAGTTAAAACACCTATATGATGCCGTACGGCAATTGAATGATATCGACAAAGCTTTGGTCTATATGTACCTCGAAGACAAGGACTATACAGAGATCTCAGAAACATTAGGGATCAGCGAAGTTAATGCCCGGGTCAAAATGAATAGAATCAAGAACAAACTGAAAGAAATGCTAACAAAGAAAGGAGTGGTTTAATGGATGAACTAGATTTTCTAAAACAACATTGGCAAAAAGACCAGGGTTTTCCTAAAGTAAACAAGGAGGAAATCCGAAATATGTTGCACAAGAGTTCATCCTCCCTTGTGAAATGGATCTTTATTATCAGCATCATCGAATTATTTCTTGGGGTACTATTAAATGTGTTCGTATTTCTTTCTGACACGGACCCAGAAAAAATGCCCTATCCGCTGGAACTGCTCACGAATTTTATTGATGTGGTTTCCTATATCATCATCCTTTATTTTATTTATTCCTTTTTCAATTCTTATAGAAAGATAAAGAACACCAATAATACCAAGGAGCTTTTGTCCAATATTTTGCTAACCAGAAAAACAGTTACCTATTATATTCGCTTCAATATTTACATGATTTTGGTCGGATTGGGAATAACCGCTCTGAGAATGATTTGGGAAGAGGACGTCATCCATAAATCCGTTGGCCATAACATCTTGTTTTTTACCTTCCTGGGAATCGTCATTTTCCTAATCGGATGGGCCATGATTGCTTTCGTAAAATGGATCTATAAGCTGATCTATATCAGGCTGGTCAAAAAATTGGAGAAGAATTACGAAGAATTGGAAAGATTGGAAAGAGAAGAAGGATAGATCTATCCAATATGTCAAATCGAAAAGGTTATTATCAACAATCCATAAACGAAAAAAGGAGCATTATTGCTCCTTTTCTTGTTCAAGATCTATAAATGCATCGAGGAATTGGCCTTCCTCTTCCAAGGCATTGAAAACGATTTTAACCATTTTCGCGTTCTTTATTTCTTCTGTCATAGGTGTCAATTTCAATTTGATATTGACGGGTTTGTCTTGATGTAACAGGTAATTCAGGTAATTTTCTCTATCAGAAAGCTGCACGATTACCCTATCGATCTGCACGGAGGTTAACATATGCGATTCTTCCTGCGCATCGATCAATGCAGTAGCGAATACATTCAACCTAAATTCCCTAGGGTTCTTGTCATAAGATATGGCAAACAGATCAACCACTAAAGTGTCACCAGATGCCGTTACCGACTTTAGGTCAAACTGTATATCATCGACAACATTTAAGTTAGGATCTTCTTGGGCCTGCGAATTTTTTGGTAAAAAAAACACCACAGCAAGTCCAAGAAACCATATAATTTGTTTCATACGTTCGAATTAACGAAGCCTTTCGGCTGATTTAATTAATTTATTATCATTTCTGATTCCACGAATAGCAAAGGATAAGCATAGAATAGAAATCGGCAGAAGGAAAAATCCAATACCAATATTGTTAGCTCCAATATGCTGATTGATCAGATCAAGGATGTTGTTTGCTGTAATAAACATCCAAATAGCAAATAAACAGATCAATACCACTTGCACTAAGATCAGGTTCAACTGCAGTTTTCGGTTTTTATATTGGAATATGATAAAGATGGGGATCAAAGCCAGAACCACAGTAGCAATGGTCATCAATAAAAAGCCAGTTTCTTTAGTTGTAACGTTATTTGCTGAGGAATATACGCCAGTTACATAGATGTTTTTTCCAAGTCCTACCAAATCAATGTAGCCTACAAAAGGGAACATGAAAAGAGCAAATAAAACTAGGCTTGAAAGCAATAACCAAACGGTTTGAATACGCTGTATCATATTTATAGATTATTTATATCGCAAATATAATACAAACAACTTAAATAGATTTTGGTTTCTGCATGGTAAATGGTTCATTGCCGTGGGTTTCTGATACAGTTACACCAGAATCTCAATATCGATGCTCGTTCCTTTGCCTACTTCGGAGCGGATATCCAATTTACCATGGAGGTAATTCACCCTAATTTTTACATTGGTCAAACCCACTCCATCTTTTGAATCATCCATTATTTGATCGGACTTAAAACCCTTGCCATCATCTTCAACCGTAATAAATACCACATTATCTTCGACACTGCATTGCACCAAGATATGTTTGGCTTCCGAATGTTTCAGGGAGTTATAGATCAATTCTTGAATGATCCTGTAAATATGGGTCTGCTGTTCTTGGCTGAGTACATTAAACAATCCATATAATTGCAGTTCGATCTTGGTATTGGAATTCTGCAGACTCTTACACAGGTCACCTAATGATACGGCAAGACCAAAACGACGCAGGGATTCAGGCATAAGGTTATGGGAAATCCTTCGCATTTCTGTAATGGCAAAATCCATATCGACTAAAATGGAATTCACTTTATCATTTGGATTGGACAATTGAGTGTCCAAGATTTTATATTTGATAGAAGCCAATATACTGCCTAGGCCATCATGCAAATCCCTAGAGAGCCTGTTCCTTTCTTTTTCTTCTCCATGCAACATGGCATCAAGGGACAGCAGTTTTTGTTTTTGCTTTTCCTCGAGTAGTTTTTGGTTATTGTTGATTTCTTGTTGCTGCAGCAATCTTTTGTTTTTCTGGTGATTCTTGAACAGGAAATATCCGATCAATAATAGGATGATCGCCACCAAGGCAATGATGATACGGGTATTTTTGATATCGCTCTCGGTTTTCTCCCGTTCTGTCTTTAAGGAAAGGATCTCACCTTCTTTCTCGAGGGTCTGATATTTTACTTCATAATCCATTAAGGACTCTCTGATCCGCCTGTTATACATGGTATCCTGAAGGACATCCTTCTTTTTCACCCATTCCATGGCTTTTTTATAGTCCTTTAATCCTTCATAGATTTTGACATATGCGATGGCGATGTTCAAACTGTCCTGAAAGAAAGTATAACCTATATCCATCCTTTTTTCGACATATTCATTCAAATCCTTGAATGCAGACTGAAAATCCTTTTTGCTGAGGTTTATCAGTGCCCTTTGGTAATATAAACTGGTCAAGGCACGAGGGTTTGGCTCCCCTTCTTTTTTAAGGTATTCAATGGATTTATCCATATGGATGAGCGATACATCATAGTTCTTTTTAAATCGATTGTAGACCGAATGCACAAAATGATAGTCGCTTAAGGGCAAGGAACCTTTATGCCTCTTGATAAATTTCTCATAATTTAACATGACCTTTTCAGACATGACACTATCATCCATTGCATTTAAGGAAACGACCAGAAGCTTATATACCTCATTCATGGTATAGGGGTCATATTTTCCCTTATTCAGGTGCTCCAATGATTCCAATAGATATTTATTGGCTTCAGTATATTGCAGATTGTTCCAGAAATTCAGTCCGATCTTATAGAGGATATTTCCGGTGATAATATCATCATTGGCTTCCTTGGCCATTGGCAGCGCCCTATTGACCAAGATTTCCAACATCCTGATATGTTTATCCTGCCATTGGTAGGCCGAAGCCATATTGTTCAATAATTTAGCCCTTAGCCATTTCGCTTTGTTTCCCTCAATCTTGGCCAGTTCTGCATCGGCTTCTTCGAATAGACGGATCGCTTTTGGCAGGTCATAATCCATATAAAACAGTCCTTCATATACTTTGCCCATCCCATTGGCGACGGGAAATTCATTTTTATACAGGAGACCCTGTTTCAGGTAATTGTGGGCTGTGGCAGAATCTGAATAGGAGTAGTAAAAAGACAGTTCAAAGATATTAAAAGCTTTCTCTTCAACACTTAGGTCGGTTTTTATGATTTTTTCTAGGCTATCAATTTCTGCTTGATAGGGCCTTTTTACCTGTTCTCCTTTAGCTGTGGGAACAAGTAGGCACAATAGCAGCAGGATTGGCAATATTTTGCACCTAGCTTCCATAAATAATGCTTATCTGTAGGTTTTTATTAAATAGAAATAGGCAGTGAAAATCACTGCCTATGCATGATGTGTATAAAGATAAACTATTTTTCGATTTTTATAGCAATACCTTCATCTTCGATTGCCTGCACCGATTCATCGGTTATCAAAGGGCTAGTTTTCTTTAGCGCCTCAAAAAGCTCTTCAGCATCGCCTTTGAACTGTACATTTAATGTCGAACCTGATGCTTTATATTTCATTTTCACATCAGAAACCTTTTTATTGGATTCCAATCCAGAGGAAATGGTTTTCAATTCAGCAAGATTTACCCCTTCAATTAAGACTACCAGTTCGGCAGCAGCAGCATTATCGCCTTTTTTACCTAAAAGCCCACCTAATTTACCGCCAATACGTCCGGCCTTATTCGAGGTATTGTCTACCTTATTGGATGTGTTTTCCACCTTGTTCAATGCTCTGTCGATTTTGTCCAAAAATCCCTGAGCAGAAGCTGCATATGTACAGCCTAAAAATAATGTTAGTATGATTATTACCTTTTTCATGATCTATGAGTTTTATTATTGGACTAAGGTAGAGCTAATTAGCACGCAAAAACATACCCAGATAAGTGGTAAATTATGTACTTGTATTCAAGTACAAGGCATTCATCTGGAACAGGTACAATCCTGGACCTGCCTTAATTTTTTACCTGATCTTTATAATTGCGCATATGAGCTAATTTGATATTAATTACCTTTGCATGGTGGAAGAACAAATACCTAAATACTTTTTGGAAATAGCATACAATGGAACGGCCTACCATGGTTGGCAGATCCAGGATAACGCTGTCTCTGTTCAGGAAAAACTGAACCAAGCTCTTTCGATTTTACTTCGCGAAGAAGTAGAAACGATAGGCGCAGGACGTACGGACAGTGGGGTGCATGCCAAACAGCTATTTGTTCATTTCTCCAGTAATGCTCATGTTTTGGAGAACAAGGAGAGGTTTGTCCATTCCCTGAATGCCCTGATGCCTTTTGACATTTCAGCAAAACGCTTGATTGGGGTAGCTGTAGAGGCCCATGCTCGCTTTGATGCCACGCAAAGGAGTTATGAATACCATGTACATTTCCAGAAGGATCCCTTTCAACATGGGTTTTCATGGCAGCTGCGCGACAAACCGGATGTTGAAAAAATGAACATTGCAGCCCTAGATTTGTTAGGTAGGCAAGATTTTTCTTGTTTCAGCAAATCGAACACACAAGTATTCACCAATTATTGCGATATTAAACGTGCAGAATGGTTGTGGGAAGGCGAAAGATTGGTATTCCATATTTCTGCAGATCGTTTTCTGCGAAACATGGTTCGGGCAATAGTTGGAACCCTGATGGAAATCGGCCTAGGCAAGAAACCTATAGAACATATTAAAGAGGTAATTCAAAGTATGGATCGCTCTAAAGCTGGCACTTCGGTTCCGGCCTGTGGGCTTTACCTAACAGAGGTCCATTATCCATATATTGATTAAAACGAAGATTTTGGAAAAAGACAAAATTTCAGGAAATGCATACGACAGTAAACTACTGGGAAGGTTAGCTAAATACATCCGCCCCTATATGCCTGTTTTCTGGGTTTCCGTTATACTAACGATATTACTTGCAGCTGTAGCTCCTGCCCTTCCGCTATTGGTGGAATATACCTTAGACCATTATATATTATCCGGAAAAGGGGAAGGATTGACTAACATGCTTCTATTGATGTTTGCCCTTTTGATAGCGCAAACCATCATCCGTTATTTCCATACCCTGATGACCAATACCCTTGGACAATCCGTTATCCGGGATATCCGCATCCAGGTTTTCAACCATATCACCAACCTAAGGTTAAAATATTTCGACAATACCCCGATCGGTAGATTAATCACCAGGACCATCTCTGACCTGGAAACCATTGCCAATATCTTTTCGGAAGGTCTGATCCAAATTATTGGCGACCTTCTGCAGTTGGTCGTTATCCTAGGGGTAATGTTCTATACGGATTGGAAATTGACCTTGGTCGTTTTGATTCCTATGCCACTGATGATTGCTGCGACCTATATCTTTAAGGAAGCCATGAAGTCAGCATTCCAAAGTGTCAGGCTATGGGTTTCCAATCTGAATACCTTTCTACAGGAACATATCTCTGGCATGAGCGTTATCCAATATTTTGCCCGGGAAGACCAAGAGATGCGCAAATTCAAGGCTATCAATGCGGAACATAGAAATGCGCATATCCGAGCGAATTGGTATTTCTCGATCTTCTTTCCGGTATTGGAAATTATTGTGGCCATTGCAACAGGTCTATTGGTATGGTACGGGTCCAAACAGATCTTGGCCGATGTCATTTCTCCGGGTGTAGTGGTCGCCTTTATCATGTACATCAACATGATCTTTAGACCAATACGCGAGTTAATCGATAAGTTCAACACCCTTCAGATGGGAATGGTCTCTGCTGAGCGTATCTTTGATGTGCTAGATACCGATGAATTCACCCCAGATGAAGGAAATTACAAACCGGAACATGTAAAGGGAGAGATTACCTTTAAAAATGTTTGGTTTGCCTATAATGATGAGAAATGGGTATTGAAAGACGTAAGCTTCCATGTGGAGCAGGGTGAAACCCTAGCTTTAGTGGGTGCGACGGGTGCTGGAAAATCATCTATTATCAATATCCTGAGCCGTTTCTATGAAATCCAAAAAGGAGAGATCTTATTAGACGGTGTTAATATCAAGGATTATGATCTGACATTCCTACGTCAGACCATTGCCACCGTGCTGCAGGATGTCTTCCTGTTCTCGGACACGGTTCTGAACAACATCAATCTGCACAACCCTAATATATCCTTTGAATCTATTGAGGATGCTGCTAAGAAAGTCGGTGCTTATGATTTTATCATGCGACTTCCAGGGAACTTCAACTATCAGGTCCAAGAAAGAGGTTCGACGCTTTCTGCCGGTCAGGCGCAGCTAATATCCTTTATCCGGGCCTTAGTTCATGATCCAAAAATCCTGATCCTTGATGAGGCAACCTCCTCCATTGACACGGAAACGGAGGAATTGATTCAAAATGCCATCGAGAACCTGATGGAAGGCCGTACTTCTATCGTGATTGCGCATAGGTTATCCACCATACAGAAAGCGGATAAGATCATTGTTCTGGATAAGGGTGAGATCAAGGAAATCGGCACGCACCATGAGCTGTTGGAGCTGGAGGGTTATTATAGGAAATTGTATGACCTGCAGTTTAATTCGGCGGGAATATAGGGGAGAGAGATTTGAGATGTGGGATGTGAGATATCAAACATTTCATGGCGCTAAATTCAACCTGGCTGTTAATGTTGAGACACGAAACATCTCGGAATATTGCACTCCTAAAATCAAATTAACGTAGGAAATATTGGCGTGCGGTTCTTGCACCTTCGGTGGAAAATGACAGGGTTTTATAGAGGAAAACCGTACAGATTCTTCACGAATTGTTCAGAATCACAGTTGAACGAAGAATCTGTTTCTTATTTTAGGAAGCATGAACTTTTTTGGTATTGACATTCGGTAAATGCGTCTAATTGAGATAATAAATTATCTATTTTCGGTTCTAAACATTTATTAACTTATTTAGAACAAATGCTTTCCTTCATTTAGGATGATAGACCAAGATATAGGTCTCTGATATAAATGAAGAGGGAAATGATTTTATCCTAAGCAGGCGAAAACAAACCAATATTAAATTATGAAATTTATTAAAACTAACTTTTTAGGGTTATTAATCATCCTAATGATTTCAGCATGCAGTAAAGGCAAAATTGCCCCAGATGTAGAGTATGTATTAGATAAATACAGGACCCAGGAATATTTAAATGGAAAACTTGTAAGGGAGGTTTGGGACAAAGACTATCCCAATGCCAAAATCCAATGGAAGGCAGATGGAAGCATTAAGTTAACTTACTTTGTTGAAGAATCAAAAAGGGAAGAGATATACTATGGTACGCGAGATGAGGTAAAAAAAACAATCCTTATAACTGGTGAAACTATACCATACTACTTTGAAGGCAATTATTTGGTTTTGGTATTAGAAGATTATTTGGAGGATGGTACTGGAGATATATCTACGGCCTTCTTTAAAAAAGTGAAGTAGTAATATCCTTCGAACCTAAAAAAACAGCTCCGAAGGTTGTATCTGGAAAAGCAAAATAAGCTTGCTTTTGACCCAACTGTTTGAGAATTAATCATAAATAAACGACATGCTAATAAAATATTAATAGCAATTAGTAAAAAATGAGGTGCAAAATGTATATCTTTGCACCTCTTATTTTTAATAACACATTATTGCTCAATGCAGAATATCAGAAACATAGCGATCATCGCGCACGTTGACCACGGTAAAACTACCCTAGTTGACAAGATCTTACACTTCACCAATCAATTCAGGGACAATGAAAATTCAGGGGAATTAATCCTGGATAACAACGACTTGGAGCGTGAGCGTGGTATTACCATCGTGTCTAAAAACGTATCTGTTAAATACAAAGACACCAAGATCAACATTATTGATACTCCAGGTCACGCCGATTTCGGTGGTGAGGTTGAGCGTGTATTGAAAATGGCTGACGGTGTTGTTCTATTGGTGGATGCTTTTGAAGGTCCGATGCCTCAAACAAGATTTGTTACCGGAAAAGCTTTAGCATTAGGTATCAAACCTATTGTTGTGGTAAACAAAGTAGACAAAGAGAACTGTCGTCCAGAAGAGGTTTACGAAAATGTATTTGATTTGTTCTTTAGCTTAGGTGCTACTGAAGATCAATTGGATTTCCCTGTATTATACGGTTCTTCAAAACAAGGCTGGATGTCAACTGACTGGACTAAACCAACGACTGACTTCACGGAATTGTTGGAAGCAATCATTGCACATATTCCTGCTCCTAAAATATCTGAAGGTACATTGCAGATGCAAGTAACTTCATTGGACTACTCTACATTCGTTGGTCGTATCGCGATCGGCCGTGTGGTAAGAGGAACAATCAAAGAAAACCAACCGGTATCATTGGTAAAACGTGATGGCAAGATTGTAAAATCTCGTGTGAAAGAACTTCAATTGTTTGAAGGCCTTGGTCGTGTTAAAGTTTCAGAAGTTCATGCAGGTGATATCGTGGCTGTAGTAGGTATCGATGGTTTTGAAATCGGTGACACCATTGCAGACTTCGAAAACCCAGAGCAATTAGAAGTAATGCACATTGATGAGCCAACAATGAACATGTTGTTTACCATCAATAACTCGCCTTTCTTTGGTAAAGAAGGTAAATTCGTAACATCACGTCACATCTATGACCGTCTTCAAAAAGAATTAGAAAAGAACTTAGCATTACGCGTTGTTCCTACAGATTCTCCAGATGCATGGTTAGTATACGGTCGTGGTATTCTTCACTTGTCAGTATTGATCGAAACAATGCGTCGTGAAGGTTATGAATTACAAGTAGGACAACCGCAGGTAATCGTTAAAGAAATAAACGGTCAGAAACATGAGCCAATCGAAGAGTTGGTAGTAGATGTACCTGCTGAAGTTTCTGGTAAAGTGATCGAATTGGTAACTCAACGTAAAGGTGAGTTGTTGATCATGGAAACAAAAGGCGAAATGCAACACCTTGAATTCTCTATCCCTTCTCGTGGTATCATTGGATTACGTAACAACGTATTGACAGCTACTGCTGGTGAGGCTGTAATGGCGCACCGTCTGAAAGGATACGAACCTTGGAAAGGAACAATTCCAGGTCGTATGGCTGGTGTATTGATCTCATTAGATACAGGTTCTACAACGGCTTATTCAATCGATAAATTACAAGACCGTGGTCGTTTCTTCGTTGATCCAGGTGTTGAGATCTATGAAGGACAGGTTTTGGGAGAGCATATCCGTGACAACGATTTAACAATCAACGTGACTAAAGGAAAGCAATTGACAAACATGCGTGCATCTGGTTCTGATGATAATACACGTATTGCTCCAGCAATTAAATTCTCTTTGGAAGAATGTATGGAATATATCCAAGCTGACGAATACATCGAGGTTACTCCTCAAAGTATCCGCTTGCGTAAGATCTACCTTACTGAAAACGAACGTAAAGTAAATGCTAAGAAATTCGTTTAGAATTAAACTTTAGCTGAAAATATAAGAGGCATACCCAAGGGTTTGCCTCTTTTTTGTTGATGTCATTTCTTAACTTGCTATAAATTATTAAATCTTGCAGCTGATGGAGAATTTTGAAGATGATGATTTAGAATGGCATAAAGTGCCTGTGAAAATTGATGAGAGCCGTAATTATGTCAAGGCTTTGCATGTGGCTGGTAAAAAGCTCTGTTTGATCAAAGAGGGAGATGTCCTATCGGTTACCTCAAGTCGCTGTCCGCATGCAGGAGCAGATCTGACAAAAGGATGGTGCGAAGAAGGTAAATTGGTCTGTCCCTTTCACCGGCATCGATTCAATCTGGAGTCTGGCAAAGGAGATGAACCTCAACATAACTTTATCCGGATCTATCCTTTGAAAAAGGAAGACGGGGATTTTTATGTAGGCATCAAGAAGAGCCTTTGGAACAAGATATTTGGCTAGAATAAACGCCTAATCCATTGCAACATCCTACTGGTCTTTTCCGTGTAAGGATACCAGAACATAGAAGACAGCGGGATGATCTTGACATCGGCAACGGCTCTTTCATGTGAGAACGCTTTAAAGCCATACCAACCCGTGGATTGTCCCAAACCAGAATTGTTTACTCCTCCAAAAGGAAGGTTAGGTTGCATGATCTGTATGACCGCATCATTTATGCAGGTTGATCCAGCACTGCTATTCCGGATAATATGTTTATTGAAATTTGAATCTTTGCTGAACACGTACAATGCTAATGGCTTTTCCTTAGCATTGATAAAGTCAATGGCTTCTTGAATCTGTGCATAATATACGATGGGCAGAATGGGGCCAAAGATCTCATCCGTCATGAGCGGATTATTGGCGGCCACATTGGTGATTACCGTTGGTGCAATGTACTTGGTCCTTCCATCGGTCTTGCCTCCAGCAATGATATTAGCTCCTAATTGTTTTGCTGAGTCTAGAGCTTGGTTAAGCCTTTCAAACTGTTTTTCGTTAATTATTCGGGCATAATCCGGTGAATTAAACGCATCCTTACCGAAAGCTTCTTCGATTTCGATCTTAAAAACCTCTTCAAGCTGCTGTTTCTGATGCCTATGGGCAAGGATGTAATCTGGAGCAATACAGGTCTGCCCTGCATTGATAAACTTGGCCCAGATCAGGTTTTTAACGACCTGCCTCAGATTCACATTCTTATCGATTACCGCTGGAGACTTGCCACCAAGTTCCAAGGTAATATCCGTGAGGTGCTTACTTGCAGCTTCCATAACGATCTTTCCCACTTTGGACGAACCTGTAAAATGGATATGATCGAACTTTAGGTTCAGGAGATGGGTCGTTTCCTCAACAGCTCCTTCAATGACTGCAATATGATCAGTTGGAAAGACTTCGGCTATTATTTTTTTAAGGACTTGGTTGCTATTCGGAGAAAATTCAGAGAGCTTTAGTATAGCTGTGTTACCTGCGGCAATACAGGCCGCCAGATGGACTAACGGGAGCTGAAAGGGGTAATTCCATGGCGTGATGATCAATGCGTTTCCTTTGGGCTCATAATGCAAATAGGCGCTGACATTGGGCATCACCAATGAACGACGAACCTTCTTGTCCTTCATCCAGCCACGTAGTTTCTTGGCGATATGTTTCAGCTCCAGCTGTACCACCAAAATCTCAGTAATGGCCGTTTCAATTCCAGATTTATGAAAATCTTGGTATAGAGCCTGCTCAATGGCCTTTTCTTCCCTATTGATGGTATCTAATAATTTCTTGATCCAACCTATTCTTTTATAAGCGGTACTATGTTTTATAGCCGATTTGTTTTTAAGTTGGGACTGGTAGATTTTGTCTATTTCTGAAAGGGTATTATTTGCCATATTATTGCCTGAAGAATAAAAATAAGCAATAAAACAAAAACCCAGGTCATATTCATGTCTGGGTTTTTAAGTCTTTTATTGAATCGAGGGATTACTTTTTGCTAGGTTTGTCTTCCATCGCACGGTAAACCTCGTCTGTACTTGTATAGATCTTGAATCGTACATCATATTCTTCAGGAACATAGACTACGATCGGCATTTTACCATTGTATTGTACCAGAGTAGGCTGCGCCGATACGAAAAGATTTCTTGCAGGTGCACCAGGACATGCCATTTGGGTAGAAATTACATCTCCGTTGGTTTTGAATACATAGTAATTGTATCCCCAACCTTCCAAATCTTTAGTTTCGATCGTGCCATTTAATCCAAAATGGTTACAACCGTCAACTTCCATCATCTTACCTACACTGAATTCAATCTTTTTATTGTTGTCCGCTTCAGAGTAAGGTACTTCAATGACCATTCTTTTAAAGCCTTTTTCAGGAGCTGGGAAAATATCGGTATTTACTTTCACTAACATTTCTTGGGCATTAGATGCATTTGGCATTAAGAATAAGCCTAGCATTAAAATCAAAAGAGCTGGTACTTTACTTTGTTTCATGTTTTTCAAATTTTATTATGTCTACATAATACGTAAGCTAGTCCTAATCCGCTACAGGGTTCAATTTCGTAGGATTTATTGCATGGATCAACGACCTTGCTAAGATGCGGTTCGGATCAATGACAGGCAAACCATAATAAGTTTTTTCACGCAAGGCCAAAGGCAATTCTGTACATCCCAAGATAATCACTTGAGCACCTTGCCCCTTCAACTCATGGATGGCCGCGACCAACTGATCATGCGCCCGATTGGTAACCGGCGAGGAAAAAGCCTTGATCCCATAGGTTTCATCATAAATGGCCGAATGGACTTTATTCTGAAGCACATCGTTTGGCTCGATACAGGTCAGATTATAGCTCTCAATAACCTGTTTATATAGACCGGTGTTGCGGGTTCCGATTGTGGAAAGCACACCGACCGTTGATCCAGGAAATTTTTCCTGAATGAACTTGGCTGTTTCAGCCACCATATGCAGAAGTTGGATTTTAGAATTGTGCTTGGCCAATTCCTCTTGGATCACCTCAAAAATCCGAGGAGAATGGGCCGTATTGCAAGGTATCCCTACAACGGTAGCCCCTGCTCTTTCCAGTTCTAAAGCTATTTCAGAAATCGCAAGGCCTGGATTAATAGGTTCTTTACCTATAAGATAGTCAGTTCTATCAGGTATTCTATGCGATTGCGAAGATAATAATACCGGTAAGTGATCTTGATCTCTTCTTGCATTGGTCTCTTCTATTATTTTTTTTAAGATATCGACACCAGCCAATGGACCGACACCTCCAACAATTCCAATCATAATCTTATCCTTTTTAGTCTAACTCACCCTGGCGCCATTTATACATCCAGAATGTCTGATTATTGTTCAAAAATAACGCCAATATATCGGGAATCGCTACAAATCCATTATCAGTATTGGTAAAAGCAACCAGTATTTCCTTGCTTTTGGGATAGGCCAAAAAGAAACAGCGAAAGCCTGGATTTGATCCGGTATGCCAATAAGCAGTTCCTAATTCATTGATCTGCATCCGCATACCTAAGGCACAGGGAACATATTTATCATCCGGGCTGATTTCCTGGGCTTTCTTAGCATCTGCCAGATGGCTCAAAGCTAATTGATGGGTCTTTTTCTTCAGACCAAAACCATCAAAGATATATTTCTTGATGAAATTGCTATAATCTTCAGCCGTGGTATATAGGGTATATGCAGCATTGCTCTTTCTATATTTCCCTAGCTTCCTCGGCTTATTATCTTCGTAATGTCCATAGGCGGCATTGGCCTCCAGCTCATCTTTCCATACAATCGCCGAGTTTTTCATTTTCATGGGAATCAGAACTTCCTCTTCGACCAATTTTTGAAAGGTTTTTCCCGAGATGTGCTCCATGGTCTCCTGCAGGAAATAAAATCCTTCACCAGAATACATATAATCAGTTCCTGGCTCGAATTGGGAGGTTAGGGGAGACTTTCTCCATGCATCCGAAGGAACATCTCCTTCCCAATTTAGGAAGCCGGTACGGTGGGTCAACACCATTCTTGCCGTGATCTTATCTCTGTTTGGGTTATTTTTTAGGCGATCATATTGGTAATAGCTCCAAAGAGGTTTATCCAGTTCGATCAAGCCTTTGTCCTTCAACCTCAAAAAAGTATAGGTCGCTACGACCTTGGTCAGGGATGCAGCCTGAAAGACTGTATTTTGATCAATTAGGTAATTACTATCCAGATTCTTTATGCCATACTGATAGAGATGGTTTTTTCCATTTTTTTGATAATTGAGCTGTATAGCTGGAATATGATGTTGCTTAGCGACCTGATCCAGCGTTAGGGATTTATCCTGAGCCGAACTGCTAAAACCTATTGAAATAAAAGCAGCGCATAAAGTGACTAACTTCGTCTTATTTCTGAACAGCTTTAGGAAGTTTATCATAGTCTAGCGCCTTGTACTTTTTCAAAATATTTAGTGTTTCCTTGATTGGGATTGCCTTTACGGTCCGGCCTCTAATTCCCTTCATATCCTCAGCCATAAACATGGAGTTTAAGATTGCTTCTTCAGTTGCTTCCCAAACTGCCATAAACAACGGAGACATATAATCGTTGCCTACTTCGGTTGTTTCTAAGGCTATGTTTTTGCTTTCGTGAGGAATTAAGTTTGTAGGGCTCGTGGAGAAAGCGATGGAATAATCACCACTTCCATTGGAAGAGAATGAACCAACATTTCCGAATGCAATATAGGAACGTTTGGCTAATCTCTCCAGATTTCTAGCAGAAAGTGGAGCGTCCGTTGCAATAACGATCATACATGATCCATCCACTTTATGGGCTTCTTTGGGTTCTTGCATGTAATAGTTGTGGAGCTCACGTCCGACGGGAGCACCATGGATGCTCAGGACTCCACCGAAATTCGTCTGTACCAACACCCCAACAGTATACCCTCCCCGAGAAGCTGGGAGCTTCCTTGATGCGGTTCCAATCCCACCTTTATAGCCTAAGCATTCCGTTCCAGTTCCTGCCCCCACATTCCCTTCTGATACTCTTCCTGTACTAGCACTTTTTATGGCTTCTAATACATCTGCGGCTTCCACATGTCGGCCACGGATATCATTCAATCCACCATCATTGGTCTCTCCTACAACGGAGTTAACCGATCTTACGTTTTCATTTCCAGGTAAGGAAAGCATATAATCGATAAGGCCATTGGCAACTTTAGGTGCATTCAGGGTATTGGTCAATAAAATTGGCGTTTCGATATTTCCGAGTTCTTCAATCTGGGATATCCCCATCATTTTTCCAAAGCCATTTCCTACAAACACAGCTGCTGGAACTTTTTGCTGAAAGATATTTCCCTGATGTGGAATGATCGCGGTCACTCCGGTGCGTACGGAATCACCTTTAATGATAGTTTTCTGACCTACGGTTACACCAGCGACATCGGTAATGGCATTGTTTGTTCCTGTTTGAAGAATACCGATCTGAATGCCGAAGTCCCTGATCCTACCTCTTTTTTCTTGTGCTTGTCCTAGGTTAAAAATGGTCATTAACGCAAGCGTTAATAGCATATTTCTCTTGCTCATATCAATTGTTGGTTTTTATTGATGGTTTATGCTTCATAGACCAATCAGAACTTTCATAATCCCTTTTTTGGATACAATTATGAAAGTTTTAATTGAATGGCAAGTATACTGAAATCTTTAGATAGGCGGTTTAATCTTCGACAAATTCTTTCTGGAGTTTGTCCATTCTACGCTTGATGGAAGCGTCGATTCGATAATCGTCTATTTTATCGATAGCGGTTTTCTCCACGGTTACTC
Source organism: Sphingobacterium sp. LZ7M1 (assembly GCF_024296865.1). GTDB lineage: Bacteria > Bacteroidota > Bacteroidia > Sphingobacteriales > Sphingobacteriaceae > Sphingobacterium. The sequence goes on along the minus strand of NZ_CP101134.1, from coordinate 181,840 downwards.
CTGTATTGGATTCATAATTATGCACCTCTTTTTGATTTTTTAGGGCATTGTCATAAGCATCACGACCACTCATCAATTTGACGAAAACTGGCAAACATTCGAAGAAGATAAATAGCAAAGCAATAAAAATTACCGCATTTTCAGTGGATTTATTCACTGTTCCGTCCGGTTTTTTGTGAAGATTGCTCAAGGCGGCATTTCGGTCAGCAAAACCAGCGACATTTACAGCACTATCCAGGGATTTATCCGACAGAATCCGTTGGCTCATCAGACCTTCCGAGGCTTTTCGTTGTAACAACTCCGACTCTTTGGTCTGCAATCGACCTCGCAAACTATCTAGATAAGCCTGTTGTTTATTGAGGTTTTCCTCCTTCATTTTTGCATAAGGACCATAGCCCATCACCCCTGAAGTCTCATCGGTTTTGGTTCCGAAGATTTCATGGTTCAATTGCTGTCTAGAGGTCTTGATACTCGCTTCAAGTGAATCGGCATGTGTGGTCAGATTCTTGAGCTGAGCATATTCAACACGGTATTTATTTTCGAAAGTCTTGTTTAGGGTGTCAATTTTGGCGTTCTGTTGAACCAGATATTCCGCCCGTAGGTGTTCTTTGATTTCTTTATCAAAGATTTTCAGTTCCAGAGGCCTGGAAATGATCATACCGATCAGGATGGCCAACAAGATACGGGGAAGGGCCTGCAATAATTGCATCCAGCCACTGCGGCTCTTGTCTATACTCAATACGATATACCTGTCCAGATTAAAGATGGCCAGACCCCAGATCATACCGAAAAGCAGGGCGAAAAAGATGGCAAATGAACTACCGCTAAACACGAAATACAGGGCATAGCCACCTGCCAACGCTGCAAACAGTCCAGTGAAAAATATCGTTGCACCAATGCTTATATATTTATTCTGCTCCTCAGGGAAGCGGTCCAAGGTTTCCTTATGTACCCCAGCACACCAGAAAAAGAAATCCTTCATAAGTTAAAGCTTTAGTAATTAGACGCAAACGACTCACTTTTGTTACAGCTAATTAAACAAATATTTTAGAAATTCTTAGTAGTTTGTTGGCTACAAAGAATGGGATACTTAAGTAAAGAATTAGTACCTTTGCACAAAATTTGAAACAAACTAGAAGAGAATGAATAAAAAAGTTTTTTTACCTTACTGCATGGTGATAGCCAGCTTGTTAGTAGGGTGTAACAACGAAACTAAAAAAGAGGAAGCTGTAGATTTGAAAAATCCATTATTAGCCAAGTACGAAACTAACTTTGAAGTCCCTCCTTTTGACCTGATCAAAGATGAACACTTCAGACCTGCTTTTAAAGAGGCTTTGAAAGTACATGAGGCAGAAATTGATTCTATTTTGAAGATCGATGAACCTGCTACTTTCGCCAATACCATCCTTGCATTAGAGAATGCAGGACAACTATTGAACCGTGTGTCGACAGTGTTTTACAACTTAAACAGTGCTAACACAAACGACACGATTCAAGCCATTGCAAAGGACCTTGCCCCGGTAATGTCGGCGCATAGGGATGAGATCAATTTGAACCCAGAGCTTTTCAAACGCGTGAAAACCGTTTATGACCAAAGAGCAAATGCTGGTTTAGATGCAGAAGATCAAAAATTATTAGAAGAAACATACAAAGGATTTGTTCGTTCGGGAGCAAACCTGAAAGATGAGGATAAAGAGAAATTAAAGAAAATCAATGCTGAACTTTCTGTTTTATCGACTCAATATGGTCAGAACCTATTGGCTGAAACCAATGCCTTTGAAATGGTTGTTGACAAAGAGGAAGATTTAGCCGGATTACCAAAAGAATTGAAGGCCGCGGCAGCTGCAGAGGCAAAAGCTAAAGGAAAGGATGGCAAATGGTTATTTACATTACAGAACCCTTCTGTAATGCCATTCTTGCAATATGCGGATAACCGTGAATTGCGCAAAAAGATTTGGGATGCTTACCAATTGCGCGGTAATAATGGCAATGATGCTGACACAAAAGAAATCTTGATCAAGATTGCCAACCTACGCCTAGATAAAGCAAAATTATTGGGTTATTCTTCTCATGCTGCTTATGTGCTTGAGGAGTCTATGGCAGAAAATCCTGCTAACGTGAATGCCCTGTTGAACAAAATCTGGACTCCAGCTTTAGCAAAAGCTAAAACTGAAGCTGCGGATATTCAAAAAGAAATCGAAGCTGCCAAAGATACATTCAAAGTGGCTCCATACGACTGGAGATATTACCAAGAGAAAATCCGTCAAAAACGTTATGCTCTGAATGAGGAGGAAATTAAACCTTATTTCAGTTTAACCGACGTTCGCGAAGGTGCTTTTGCTACTGCGAACAAATTGTGGGGGATTTCTTTTGTCGCTCTGAACAATGTACCAGTTTACCACCCAGAGGTTGAGGTTTATGAGGTTCGTGATAAGGATGGTTCTCATTTAGGTTTGTTATATGCTGATTTCTTCCCTCGTGCTTCAAAACGTTCTGGCGCATGGATGACATCTTACAGATCTCAAGCTCGTGAGAACGGAAAACGTCTTGCTCCTGTGATCTCTATCGTATGTAACTTTACAAAACCCGTTGGTGATAGCCCTGCATTGTTGACATTTGATGAAGCAACAACTTTATTCCATGAATTTGGCCACGCCCTACATGGTTTGTTCTCAAACGTAAAATACAGAAGCTTAGCAGGTACTTCAGTTCCTCGTGATTTCGTTGAACTTCCTTCGCAGATCATGGAAAATTGGGCTGCTGATCCTGAAGTATTGAAAACATACGCGAAGCATTTCCAAACTAAAGAAGCTATCCCTGATGCATTGATCGAAAAAATGCAAAAGGCTGGGACCTTCGACCAAGGATTTGCGACCATTGAATATTTAGCAGCATCTATGTTGGATATGAACTACCATAGCGCTACTGCTCCAATCAAAGCCAAAGCAGATGAGTTTGAAAAATCGGCAATGGATAAAATTGGATTGATCGATGCTATTATCCCTCGTTATAGAAGTACTTATTTCCAACACATCTTCAGTGGTGGTTATTCTGCAGGTTATTATAGCTATATCTGGTCTGAGGTATTAGATTCAGATGCATTCGCTGCATTTAAAGAGAAAGGTCTTTATGATCAGAATACAGCAGCTTCCTTCCGTAGCAACATCCTTGAAAGAGGTGGCACAGGAAATCCTGCTGAGATGTACCGCAAATTCCGCGGTGCGGATCCGGACCCAATCCACCTGATGAAAAAGAGAGGATTGAACTAATAAAAAAAGCGCCTGGGATAACCCAGGCGCTTTTTTTATGTTGTATCAGGCGTGAATTACTTAATCACGCCCAATTCCTTACCTACTTTTGTAAAGGCTGCAATAGCTTTGTCTAAATGTGCTTTTTCGTGTCCTGCTGAAATCTGCACACGGATACGTGCTTTTCCTTGAGGCACTACCGGATAATAGAATCCAATAACATAAATTCCTTCATCCAACATCTTGGAAGCAAACTCTTGCGCTAATTTAGCATCATAAAGCATTACTGGGACGATAGGATGGAAGCCTGGTTTGATATCAAATCCAGCTTCGGTCATTTTCTCACGGAAGTATTTGGTGTTATCTTCTAGCTTATCACGGAGTTCAGTTGTTTCGCTCAACATATCCAAGACAGCAACAGATGCGCCGGCGATAGCAGGTGCCAAAGTGTTGGAGAAAAGGTATGGGCGAGAACGCTGGCGAAGCATATCGACAATTTCCTTGCGACCAGAAGTGAATCCTCCAGATGCACCTCCTAAAGCTTTCCCTAAAGTTCCGGTGATAATATCTACACGGTCGATTACATTGAACAATTCGTGGGTTCCGCGGCCTGTTTTTCCGATAAAACCAGAACAATGTGATTCATCGATCATAACTAAAGCTTCATACTTATCGGCTAGGTCACAGATCTTATCCAATGGCGCTACGGATCCATCCATGGAGAAAGCACCATCCGTTACGATAATTTTATGTCTTGCGCCAGAAGCAGCCTTTAATTGTGCTTCTAGATCTTCCATATCACAGTTTTTGTATCGGAATCTTTGCGCTTTACACAGGCGAACTCCATCAATGATGGAAGCATGGTTCAACTCATCAGAGATGATTGCATCTTCAGGACCTAACAAGGGCTCGAATACACCTCCATTTGCATCAAATGCTGCTGCATATAAAATGGTGTCCTCAGTTCCTAAGAACTTTGAAATCTTAGCTTCTAATTCTTTGTGGACATCTTGAGTACCACAAATAAAACGTACCGAAGACATTCCATAGCCATGACTATCGATTGCCGCTTTTGCTGCCGCCACAACTTTTGGATGTGAGGACAGTCCCAAGTAGTTATTCGCACAGAAGTTGATTACTTCCTGTCCTGTACTGATTTTGATATCTGCTCCTTGAGGAGTTACAATAATGCGTTCTTCTTTGTACAAACCTGCATCCTTAATTTCTGCAAGTTCTTTTTCAAGGGCTGGTTTTAGAGTTTTATACATAGTATTTCAATTAATCCGCAATAAATATAACCTTTTTTTATATCACCCCCTTACGAAAACGTTTGCCCTAAATTCATTATCCCATGAAAGCCAGAACTATAGCTCCATTCTCGAAGAAAAATGCCCCGAATAGATGGTCTATTGGGGGCATTATCCTTTTTGAGTTCTTTTTCTTGATTACTTAACTCTCTTCCAGGTTTCAGTACGCCCGATGAGGCTAATTCCGATGTAGCCACGGATATCTAGCTGGTCATCACCCTTTAGGGTCATTTTACAGCTATAGGTTTTTCCTGATTTAGGGTCATAGATCTGACCATCTACATAGGTTTTACTTTCTTTACTGAAATCGGTTAAGATTTCTAAGCCTTGGATATTCCTGCTCCTCAATTTGGGATCAGGATTTTTCACATCTTTTTTTGAGGCATCTTTAACCCAATAAAGCTTGCCAAAAAACTTGTCGTTCTTCTTGTAGATTTCGATTCTTCCCTCCCCAATTGGATTTTGCCATTTCCCAATAATTGGATCATTATTTTGTGCGAATAATACCATGGAGAATAATAGGGCGCAGAATGTTGCAACTATTTGTCTCATAACCTTTGATGTTTAAAATTGTTGGATGAATATACACATATTTTTCTATGTTAGCATAATATTATTTTTGTTACCCCTAAAAATACCGTCCAATAAACCGCTTTATTGGCATTAATTTTGAACCATTTTTAACTACACAAATTATTTAAGTTATGAGGTTCATTATTAGTCTATTAGTTACAGGTTTAGTAGTTGCAATCGCATCATGGATTATTCCTGGAGTAACTGTTGCTGGTTTTGGATGGGCTATCCTAACGGGTTTAGTTATTGGCTTGGTGAATGCGATTGTAGGTGGAATTCTACGTTTATTTACTTTCCCATTGAATTGGTTAACATTTGGTCTGGTATCATTTATCATTACAGTTCTGATGATTATGCTTTCAGATAAAATCATGGGTTCGAAATTTGATGTAGCAGGGTTTTGGCCTGCGTTCTTTTTTGCCATCATCGTTGCGATTATCGAAATGTTGATCGGACGTATGGGCAGCGATAATAAATAACTCAAAAAAAAACCGCTAATTTTAAAACAAACGGACTGCTCAGCTGAATGGCTGGGCATTTCTGTTTTAAACAAAAAATGGGTTTGACCATGCCAGCCAAACCCAATTGATATAAAGAGAAATTGTTACTATTACTTTTTTGTTTTCTTCATTTTATTGATCCAGATCATCACGCCTGTTATCGGCAATGAGGTTGCGATCAGACAGGAAATAAAATAAAGCATTTTTGTAAATGGTCCATAGATATCCCCGATATGCAATGCCTTTATGGAAGCAGAAGCTCTCTGGTTAAATGGTTTCTCGCGGAAGACATCTCTCTCCAGCACTTCACCACTATACTGGTCCAAGGTTAATTTATCTCCAGCTGAAGGAGCAAAGAAACCTGTTCTGTTTTTACTGATTGAAACTGTCCCTACGCTATCTTTTGCAAAGTTGATAGTGACATCGCCATCATAAGGCAGGACTTTATTAACGGCCAAAATGGTCTCTTCAATGCTCTTCGGTTTTTTTCCATCCGCAGGTAATGTAGATAGGACAGGAGCTTTCTCTTCTTTTGGAGCATCTGGAGATTTATAGGTTCCCCATGTTTTTTGCCAGCCCGCACGATACCAATCAAATGACCAAAAGGGGCCCGTAACGGCCATCAAGAACAGAATGATACAGCTGTAGAAACCCAGTGTATTGTGAAGGTCATGATTGAGCCTTTTCCAATTCGCCGACCAACGGATGTTTAATCCGTTTTTCCATGCTCTCATTTTATTAGGAAACCAAATGACGATACCTGTAATCACGCCTAACAAAAACAATAAGGTAGCTGTTCCCGTAATCCAAGAACCAAGCTTTCTGTTTTCAACACCTTCAATGATCGGCTCTTCAATTTCATTCAACAATAACCAACGGTGCAAACCGAACATCTTTTGCATAAACTCTGCGGTCTTGGTTTTCACATCCGAAGGATCACCGATTACCTGACCTGTATAAGGATTTACGGCCAACTGGTTTGCTCTCGGACCACGACCTCCAGCAGGCCCTCCAGGACCAGCAGGGGCAGCTCTCTGCGGACCTTTGCTTTCCCAAACTTTTGCTTCTCCGGGTCTTAGAGGTTTTTCAGCTGTTGCACCTTCCTTTACATCCGTCCTGTCCCCAGGTTTTTGTCCTTCTTGACCTTTGGAATTTTCAGGTTTTCCTTCTTTTTCCTTCCCTTCCCCGTCCTTTTCTTTTTTATTGTACATGAAGAATGTAGGAGCATTATCGGCATATGGTACTTTTACACCTACTATTTTACCTTTTACTTCCGGCGTAATAGCGGCCAACAATTGATCTGCATTTTTCTTCTGTCCTTCAACTTTTACTTTATTGAATTCAGGCATTGCCAATGCCCTGATTTCAGTGTTATAGGTGTAGATTGTACCGGTGATACAAACGATAAAAACCACGATCCCCGATATCAACCCTCCCCACAAATGGATGTCGTTGAAAAGTTTCCTTACTTTCATCCATGTTGATTTTTTTTGTACTCTTTTACTCATTTTTCTCTTTATACTACTGTAATGAAAAAATCAGGTGAGCAAGATTCTGCACACCTGATATAATATTTTGTTGATATCTTAATAAATTCCGATATACTGGTTACCCGTTTTATTCACAAGTTTTGCCCCTACTGACATCTCTCCAGATTTTCTGTTGAACACATAGATGTTTCCATCTTTACCCACTGGTGCGATAGCTATAAATACATCATCCCCTTCCAATGCAATATTTTGGATCTGACGGAAATTCAATTCGTCTTGGTTTGGAATGTTATATTTTCTAGCGGTATTATTTTTTAGATCTACCCACGCAATATATCCACCCTTACCAGCTACATTGTACACAACGTATCCTATTCCATCACCTACATATTTCCATGTTTCGATGTATGAATCTTTAACCCCTAAAGCCTGATCTAAACTAAATGCGTATGAAGCATCATATTCATTGCTTGTACCATCGATTCGTAAGATCTTAGAACCACCACCGCCTACTGCTTCGCCTGAGGTAGCTTGGTAAACATGACCATCTGTACCTACATACTGAAGAGTACTACGGTATCCATTGGTATTACCTCTTGTTTTGTTAGAAGTAAGGATTTTAGGATTTGTTAAAGAAGGGTAGTCTAACACCAAAGTTTTAGCCCAGCTTTTCAAACCATTTCTATCATTTTCCCAAGTAGGTTTTCCATCAGTTCCAAGGGTGAATTTTGAAGTATTGTGTTTTGAAACTGCTGCTCCAATAAATACTTTATTCCCAGCTTTATTGATTACAGGAACATCGATACGGCTTACATAATAACCAGCTGCAACTTCTTCAGCAGTTAATTTCAAGTCGAATTTGGTGGTTTTTGTAATCTTGGGATCATTTAAATCCAATGAAATAACATCCGTTTTTGCTGTTCTTTCTTGGTATACAAAGTTTGGCGCTTGACCTGTATAAACTGCATCATTTGCTGCTGCTCTAACTGCAATACCAACCCCTTCTGCTGCTTTCAACCAACGTGGAGCTGTACTTACATATGTAGCTGTCTCTACTTCAGGGCCTTCCGGGGTAAAGTTCTTTCCACCACGAACCCTGAATTTGTTGAAATTACCGCCATCATCACCTGTATATTGGATATTATATAAATACTTTCCATCAGCTGATGCTTGCAGACGCGCTGTTCTTGAAGATTTCACGTGCTGACCATTCGCAAATACATCGACTGAAAATGCTGGACTTTTTGCTTCCTCAGGCTTCATACTGAATACCATAGTTCCGGCATTACCATCACCTGGCTCCTCATCCATCAACGCACCTGAAACAGTGATCCAACGTATATCGTCTTCAGTTACTTCTTTCGGACCTTCTCCGTCTTTTGAACAACTGCTAAATATCAAACCAGTGGCAAGTATTGCATACTTTAATAGATTCGTTTTCATGTTATTAATTATTAAGAGTAATTATATATTGTTAATTGAGTAGTTCAGTTTCAAATAAAATCCCCTACCAGGCTTCTGAACGCCGAAATTATCATAAAGTTCAGCATTGAATACGTTCTTGACATCCAGTGCCAGAATGAGTTTCTTGTTAGGAAAAACATAGCTCATACCCAAATTCTGTGCGTACTGTGCCGGTGTAATAAACCAATCAGAATCTGGCCATACTGTGCTGAAAGGCGCCACATAACCAATATTGTAGAACAGGTTTAACTGAGAGGATTTTTGAATGATATTATCTAATCTATAATGAACATTTCCATTCATGGTATAGAAAGGCTCATTAGGAATCTGTTTGTTGTAATAGGTCATCGGTTGACCTGAAGTAGGATCAAACTCTTGCTTAAACAAGGAATTGAATTTGGAAAAATTGAACAATAACGTAAGCTTGTCCTTATGGGCATAGGTCAGTTCACCTTCAAAGCCCACGGACTGAGAAAGCCCCAAATTGACATATTGGGTAAGTTCAATTTCTTGGCTGTTGATCATTTCATTAGCTCTCGGCATGATCCTGTCTTTCGTGTTCCTCCAAAAAACATTGGTTCCAACCGAAAATCTATGATCACCGAAATCATAAGTCCCTAACCTAAACCCCGCATTATAGTTGTCGCTGATTTCGGGTGAGATCCCCGGATTGGCCAGAACATTATCTTCCGGACTTCCAAAAGTTTCCATATCAACCGGCATTCTTACCGCACGTTCTCCTGAGGCCAGAAGTACCAATCGATTGAACAATTTATAAGATGCCGCAAGACCATAACCATAATTTACACGGTTGTCCTTGCTGACATTCTCAACGATCTTCGTCTGCCCGTTTTCAATTACCCCTGTATAAGAATGGCTAGCAATAGATTGTTGATAAATCTTGTAGAACAGATTTGTTGTCAACTTATTATGGAACGTTTGAGCTTCATAATTGAACGACACGACATTCTTTGCAAGATCATTCGAACTGTTGATGCCGGTATTACCATCTTTTATCAACAAGTTTTTGTCTTTTCTATCTACGGTATAAAAAACATGGTTCACGGAGAATCTATGTCCAGAAAGAATATCATAACTCAAGTTCGTCCTGATATTGGTTACCTGACGATCAATATCCGTCATCGCAGGTTTCCCCTGCTGTGCTCCATCCAGTCGACGAATAGGATCACCATTTAAATCAAGGCGGATCTGTCCGTCCCAATTGTAGGCCCAAGGAATAGTATCGAGGATATTGGTGCTCCTAAAACTATGGACAGCATTGGTATTCAAGGATAGGCCTGGCACAAATAAGTTCTTCTTATTATAAGTCAAACTCAACACATTAGCCGTGGCATCAGAGGTTCTGCCCATATAAGGAGTCCCCATGGTCTGGCCATGCTGAATCTCTTTATGAGAATCAGAGATATTATATCCTAAAAAGAAAGCATCCGCCCATTTTACATCAGTAAATCCAAACTCAAATCTTCCAGATAATGCTCTATAGCCATCAAAGAATCGTTTGGTCCTATAGTTACGACGTACAACGCCATTGGGTTCTATATATTTGGAGAATTTACCCCAGATTTCATAATCGTTGTCTGAATTCAAGAAACTTCCTGAAACCCTAGTGGTAAAACCTGTTTTCGCGTTTCTATAAAGGCCAGAAATATCTGATTGGGTAGTATTGAATGAGCCATAAGAAACAGAGGCAGATAAGTTATTGCTCGAAGTACCTTTTTTAAGAACAATATTGATTGCTCCTCCAAGCAAGTCCCCTGTTAAATGAGCAGGAAGAACCCCTTTATATACCTCGATGCGATCAATCATCGAAGGAGGTATATTATTTAAGTTAAATGAGGAACCATAGGTCGAAATTTCTATCCCATCAATGAATATCCCGACCGATCGACCAGTCATCCCATTTAAGTTATATTGTACCTCCGAACCTAGACCTCCACTTTGACGGACCCTTACTCCTACAGTACGGTCCAAGAGTTCATTAGTTTGAATATTTCTTGTGGAAGCTTCTTTCGTTTCGATCACATTGACAGCAAACCCCTTGGTCTCAATTTCTCTTTTTACGGAATTCCCTTGTACCCGCACCTCATCAAGACTGATTTCTCCTCTTGGGTCAATATGGATATGTAAATCATAGTTGGCCTTATTGACATCAATAGGAAGTCTCTTCGATTTAATCTCAATGGAGGTCACTAAGATGGTCTGTTTTCCATAAGGAACTTGCTCCAATGTATACAAACCTTCATCATCGGAAATGCTTGCAATTGGAGTGCCCTCAATTCGCACTGTAGCTTTTGAAACAGGCGTCCCATCTACCAAATGAACTTTACCGGTTATTGTTGAATTTTGGGCAAATACAATAATACAGGTAAATAAAAATAATATGGTGAGGTAAAATTGTTTCATTATTCCAGATTAATACAGTAACTTCGACTTTCTTTAGAACAAGTCTAAATAAATACTGCTGCAAATGTAGAATTATTCTAAATAGCAAAATGACGCAATCAGAAAAAAATACTACGCAATCGGAAATTTTACCTGAAACAACCAATGGTATTTCTACCAATATGTTGGAATTAGGCACTTTAATGTATTTTACGGTACTCAAAGGCAGGCAAAAATTCAGTTTCACTTCTCCTATTGATGGTTATTTAAATCTATTGCTACTAGAAGATTCTGCAAATTGTTCCATTCAGATCCAGCAGGACAATTACCTTTTACAAGCGGGCGACAACATGTTGATCCACATGAATAAAGGTGACCTATTTGATTTGAAGAGCATCTGTCTAGACAACCGCATCCTTCTGATGTTAATCCCCAGTGATAAGCTCTTAGTCTTCCATGACAAGTACATTGCAGACCAAGAACGGTTTCAACATGGATTGCTAACTAAAGCGGACGGCAGGATTGCTCTTGCTTTGCAACAAATTTTCGAGCTGTACGAAGCTGATTCCTATATCAATCAATTAAAGATCCAGTCCCTTTTGCTGGAAGTCATTATCCATCAGGTGGAGAGCCTCTTTGTGGAAAATGAAAACAAGGAAATCATTGCCAATAAGAATCATTATGAAAAGATCCAAATGGCTAAAAAGCTAATTGATGAAGATCTTTCAAAAAACCATACCATTTCAGAATTGGCAAAATCAGTGGGCACCAATGAGCAATACCTAAAGAAACATTTCAAGCAGTTCTATGGAAAGACCATCATGAACTATATTACTGAAATGAAAATGGAGCATGCGAAAAAGCTGATCCTGATGGGCAAATACCGTATTTCTGATGTGGCAAGGATGACAGGCTATAAGCATTCCACCCATTTCACCACCGCCTTTAAAAAGTATTTTGGAATTATCCCCAACTCACTTCGATACACTTTCTTAGTGGCTCATGAAGGCGTACAGGCCATCCCTGAGTTGTTGAGCAACTTACCTATTTTCTAAGAATTACTCCATCTATTTTATTAAAAAAAAAGCTGTTTACTTCATTGTAAACAGCTTTACTCTTTATAGATATTGGTTAAAATTTATAACTCAATGTACCGGTAAAACTTCTTGGTGGAATCGGGTTTACACTATAGTTCTCATGCACGTAATAGTTAAAGGCATTTCCGATATTGCTAACCTTTCCTAAGATGCTCCAGTTTTTATAGGTATATCCAGCTGAGAAATCAAATGTCGTAAATGGATCCACTGCGATCAGTCTGTTTACACCTTCTTTCTCATTTACTTTGCTGTTGTTCCAACCTGCATTTCTCTTACCTGTATAGAATGTCGAGAATCCTAGTTTCAACCCTTTTAAACTTCCATTTTGAAGGGTATAGAATACAGTTCCATTCGCAGAATGCGCTGTTGTTCCTACCAAGCGAACCCCTTCTACATTTCCGTTTTCATTGGTTTCCAAATAACGCATAAAGTTGTAACTATATCCGGCCATAACGTTCAGGCCTTCGGCAATTTTACCGGTCAAATCTAACTCAACACCATCAGAGGCAGTCTTTCCGGTAAATTCTTTCATGTTAGGATCTTTTACCGTTCCGTCAGCTTCAATGATGGTCTGTGCAAACTTATTGTTCTGAATTCTGTACCAGGTCAGGTTTGCCGATAGTCTGCCATTGAAGAAATCATTCTTAACACCAGCTTCATACTGATCGATCAATGATGGTCCCATAGGTTGGAAATTTAAATCATAACCTGAGTTTGAAGTGAAGTTATTCGCATAACTAGCATAGATGCTCATGGTCGAAATAGGTTGATAGATCAAGGCCAACTTTGGAGACCATGCTTTATCTACCTTACTTCCCATATCTTCGCCATCTTTACCTTTGTTAGGCGTTATTGTCGTTTCTCCAGTTGCATAGTCATACACCTCTGCATTCTTGGTTTTTTGATAAGTATATCGGATCCCAGCAAGGATTTTAAACTCCTTAGTCAAGGAAATCAAGTCTTGTGCAAAGACTCCATAACGGTTGATATCTGTTGTAGTTCTTGTTTTCAAATCAACACCTGGCATATCTGAACGCATCATAGCGGTATAGGGATTAAAAACATTGATGCTATCGTATGCTGTACTTGGCTTATTGTCCAATCCCGCCCCATAGATATTGAAAGCATAGTTTTTGGTATTGGATTGATCTGCATCAGCTCCAATTAAGATCTGATGTTTTATATTTCCCGTTTGCACATTCCCTTTCACGTTCAATTGCTGGTTGAAACTTAGTTCATCTTGCTCAGTCCTGTTTAAAGCACGGGCGGCCATTCCTGTAGCTTTGGCTTGGATACGTTCAGATCCATAATAATCGCGACCATATTGTTGGTAACTGGCTATGGCCTGTAAATTCCAGTTATCTGAAAAGACATGCTCAAAATTTATCTGTCCATTCGAAGAATTGGTTTTATTGAATGCCCAAGGCGTATTGATAAAGGTATTTCTACCGACCTCCTTATTGATCTTTCCATCCACTGAACCTATTCCAAAATCAGGCGTATAATCTGATTTCAAGTAATCAAACATAAAGTTCAAACTGGATTTCTCCGACATCTTATATAATAGGGAAGGATTGATATAATATCTCTTGCTTTCAACATAATCCCTATAATTTTCTGCATATTCTCCTGTTCCGACAACCCGAAAAGCTAGTTTATCTGAAATCGGGCCATACACATCCACGATAGGCTTGTATTGGTTATAACTCCCCATACGCATGGATACCTCTCCACCATATTCAAATTTGGGCTTTTTGGTCACCAAGTTTACTACTGCCCCTCCAGTAACACCTCCATACAGAATAGCAGCACTCCCTTTTAAGATCTCAACAGACTCTAAAGTACTGGCTTCAATGGATCCACCATTGTTCGTACGTGCACCGTTCTTAAAGATATTATTGGACCCTAGGCTATAACCTCGCGCAAAGAAATTCTCATTAACACCACCACGATTTGCTCCCATAGCTACCCCATTGGCATTCTTTAAGGCATCGCTCAACCTATTGATTTGCTGATCTTCGATCACTTGCGCATTGACAATCTGAACCGCTTGCGGAAGATCACGGTCTAGGATTCCAGCCTTTCCAACATTAAGGACTTTATCATTTAAAGAATTATATCCTGTCACTTCCACTTCTTGGATGTTGTGATTAGCTGGCTTTATTACGATGGTCCCCAGATTTGTGTTTGTTTCCTTTGGATTAACGAATACCGACTCCTTTACATACCCAACGCCAGTTACTTCCAGATTGAAGGTACCTTTATAAGGAACATATAGTTCAAAGTAACCATTCTCATCAGACATGGTAACTTTATCCTTGACTTTGATGTTCAGTCCGGAGATCGATTCATTGTTATTGCTACTAACTTTCCCTTTTACAGTCGTTTGAGCATTGGCGGCAGTGTAGATCGTAGTCGCTCCAAGCAGAGCAAGTAGATATGATGTTTTCATGGTATTTATTTGTACTGATTCTAAATAGTGCTGCAAAAGTAATGTCGGGGTAACATTAAAAAAATAAACAATCCGATAAAAACATTCACAATCCGAAATTTTTACCAAAAAAATAAGCTGTCCCTTTCGAGGACAGCTTATCTAATATCTATTTATACCTAGATTAGAATTTCCAACGAACAAAAGCTTCGATAGCTTCATAGTTCGCTAATCCTAATTGGTGGTACAATCCAGCTGTTTCGCTAGTACGATCTTCAGCACGAACCCAAAACTCTCTTGGATCATCTCCTGGGAATACAGGAAGATCTTTTTGAGATTGGTGTTTGAAGATTGCCAACCTTTTGCGTTTCACCTCTTGTGGAGAAAGTGGAACCGCCATTTCGATATCATGGATCGGATATTCGTGCCATGCACCTCTATATAACCATAACCAACAATCTTTAGTCCATTCGTCGGTTTCTCTCAATCGCAATAAAGCTTCCAGGATAATATCGAAACAAACTTTATGGGTACCATGTGGATCTGCAAAGTCACCGGCAGCAAAAACCTGTTGAGGTTTCACTTGGCGAAGCAATTCCATGGTCTGCTGAATATCATCTTCAAAATCGATCTCCTTAGAGAATTTACCGCGATCATAGAACGGAAGGTCCATAAAGTGGATATTCTCATCAGGAAGCCCTACGAAACGAGCTCCAGCAATAGCTTCACCCTTACGGATAAGTCCTTTGATCGTTCTGATAATTTCAGGGTCTACTTGATTAGGCTTTTTAACTTTAAAGAATTCACGAGCCTCATCATAGATCTTACGCGTAACGCCATTATCATCTTCCACGACTACCGCATAGTCTTGAACGAATTCCAAATAACGTAACACATCATCGTCCCAAACAGCGGTATTACCAGAAGTTTGATAAGCCACATGTACATTATGACCTTGATCAGCCAAACGAATGAAAGTACCTCCCATTGAGATCACATCATCATCAGGGTGTGGAGAAAATAAGATTACATTCTTTTGTGCTGGTTCAGCTCTTTCAGGGCGGTTAGAATCATCCACACCTGGTTTACCACCTGGCCAACCTGTAATGGTACGTTGTAATTCATTGAAAATACGGATGTTGATGCTATAAGCAGTACCTTGCTCAGTAATTAATTGAGCCATACCATTATTGTTATAGTCATCATCGGTAAGTTTCAGGATAGCTTTATCCAAATGCAATGAAAGCCAAACAACTGCTTTTTTAACTAATTTGTCTGTCCATACCACATCATGCGCCAACCAAGGAAGGTTAAAGCGGGTCAAGGCTGAAGCAGCATCTTCATCCAACACAAACTCAACATGATCAGACATCTGAAGATAAGTCGCAGGAATATCAGAAGAAATTTCCCCTTCAACCGCTTTCTTCACGATTTCAGCTTTCTTCTCGTTCCATGCCATCAATACAATTTCCTTGGCTTTGAAAATCGTACCTACACCCATGGTAATCGCTTTTGTTGGTACATTTTCCTTACCACCGAAGTCGCGTGAAGCATCTCTTCTTGTAAGGTCATCTAAGGTGACCAAGCGAGTACCTGAGTTTGGCGCAGACCCTGGTTCATTGAAACCAATGTGTCCTGTACGACCAATACCCAATAATTGGATATCTAAACCTCCCAAGCTGGAGATTTTCTGTTCATAGCCTTCACAGAAAGCCTGAACCTTGTCTTCTGCAAGTGTTCCATCTGGAATATTGATGTTCTCTTTGGGAATATCAACATGATTGAACAAATGCTTGTTCATGAATGCTACATAACTTTGTTCTGCAGTCGGAAGCATCGGGTAATACTCATCCAAGTTGAAAGTAACAACGTTTTGGAAGCTTAATCCCTCTTCCTTGTGCATTCTCACAAGTTCTTTGTAGACTTTTACTGGCGTTGCTCCGGTCGCTAGACCTAAAACTGCCTTTTCCCCTTTTGCATGCTTATCTTTAATGATAGCAGCGATGCGCTCAGCAACTTTAACAGAAGCTTCGTCTTGAGAGGGGTATACCGTTACTGGAACTTTCTCAAAGCGGGTTTCCTCTAATAAATTTAATCTTGCCATTTAAATTGAAAAATACCTTAGTGAGCCTCAAATTTAACAATTTATAAGGCTGTACGTGCATAAAATGCAAATCTTTTTGATTTTGTAAACGTTTTCAACGAAAATCACAGCTACAGCAATTATTTTAATCAATAATTATTAAAACAGACGGATATTTATTTATTAATATAATTTTAAATAATTGACTCTATCTATGAGAATTTTAAAAAAATAATCTACTTGTTTGGTAGATTATTGATAATTTTGGAAATCATAATTCACAAAATGAAGAAATTAATATTTTTAATAGCATTTATACCGAGCCTTTTGTTCGCACAAACCAAGGAAGAACTCATTGCACAAGTAAAGGCAAATCCCAAGGAGGTAAGCTCAATCCGTCTAATCCAAAGAGTGGGTGGCTATTTCCCAGAATACCAGGAATTGGCCGATCTATTCAAGACGTTGGATAAAAAAGTCAAGAAATCCACCGAAGGTAAAATATTTGATCGCTATTTGGACGCCCTAAAGAATACCCTGCCTGGCAAAAAATCGCCAAGCATCACCCAATTTGATTTAGCAGGTGAACCTTATTCCCTATCGGATCTGAAAGGTAAATATGTACTCATTGATTTTTGGGCTTCCTGGTGTCCTCCCTGCCGTGAAGAAAACCCTAAGTTGGTCAAGACTTATGCTGAATTCAAGGATAAAAACTTCGAAATCTTAGGAGTATCATTTGACAAGGAATTTGAACCTTGGGCAAAAGCAGTAAAAGATGACAACCTGACTTGGAAGCATGTTTCCGATCTTCAGGGCTGGAACAACTCAGCAAGTCTAGCTTATGGCGTGAAAGCCATTCCGCAAAATATCTTGGTGGATCCTGAAGGAAAAGTTGTAGCACGAAACCTGCATGGCGACGAACTCAACAATAAACTCAGGGAGATCCTGAAATAATAAAAAAGGATTCAAGTTATGGCTTGAATCCTTTTTTTATGTCTTAATTATTGTTTTAGTCTAACTTATACGCCACAACGCTATTGTTCAAGAAGGTTGGAACATACAAGATTTTCTCTTTTTGGTTGTATCCTAAATCCGCAGTTTTCATCTTATCCCTTACATCTAACAGTTCAGTTACCGTTCCGTTTGCTGCGATATGATAGATTAATCCTCCCCAACAAGTCACCAAATAACTGCCATCACCAACAGGCTCTAATCCATCACCACCCAATTGCAATCCTTTAGCCACAACAGTATGATTTTTATTGGCGTCAATTTTCCATAATTCAGGACCTGCCATCGCATACAACACACCATCAATAACACGTAGGCCATTGACATCCTTTACATCTTTCATGAAAAGAGATGGTTTATTATTATGGATCAGGTGAATCTCTCCTTTCCTGGTATCAGAGACATAGACCTTTCCATTGTTGTCCACAGTGACATCATTCAAGAATTGTGCATCAGGGATCTTAATTTGGTTGATGACATTACCGGTAATCATGTCGATCACCACGACTTCATCAATATCAGCAACATAAAGCAAGTCTTTATGCATGGCCAAACCTTTAGGAGCATTCAGTCCTTGCACCCAAGTCGCATCCTTTAGACTTCCGTCCAAATTCAAAATGGCCACTCCGCCCTTTCCATCCTTTGCAACGCCATCTCCGTCTATCAATGACACGTACAAAGCCGATTTCTCTGGCGAATATAATACCGATTCTGGGGTAGGAAGCTGTTCCTTAGACTCCCAAAGTTGAGTCAATTTCGTCTGACTAAAGCCCAGTTGTGAGCAAAAGACTATCAATGTAATTAATAAGGTAGTTTTCATATTCAATGCTTGTGTTTATCCTTTTATTATAAATATAACATTTTTAATAGCTTTTTGTTAGCTTTTTGCGCAGAATTACTTATTTTCAAGCTCTGTCAATTCTAAACTTAAAATCTAACAATCATAGCGTATGAAACCATTCTTGGATGAAAATTTTCTTTTGCAAAGCCGAGTGGCAGAAGAGCTTTACCATGACTATGCAAAAGAACTACCTATTATAGATTATCATAATCACTTACCACCTAACGAGGTGGCTGCCAATAAACAATTTTCAAATATCACTGAAATTTGGTTACATGGCGACCATTACAAATGGAGAGCCATGCGCGCAAATGGGATCGACGAAAAATTTATTACAGGTGCCGCAAGTGACCAAGAAAAGTTTCATAAATGGGCCGAAACAGTCCCTTATACCTTAAGAAACCCATTATACCATTGGACCCATCTCGAATTGCAACGCTATTTTGGCATTCATGACCTCCTATCTGCCGACAATGCTGATGCTGTTTTCGAAAAAGCCAACCAAGATTTGGCACAACCCAATATGTCGGTCCATGGGTTATTGGAACAGATGAAAGTGGAAACCATCTGTACCACAGATGACCCTATCGACTCGCTGGAGTTCCATCAGGCTTATGCCAAGAACCCAGGTAAATTTGATATGTTCCCCGCTTTTCGACCTGATAAGGCTATGAGTCCGGAGAACAAAGAAGCTTTCAACCAATATGTAAACCGACTAGGAGAGGTAGCCAATAGCGATATCAACAATCTGCAAGATTACCTCGATGCCCTAAAATCCCGACATGACTTCTTTGCCCAGAACGGCTGTTGTGTTTCTGACCATGGCTTGAGTCACCTATATGCAGAAGATTTCACAGAGAGTGAAATCTCCAACATCTTCACTAAGGTTAGACAGGGGAATGATTTGACGCTAGAGGAAATCAATAAATTTAAATCCGCATTATTGCTTCATTTTGCAGAATGGGACAATGAAAAGAATTGGGTTCAGCAATTTCATGTAGGGGCTTTCCGTAACACAAATTCCGGCTCCTTGAAAAAACTGGGACCTGATACCGGATTTGATAGTATCGGCGACTATTCCCAAGGTTTGGGCTTGGTAAAATTCTTAGACCGCTTGGCAGCGAAAGAAAAATTGGGCAAAACAATCCTATACAATCTGAATGCATCCGACAATGACCTGTTTGCCGCAATGTGTGGCAATTTCAATGATGGAACTACAGCTGGCAAGATACAATATGGTTCAGCATGGTGGTACCATGACCAAAAAGACGGGATGACAAAACAGATCAACAGTCTTTCAAACATTGGGTTGATCAGCCGATTTGTAGGGATGTTGACCGACTCCCGTAGTTTCCTGTCATTCCCAAGACATGAATATTTTAGAAGGTTACTCTGCAATATTTTCGCAGAGGATATCGTCAATGGTGAATTACCGCATGATATAAAATGGATTGGCAAGATCGTACAGGACATCTGTTATTACAATGCCAAAGCCTATTTCCCTTTCAAGAAACAAGGTTAGATCAAGATTTTTCCAGATTCAACCATTTTGGAACAGGTGGAGCTTCATAGGCCTCCATTTGTTCCAACAAGTCTTCAATCTTGTCCGAATACATGATCATCCTTTGGTTTTCCTCCTTCAACAGCCCCGTATCAACCATATGTTGGATAAATGCAATCAAATGATCATAAAAACCATCTACATTCAGGATCCCGATAGGTTTTTTATGCAGGCCCAATTGACCCCAGGTCGTCATTTCAAACAGCTCCTCCATTGTTCCAAAACCACCGGGAAGCGCAATGACCGCATCACATAAGGCATTCATCTTCGCCTTTCTCTCATGCATGGTATCCACTTCGATCAACTGCGTAATATCACTATGACCAATCTCCTTACTGTTCAAAAACTGAGGAATTACCCCTATAACCTGACCTCCGTTTTCCATGACCGCATCCGCAACCGCTCCCATCAAGCCAACTCTACCTCCACCATAAACTAAGGTTATCCCACGGTCCACAAAAACTTTCCCAACTTCCTCTGCAGCTTTCACAAAAGTCCCATCAAAGCCAGGACTCGAAGCACAAAAAACAACGATTTGATTTAGTTTCATGTCTAAAGGTAGGTAATAGACATGAGATGTGAGATATGAGACTTGAGATATCGACCTTAATATCTCATGTCTCATATCTCAATTCTCACCTCTACCTTCTAAAAAAACCAAGGCCCCAGACTGGGAGTCTAGGACCTCATTAACTAAACATTGAAACAAAGTTCTTTATTAGTTGCCTACTCTGTCTTTTTCCTCGTTTCTCGAGTCGCTTTTTCGGATCTGTTGTTTTAGGTTTCCGAATTTGTAAGTGAAAGTAAGGCGTACTGTTTGATTGTCATGGTACTGACGGATCCTCGATTGAAACTCGTGGAAGTCAGTAGACAAGTTATTTCTATTGCTTCGGAACACGTCGGTTACAGCCAATTTCAATGAGCTTTTCTGGTCTTTGAAGTTATAGTTAGCCCCGATATCTCCTGAAACCCTTCCATGTATCTTAAACAAGTTGTATACAAAAGGTGTATTTCCGTTGATGGATGCTTCTAATGACCACTGTGGATTCAACTTGAAGCTATTGAAACTGTTTGCCTGTACGAAGAACGATCCATTATCCACCTCATGTCCTGCAATCGGACCCTTAAAGTGCATATAGATACCGGTAATATTGTTGTTCATGGTCCAGATCTTGCCAATTCTGAATGGCAGGTTCAAGTTTAAATAAGAAGTCAAGGATTTACCAAGGTTCTCTCTGGTTACCCAGGTTGTATTCGTAACGGAATCCTGCCCCATACTTTCAACCATTGCATCATTGGTTATATCGGTACCCAAAGTAAAGTTGAACATCTTCATCAAGGTATAGTTCAATGTAAATCCATGCGTATATTGCGGATTGATATAAGGGTTACCCTGTTGATAGGTCAATTTATCAATATAATACCTGAACGGATTCAAGAAACGATAATTTGGACGTGTGATCTTCTTGGCATAGCCTAAAGAAAAAATATGATTCTCACTTAGGTTATATCCAATATTTGCAGATGGGAAAAAGTCTAGATAATCACGCTTTACCCGATCATTATTGGTCACTGAATTACCATCAGAAATGGTGTATTCTGCACGCAGACCAACCTTCGCAGTCCATTTTCCAAAAGGTCGGCTATAATCTAAGTATCCAGCAGAGATTTGCTCTGTATAGATAAAGTGGTTAGACTTATTAGCTACATTTTCCCAAGTATCCCCATTCAATTGATCGAAAACCATATTGTTGTCGGATTTCACATTACTGTATTTCACACCGGCCTCTAGACTTCCTTTTTTGAATGGTTTTACGTAATCCAATTTACCCACATAGATATCGATATCCGTTGGCATATTGCTTCGCTCACGCTCCTCTGGTTTATAAAGTTCACCATCCAATTTCTCAGTCCTATAGGTATAGTTCATGTTCGAACGGTTTTCAAAGGTGCTCCAGTCAAGATCTAAAGTCAATTTCTGACCGAGGGTATCCATCTTGAATTCGTTGTTGAAGTTTAAGGACATCCTATCCAAACTCATCTTATTGAATGATGGCGATCTCAAAACCGAGTCAATACTTGTCGGTGTAAAGCCGATATCAGTTCTACTCCTGTTTTCAGAATCTTCTGCATATCTGTTTCCAGATAACTGAAGCATCATGGTATTGCGGTCAGAGGTCTTCTGCTCAATACCTAACCTATAGTTATGGTTGTTGTTGTCCTCGATCATCGATGCATTTTGATCGAAAAATGTGGTTTTGTTACCACCGCTGATCTCACGCATGATCTGGATTTCATTCTCCTCTTTATTATTGGTATACGCATAGGAACCAAATAAAGTGGTATTGTTCTTTTTATAGTTCAGGTTCAACGAGCTATTCCCTCTGAAGTGCTTACCATGTGCCGCACTCGCCACAAATGATCCATTGAAACCTTCGGTCCTGTTCTTTTTCAGCACGATATTGATGGTACCTACGGCACCTTCTGCATCGTCTTTAGCAGACCTTGTCGTAGTCACCTCTACACTCTTGATCTGACCGGCATCGGTTGACTTTAAGAAGTTCGTCAATTGCTCTCCGGTCATAAAGGTCTGTCTGCCATCAATAGTGACATTCACCCCTTGCTGCCCCATCAATTGCAGATTATCATCCTTATCCACACTTACCCCAGGCGCACGTTTTACAACTTCCAAGGCATTGTTACCGGCCGCCAATGTTGAATTCTCTACGTTCAACACTAATTTGCCATTTACATTCTGGACCATTGGTAATTGTCCTTGAACAGTAACTGCCTCAATCGCTTGACTGCTTGTCCCCATCACGATATCTTCAACTTCATAGGTTTTATCGCCTAATTCAAAGACTGCAGATTTGCCCTTGCTGTAGCCTACTGAACTAACTTCGATATAATAGGATCCTTTCGGAGCTTTGATGATGGTATAAACCCCATTCTCATCTGTAACCGCACTTTTGATCAATACATTCGCCGTCGATGACATTAAATATACTGATGCTGAGGCTAATGGTTGTTTGTCCTGGTTCAGGACCCGC
This sequence comes from Sphingobacterium sp. LZ7M1, assembly GCF_024296865.1. Classification (GTDB taxonomy): domain Bacteria; phylum Bacteroidota; class Bacteroidia; order Sphingobacteriales; family Sphingobacteriaceae; genus Sphingobacterium. Next base: position 158,784 of record NZ_CP101134.1, on the reverse strand, counting down.
CCCTTGATATCTGTATCCTGCGCCTCAGGGCTGGCTATAGCTTTGCTAGCCACTGCCGCCAGAAAGAGGATCAGTATGGTAATTATTCTTCCCATTTTCTTAGGTATTAATGTAATTTTGATTAGTTTTTTTATGTTAGTATTCTATTGCCCCTTATGCGTTATTCTCCTCTGAAGACGATTCTTCTTCCTCAGAGGTTGCTTTCTTATCTTCTTTTTTTGTCTTTTCTAATTCTTCCTCCGCTTCCTTCTTCAACTCTTCTGCTTCCTTGGCTTTCTCCTCTTCTAATTTTAAGATGCATTTCAAGCCATTTTTCGTCATGATCCACTCAGAAAATTTAGATTCTTCTTTTCCGTGACATTCATTTGCCCATATATCGCGTACTTTCCACTCCATATTCTTGTTCAATAGAACTTTAGTTCCAACTGGCAAGTAAAGGTTCATTCTCACATGCTGATCACGGATCAATTGTTTGTCTTCCAGTGCAAAATGACTATCGAACATTAAGTTCTCTGCATTTTGGTTGACCCTATAAGAAATCTTGGAAGCTCTAGCCGATGCTGCTGCATAGGAAGATCCTTTTGCGATATAGTTATATTGTATATATGGTGTCTTCAAGGAGTCAATCGACTCAATGTGGACAGAAATATCATTACGCAGGTAATTACCGATCAACATCCCTCCTTTGTCAGGGTTGATTTTATTCTTGCTAAAGTCCTCATCGGAAGCTTTGATGACGCGAACATCATTCTCTGATATCACATAGGTGTCTTTTTTGTCCAATGTTTTCTCTACGGAAATGGTGCTCTCTTCCACAAAATCTTGATTGGTCACCACCACGAAGTATAAAATCATGACGATAGATACAATCCAAGCCGCCAATAGGGACATACTTGCATAGTTGTTCATTGGTTTTGTCTTGAAGACAACACGCAATAACAAGAAGAACAGCGCCAATAATGGGATGATGATGGCAAGGGTTCCCGCTAGGATGGCAAACAAGGCTGAAGCAGGGTCTAACACCTCAAGTGGAGGGAAAAACATTGGGTTTTGGTAGCCCATAATATTCAACACGTTGAATACAAAGAACACAAAGAGACCAATGATGCTCAAGCCTGCCCAGATCAACACCAACACGGCTAAGATTTTTCCAATGACCGAGAAAAAAGATCCTAAAGAGTCTCCAACCGAACGAGCTCCTCGACTAATATGCTCGCCGGCCCCCGAAAAATTTTCGCGAACTCCTTTCATTTCTTCATCGAAAGACTTCTTGAAATTGTGCAGGTTGGCCTGTTCACCACGCATCGCCAATTTATCGGCACGCGTCACTGCCTTCGGCATTACGGCCCACAGTACGAAGTACAAGAGCACTCCTGATCCACCGAACAAGAAGAACAAAATAAAGATGATCCTTACCCACTTCGCTTCGATATTGAAATAATGTGATAATCCACTACATACCCCGCTCAGAACCTTGTCGTCCATGTCACGCATTAACTTCTTCGAAGTCAAGTATTCTGTGAAACTAGGATCAGCTGCTTGCTCATGTCCTGGTTCTTGTTCAGCTCGTTGCTCAGATTGGAAGTTGCCCGCAGGATCAGCCTGATCTGCAAAAGCAGCTCTAGATTCGTTTTCTACGCGTGGCTCATCGCCGATTTCAGACTCAAAGTCACTTACCCTTCCCATTTGCGCAATCACCTGATCGACATCCTCACGGTTGATCACTTCCTTGCGACCTGTTTGGATACGTTCAGAAAACATTTCCGCAATACGGTTCTCAATGTCTTCAAGAATCTCTCGGCTATCTTCAGAATTCCCGAAGTGCCTTTTGATTTCGATCATATAGGATCGAAGAATTTCATATGCATCTTCCTCGATATGAAAGACGATACTGTTTATATTGATGATTATAGTTTTGTTCATGGCTGTATTTAGTTAATGGTATAGTTAAATTTCTCTGTTTTCTAAGGATGTCTCCACCGCAAAGACCAATTCTTTCCAAGTAACATCCAATCGTTTCAATACTTCCATCCCCTCGGAAGTAATCTGGTAATATTTTCTTGGTGGACCTGAAGTAGACTCTTTCCAGATGTAACTTAATAGACCGTTATTTTTCAATCTGGTAAGTAATGGATATAGTGTTCCTTCAACCACCAACAATTCAGCTTTTTTTAATTCGCTGATAATGTCTGAGGCATATATTTCTCCCCGAGAAATAATTGAAAGAATACAGTATTCCAGTATTCCTTTCCTCATTTGGGTTTGTGTATTTTCAGCTATCATAACAATACAAAGATATATCCTTTGGATGGTACTTTGCAATACATAGTACTATATTTTTTCATGATAACATCATAATCAATTGATTTACAGCCCAATAATTTTTTATCAAAATATCCAACAGCTTGTTGGAAGACAAAAAAATTGATGCAAAAGCTTTTTAATCTGACATTTAAATACGATTTTTATCAACAATGAATTGGATAATAAACTATGCATGGGCAATTATTTGGGCCATTATCATGATGCTCCTCTTATTGTTGCCCGCGAATGACTTTCCAACGGAAGGTTTTTTTCAAGGATTTGACAAGCTGGTCCATACCGGTAGCTTCTACTTATTGACTACTTTAATCCTTTTTGGAAGAGTGGTTGATACCAAAAGAAGAGCAACAAAAGTTAAAACCTTTATCATCGTTTTCTGTGTGGCCTCTTTCTTCGCTTTCTTTACCGAAGGAGCCCAGATGTATTTTACAGATTCAAGACGAGCTGATTGGTGGGATATTTTCGCTGATTATGTAGGAATTGGAATGGCTCTTTTTAGCTATCTGTTATTATACAACAGAAAGTTTCAATATTCCTGATCCTGAAGCGTCCATGGTCTGGCCCTGCAATAAGCAAGTTTAGGCCCGACCGATGCTGACAATATAAATCTTACAATGGGGAATGTGGTTGATCAATGCTTCCGCAGCAGCCGCCATCGTCGCGCCGGTGGTCAACACATCGTCTACCAAAAGGATATGGCTATCAGCCCATTGCTCTCCATTTTTACAATAAAAGGAATCTGCAACATTGCCGATACGGTCTGATCGGTACATCTTGGTCTGACTTTTTTGATATCTCCCACGATGTAGCAATCGAGTATTGACCGCAACATCCATGCCCAGCGACAAACCCGCTGCAATGCATTCGCTTTGGTTATATCCCCGTTTCAGCAATCTTTTAGGATGGAGCGGAACCGGAACGATCATATCTATCTTAGCAAAGTATGGAGATTCCCGTAAGCTTGTTCCATACTTCGTCCCCAAATATTCCCCCACTTGAGGGTGATTATTATACTTCAGGTTATAGATCAATTTTTCCACAATGGAGCCTGATCGCAAATGCAACATGCAGGCAGCAAATTCGAACGGAAACTTCCCCTTCAGTAATTGCATGGCTTCATTATTTGAATCCATATGGAATGCCGTATAAGGAAGATGAAATAAACAGGAAGTACAGATAATCTCTTCTTGTGCAATCAAGGCCGCGTTACAACCCATGCACAACTCTGGATAAAATAAATGGAGAAACGAACGCCAGTATTGAAGCATTTCAAGCAGTTAAGAGCTTAAAAATAAATCCTCTTCATTAAAAAATAACTGCAATTAGGTTAAGAATTCATTACACTTTCACTTCTTATCATAAATCAACAGTTAAGAACAATTCAGGTTGTATTTTTGTAGACTAATATAAGAAAGGAAAAACAGATGGAATTAGGAATAGGCATGTTTGGGGACTTGCAAATTGATTCTCAAACTGGGAAAATACAAGCGCCGAAACAAAGGCTACAGGAAATAATAGAAGAAATCAAATTGATGGATGAAGTGGGTGTTGATTTCTTTGGAATGGGTGAACACCACCGTGCAGATTACGCCGTTGCGGCACCTGAAATTGTGCTTGCTGCAGCAGCAACCGTGACCAAAAAAATCAAACTAGGATCAGCAGTTTCTGTATTGAGCTCGTCTGACCCGGTCAAACTATACCAGGATTTTGCAACCGTGGACTTGATTTCAAATGGTAGGGCAGAAATCATGGCCGGACGTGGGTCTTTCATTGAATCATTCCCACTGTTTGGATATGACTTAAAAGACTACAGCTCACTATTTGAAGAAAAACTAGACCTTCTGCTTCGTATCAACAATTCACAGACCGTCAACTGGACTGGTAAACACCGTGCTAGCTTGATCAATCAAAGCATCTACCCAAGAGCGGTCAATGATAAATTACCGATCTGGATTGCAGTTGGTGGTACAACCGAATCCGTAATCCGCGCAGGTAGATTGGGCCTACCGGTCATGTTTGCCATTATTGGCGGCTCACCGATCAATTTCAAACCATTGTTTGAAATCTATGAACAAGCTTACCAAGATAATGGTCACGACATGAGCAAATACCAAGTCGGTGTGCATATGCATTCCTTCTTCGGAGAAAATTCCAAAGAAATCGCTGATTGGTATTATCCATATTATTCTGCACAGATGAACCGAATCGGAGCATCAAGAGGATGGCCTCCATACCAAAGAACACAATATGATTATGGACGTTCAAACCATGGGCACCTTATCGTGGCCGATGTCAATGAATCCGTAGACAAAATCTTGCAGATCCAAGAAACCTTTGGATTGACCAGGTTCTCTGCACATACCGATGTGGGCAGCCCAGATCACAGTAAAATGATGAAAGCCATTGAACTTTACGGAAACCAAATCATTCCAAAAGTGAAAGCTGCATTGAAATAAACTATTGTTGAAACAAATAAAAAAAGGGCCATGGCCCTTTTTTTATTTGTTTCAATTTATGGAATTTCCAAAATTCCTGCATCACCCTATAAACTTACAATATGAAAAGAAATTATTTTTGGCTCCTCGTTATGCTACTAGCAATGGGAGCATGCTCAAATAAACAGAATGAATCTCAAGCTAACGCTGCGAATGTAGAAATTGTAACCCTTGAAGATAACATACCTGCTCCAGAAGCCAGAATGTTGAAAAGCACTTCCGCTGATAGAAATGAAGCCCCACAAAATGAGCCGCTTCAGAATCAACAAAATTCAAAAGCCAAGATCATCCGTACAGGGAACATATCACTAGAATCCAAAAAAATTGAGCAAAGTAAAGCCAGTCTGGATGCGCTGTTAAAAAAACACAATGCTTACTACGAACAAGAAATCACGAATAACAACAATGATTTCACCTCCTATAACCTCAGCATCCGTGTCCCAGCAAATGCCTTTGACCATTTCTTGAATGAACTGGAAAATGGAGAGGATAAAGTAACCGAGAAAAACATCAGTGCAAGAGATGTTTCTATTGAATATTATGATATAGAGTCAAGGCTTAAAAGCAAAAGAGCATTCCTTGAACGCTATCAGAATATGGTCAGCAGTGCGAAAAATGTAAAGGATCTGCTTGAAATCCAAGAACAGATCCGACAATTGCAGGAAGATATTGAGAGTAGTGAAGCGACCATGCGTAATCTGAGCAATCAGGTAGACTACAGCACAATTACCATCAATCTTTTTGAATACCAAGCTAATCTCCCAATGGGCAGTAATTCCTTTTGGGTAAAAATCAAGGATTCATTGGTTTTTGGCTGGAATATGATCCAGACCATAGCTTTAGGCATCATCAGCTTATGGCCAGTGTGGACAATTGTTATCCTCGTGTTGTGGGCAATCCAGAGAATCAGAAAAAACAGGAAAGCAAAGAAGATTAATTCTCAAGAATAATTGAGCTACAATCTTTCCTGTCCATAACCAGGAAACTTGCAGAAAAAGCTTTTTGGCGGATATAGGAACCGAGATCCAGATCCTGCTGCGAAATGGGAATGATCCTTTGGATATTTCTCCTCTCCAAAAATACCAAAAAGGCTTTTTCTGCATTTACACTACTTAAATACCCCGGGATAACCAGACCAGTTTCTTCTTTGATCTGATCACTGTAATGATAGGGAGCCAAGATCATCAAGGTGTCCCAAGGAAAACAGTTCATCTGCTGGAAATCAATCTTCCCTTCGGATACACTCCGCCTAAATTCTTTCTTAAAATCTCGAATACAAAAATTGGTTCTCACCTGCTTACAAGACAGAATAAAGATGGGTAGCATGCACATCAAAATCCTGATTACCTTTCCTTTATCCATCAGCCAATGATTATATGCCCAATAATAAATATTCGGAAAGAAATTTAACGAAGCAAAGAAAAGAGATAACAAATTGATAATGATAATTTATTGCATAACACCTTGATTGGCTCTACAAGAATATTATTACTTCTAGCTTATAATTTTTGATGTATCTTTGTAACGTGGAAAAAGCAGTAAAAACGGTAGATATCAGGAGCTTGAGTTTAGCTCAATTAAAGGATGCACTTGTTGAAATGGGTGAACAGGGTTTTCGTGCCAAGCAGATTTACGAATGGCTATGGCAAAAATCCTGTACTGATTTCGATGAAATGAGCAACCTGAGCAAGTCATTGCGCGAAACCCTGAAGGCCAATTTTACCATCAACGCCGTTAAGGTAAAACAATCCCAGATCAGCTCGGATAAAACCATAAAAAGTACATTCAGCTTATACGACAACAACGTAATTGAAGGAGTCCTGATTCCTGCAGATGACCGCATGACGGCCTGCGTGAGTTCTCAGGTGGGCTGTAGCTTGACCTGCAAATTCTGTGCTACCGGTTATATGGACCGTAAGCGAAACTTGAATGCCGATGAGATCTATGATCAAGTAGTACTGATCGCAAAACAGGCTGAAGAAAAATATGGACATCCATTGACCAATATCGTCTATATGGGTATGGGTGAACCTTTGTTGAACTACAGCAACATGATGAAATCGGTGGATCGCATCACTTCCCCAGATGGTCTGAATATGGCGGCGAAACGAATTACAGTTTCCACTGCCGGAATCGCCAAAATGATCAAGAAATTAGGGGACGATGAAGTTCGCTTTAATCTTGCACTTTCACTGCACGCGGCAAACGATGACAAAAGGAATGAAATCATGCCGATCAATGAACAGAACTCATTGGCAGCACTGGCTGAGGCATTGAAATATTTCTATGCTAAAACAAAGAGCCCGATTACTTTCGAATACATTGTTTTCCATAATTTCAATGATGAACTACAGGATGCCAAAGAGTTGGCAAAATTCTGCAAGAATGTACCTTGTAAGGTCAATATCATCGAATACAACCCAATTGCTTTGGCAGATTTCGTGAATGCAGAAGCGGATAAGATCGATCAGTTTGCCACTTACTTACGTAGCCAAGGCGTGATCACCAATGTGCGCAGAAGTAGAGGAAAAGATATCGATGCGGCCTGTGGTCAATTGGCCATCAAGGATAAAGATAAAGAAGCCAGTGAGGCATAAAAATAGAAAAAGGCATTTCTTTCGAAATGCCTTTTTTAATATCCTTTTTATCCGTGGATCTGTTCTTTCTTACCGTAGGATTGGATAAGATTTCCTTCAAACTCCAACCATTCTTTCCAGCGCTTATCTACATCCACATCTTTTGTGTATTTCTTGGCAAAATTCAGGAAGGTGGTGTAATGGTTCGCTTCCGAAACCATAAGATCATGATAGAACTTCGCCAGATCCTGATCCTTGATATTCTTGGACAATACCCTGAATCGTTCACAGCTCCTTGCTTCGATCATCGCAGCGAACAATAGCCTATCGATAAAAGCTTGGTTTCTGGAACCATCTTTCTTGGCAAATTTCATCAACTGGCCAACATAATCATCCTTTCTTTCGCGACCTAGTTCATAACCACGCTCCTTGATGATATCGATCACCATCTTGAAATGCTCCATCTCTTCAATGGCTATGGCAGTCAGCTCATGCACCAGATCCTCAAGTTCAGAATTCTGGGTAATCAATGAAATGGCATTCGAAGCTGCCTTCTGTTCACACCAGGCATGATCCGTCAAGATCTCTTCCAAATTAGATTCCGCGATATTGGCCCATCTTGGGTCTGTCAAAAGTTTTAGTCCTAACATAGCATTGAAAATTTCCACAAAGGTAATGAAAACAAAATCATCCCCCTAAATACATGAAATAATGCTAATTTGCAGCATGGGAAAAAGAATGCTTATCATCGGTTTGGTATGGCCTGAACCGACCTCCTCTGCGGCAGGTTGGCGAATGCTGCAACTCATCGATCTATTTAATTCCCAAGGATTTGAAATCACCTTTGCCTCAGCCGCCAGTAAATCTGAACATAGCTTCCCCTTAGAAGCCAAAGCTGTAGCTGAGGTTGAGATCAAACTGAACGACTCCTCCTTTGATGAATTTATCAAAGATCTAAATCCAGACTTTGTACTTTTCGACCGTTTCATGATCGAAGAGCAATATAGCTGGAGGGTGGCGCAGGCCTGTCCTCAGGCTATACGCATTTTGGACACCGAAGACCTGCATTTCGTTAGGCAAGCACGCCAAGAAGCCTATAAAAAAGGATTAGATTTCAACGCTGACATGCTCTATTCCGACCTGGCGAAACGGGAATTGACCGCCATTTACCGCTCGGATCTCAGTTTGATCATATCCGAATATGAAATGAAGCTCCTTCAGGAAGAGTTTGCCATCAATCCACAAATATTAAGCTATTTACCTTTCCAGATCCAACATCAAGAACAGGAACAATTAGGATTTGAGGATCGGGAACATTTTACCTTTATCGGCAATTTCCTCCATGAACCTAACTGGAAAACCGTACAACGCATCAAGGAAATCTGGCCTTCGATTCGAAAGCAATTACCTAAAGCAGAAGTGCATATCTATGGCGCCTATCCCAGCGAAAAGGTTTGGCAACTCAACCAGCCAAAGCAAGGCTTCCGTATTATGGGAAGGGCCGAGCATGCAGTAGATACCCTAAAAAAATACCGCATTTTATTGGCTCCAATACCTTTCGGCGCAGGACTGAAAGGCAAATTTATCGATGGCTTGTTCGCTGGGATTCCATCAATCAGTAGCAAGGTCGGCGCAGAAGCCATGTTTAACGGCCATGAATGGCCAGGTGAAATTGCAGATGAAACCGATGAAATTGTTGACAAAGCCGTCTCGCTGTATAAAGACCAGCATGCATGGGAAAGTGCAGCAAATAGATCACAGCAGATTTTAGAATCCTTGATCGATCCAGATTGGGGTAAAGACTTCATAACCGCCCTTGAAAAAATCCAACAAGCACCCGATACCCACCGTCGCAAAAACATGATAGGCCAAATTCTCTGGTCCAATCAATTCCTTTCCAGCAAATACCTATCCCAGTGGATTGAAGAAAAGAACAGGAAATAAGAACCGCAGCCGCTCTTTCAACGGGTTTTGAACCAGGATGCCCATCGGCTTCGCTCAGGGTACGGGATGAGAGGATGGACCAAGATCATGGAATGAACCAAGATGCAAAGGATAAGAGGATGGACCAAGATTTGAAAAAGCCACCCCCTCTGGAGGTTGTACAGCGCAAAAAAATGTCCCTTTCTGTGTTACTCTGACGAAGGAAGGGTCTCGGAATATTACAGACCTAATCAATTTAAATATTACGGATAGTATTGGCGTACGGTTTCTTAACCTTCGGTTAAGAATGACAAGATCTAGAGGAGGAGAACCGTACAGATTCCTCACTGATCGTTCAGAATAAAAATGCGCTAAGGAGGGATTCAGAGTGAAACGAAGAATCTATTTTTATTTTTTTAGGATCGCCGTCATTTCGAAATCGTAAGATGAGAAAACTATTTCAAATGAAGTTTGGATAGTTTCGAGACCCTTCGGGGAGCCCTCAGGGTGACACAAAAAGGGTATAGAAAAATATTCCACCCCGCTAGGGGTTTTCTACAAACATTTCACCTTCCGAAGGAAGCTCTTTGCCCCCGGCTCATTTCCAATGGCGGAAAAATGGAAAGAATGCCGTTGCCCTGTGCGATGGGTTTGGCCTTGGATGCTTTCAAGAAATTCTCCCATCAAAAGGGAGAATTTTGAAGAACGGCATCCTCGACATCAAGGCATTCTTTTCATGTGTGATGGATGGTGCGAAAAGCCATCTTAAATGAGCCGAAGCCTTTTGGTTACTTTTGGGCTTCAAAAGTAACGAAGAAAACCATTTGGCTAGCCCTAAAAACAAAAAAGGCACACCCGTAAAACGCATGTGCCAGTTCTCAAAATTAAGTTTAACCTAACGTCTCGTAAATACTATTGTTCTAGTTGTTGTACCAGTTACATTAACACCAGTGAATTTCTTGATTGAACCAATCAAGCTCTCTTGGATTTGATAAGTTACCCCATCAAAAATTAACGTTTTCTTTTCTGGCATTGAATAGGGAATTGCAGGAGCAAAATTTGCATCCTTCAGCATAATGTATGCGTTGTTGTTTGCCCTGAATTCGATGTATTGTGTTTCATCGTCACCTACCAAGGTATCTACCTCTGGTTCTTTACCCTCTTCTTTGGTCGTTTCCACTACAGAAAACCACTTGTTTGCACGAAGTAAATTCAATGCAGTATCACGTTCAGCATAGTTTAACGTCTCCTTGCTACAAGAAGCCAATCCTATTGCCATTAACCCCAAAATCATTAACTTTTTCATAATGCTTGTAAAATAGTTTCTATATAAATTTTCAATTTACTCCTCGGGCATACTTCCAATCATTATGCCAAGAACTGTTAAGAAAATGAATGAAGCCTTTGTAATAGAATAACATTCTATCGATTTTATGCTCATAACCAAGAGTTAAGGCTGAAAATTGGATAAAAAAAACACCTTTGAAAAATATTATCAAAGGTGTATCCATCGCTATTGAATTAATTAATTCGCTATTGAGGTCTGTTGTTTTCGATGATATAATAGATAATATAAAAGCAAGGTCAAGAGGATCAACCCGCTTACGATCATATACATTTTTGCATAGCCAAAATAGGATGCCACGACGGCCAGAGCAAAGGCTCCCAAACCAAATCCACTGTCATAAAACAGAAAGAAGGTTGCTGTAGCCGAACCGGCTTTGTCCACAGGACTTAATTTGATGGTGATGGTCTGGAAACTTGGGAATATCGCACCGTAAGCTACCCCTAGAATCACACCGGAAAGTAAGATCTGGAACATGGAAGTAGCTGATCCCATGATCATCAGGCCAAGGGCAAATATGATCAATGAAGGTATGATCAAATAACTAGGTCCCTTGGAATCCAATAACTTCCCTATGATGGGGCGGGTTACCATGATGCTGATAGCGAAGGTGATAAAATAATACATAGCCGCTATCGGCATGCCTAACTCGGTCGTATAAACCGCCATAAAGGAGATAATGGAGGAATATGAGAAAGCAAACAACATCGCTGAAATGCAGACCGGGACGGCCTTCATTTCAATAAAGTTTGAAAAACTGAATTTCTGCTTTCCAACTTTGGCAGGTACTGCGTGTTTAACTGTTTCTGGATTTTTTATGAACAAGGTCAATAGCCAACTTATGACCGAGAAGATTGACGCCACAAGGATCAAGACCTCGAAGCCAAATGAATTTAAGATATACAGTCCCAAAGCTGGCCCAAGCACCATGGAGAGGCTCATCGCCAAGCCATAATAGCCAACTCCCTCGCCCTTTCTGCTATTGGGAACCATAGTGATGGCCATGGCGGCATGTGCCGTTGTGGCAAGCGAATGGAAAACCCCGTGTATCATCCGAACAAGCAGCAATGGTACTATGGCATGAATCCCAAGATACATAAATGAACAGACCACAAATAAAAACAGGGTAATAACGGAAATCTTTTTAGATCCGATTCGATCTGAAATCACCCCGGAAAACGGACGTAACAATACAATCCCCAACAGATAAACGGAAACAACCAAACTCATGTCTCGAGCAGTACCGCCCATATGCTGCTTGATCGCCAATGGCATGGATGATAACAGCATATAGAAGTTTACAAAAAGAAAGAAACAGCCTAAACAGGATAATATAAAATCCCTCGTCCAAATTTTATTCGTATTCATATTGAGGCACAAAGGTCCACAATTAACACTAGCTGTTTTTTATATAATGGGACATAAATTATATTTTTCTAGCCAAACCTTTCTATCTTTGACCTTACTATGGAAAAGGATTTCTTAAAATGGGTAAGTACAGAGGATCAGCAGGTCTTGACCTTTCAGATGAAACCCGAACATTTCGATTTCCATTCTCACGCCAAAGCCCAGCTTACCCTTTTGGAGGGTGGTCTAACCTATTTGCATACAAGAGAAAAGGCTTATTTTATTCCTTCCTATCACTATGTATGGATACCTCCACATTTGGAGCACAAATTTAGCCATCAGCGTGAACAACATGTACTGGTCCGGAACCTTTATATCCCATTAAGTAAGAAACAGCTCAAACCTTTCCATCAGGAAATCGGGATTTTCCCAGCACATCCCTTGATTATTGAAAGCCTAAAATTCTGCGGAACTTCGGTTTTCAACAAAGGAGAGGAACAACACAACTTTCTTCATTCCATGGTTCAGCTACTTCCTCAATTGAGTCCCATGCGGTTCAGTTTATCCTTGCCAACATCCAATCAACATCAACTCAAGCCCATACTTTCCTATATCAGCAATATGCTCCATACCGATCTGCGATTGGAAGTCGTTGCGAAAAAATTCAATCTCGGTGTACGGAGCTTGAGCCGATTGTTTGAGCAGCATCTACATACCTCATTCTTGCAATTTGTCAAGACCGCCCGCATCATCCGTTCCATTGAATTAATCCTTGCCAGAGAAAGGAGCATCAGCGAAATAAGTTATGCCGTAGGCTATAAAAGCATCGCTTCCTTTTCCAACACCTTTCTCCAGACGACGGGCAAAAGACCTACAGATTTTGCAAATGATTTGTTACTGAAATAGAATTTAGTGTTTCAAATACACTATATAACGGATTGAATTGTTATATTTAGTCAAACTATTTTTTTATGAAAACATTAAAAGGACCGGGCATTTTCCTAGCCCAATTTATAGCCGATGAAGCACCGTACAATAATTTAGAAACCATTAGTAAATGGGCGAGCTCATTGGGTTTTAAAGGTGTACAGATCCCGACTAATGAACCAAACTTCTTTGATGTGCAGAAAGTTGCGGAAAGCAAAACCTATGCAGATGAAATCAAGGGAAAACTTAAAGAACAAGGGGTTGAGATTACAGAGTTATCTACCCACCTTCAAGGTCAATTAGTGGCGGTTCACCCTGCCTATGATAAACTTTTTGATGGATTCGCTCCTGAAAAATATAGAAATAACCCTAAGGCCAGAACCGAATGGGCTATCGACCAATTGAAGTTAGCGGCCAAAGCTTCAGCTAACCTGGGCCTTAATGCCCATGCGACATTCAGTGGAGCCTTGTTATGGCATATGGTCTATCCTTGGCCTCAACGTCCTGCCGGTGCAGTCGAAACAGGCTTCAAGGAATTAGCAAAAAGATGGCTTCCAATTTTGGATGAATTCGACAAAAATGGCGTGGATGTTTGTTACGAAATCCATCCCGGTGAAGACCTACATGATGGGGTAAGTTATGAGCGCTTTCTAGAAGCGGCAAACAATCACCCAAGAGCTTGCTTACTATACGATCCATCCCATCTATTATTACAGGGCATGGATTATTTAAGCTATATCGATCATTACCATGAGCGTATCAAGATGTTCCATGTTAAAGATGCGGAGTTTAACCCAACGGGTAAACAAGGTGTTTATGGCGGTTACTCAGGCTGGGTAGAACGCGCAGGAAGGTTCCGTTCATTAGGAGATGGACAGGTGGACTTCAAGGGAATCTTTAGTAAACTGGCTGCTTATGATTTTGATGGATGGGCAGTAATGGAATGGGAATGTGCCTTGAAAAATTCGGTTGATGGTGCAACAGAAGGTGCAGAATTTATCAAGAACCATATTATCAAAGTTACCGATAAAGCATTCGACGATTTCGCAGCAACTGGAGCTGATGAAAACTTCAATAGAGAAATATTAGGTATTTAATCGCCTATAAAATATAAGATCTGAAACAGTAGTAGCCCCAAGCTGCTGCTGTTTTTTTTATGTATATTGATCCGGTCAAGGAAATTTATTCAAGCATGAAATCTTTGGCAATAAAAATGACCAATTTTTAATCCAAGTAAATCCCTAAATAAGTTGTTGATCTGAATTGGACCTTATTCGAGACACATTCCGAATTTTAGCAATATGGCTCGAATATGGGTAAAACCATTCTCGAAGAATCTTCCCCAAACTCACTCCATTTTTCTTTAATCCCGAAAAAGTTTTCACAGAAAAATACAGCTTTTAAGTGAATTATTGGATGCCGTTTCTAGCCGGAATTCTATCCATTTTAGCTTAATTATTAAGTATTTAATAAAAGTATCTTTTGTCTTAAATTGTTGTTATTTTAATTATTTCACATTTTTTAACAACAAAAAAGGTTTGTTGGCGTTTAAGTATTACGTATCAATGTAACAAACTTGATATAATGGTTATCAATAAAGCACTAATCCTTGTTCTCGCAACAAGTTTTGATAACCAACTTTTGAGCGGAATTCTATTAAGAAAATTACCCTGATAAATAATTAACATATGATGCAAATCCTTTACCGTTCGCTTTTCTTAGCATGTGCTCTCATGCTCTTTTGCCATCAAGGACGGGCAAGCGCCACAGAAAAGAATCACAAACTAGAAACAAACTTTAAAATCAATCCCCACCATCCTTCCATTGATTCCTTAGATATCATTGGTAAGATTACTGACTCCACTGGAACAGCCATTGAGGGCGTAGTGGTAACAGAGCAGGGGACAACAAACAGTGTGCTATCCAATGAAAATGGCGAATACAAAATCGCGGCCAACCCAAATGGGATGTTGGTCTTTTTAAAATCGGGATTTGCCACACAGGAAGTTCATGTCAACAACCAAAAACAGTTGGACGTGAAGATGCTGGTTGCAACTCCAGAAACGGAAGCTGCTGAAACAGAAGGCACAGAACAAACCGATAGTTCGGCAACCCAAACGGACAGTACCCAAGTACAGACCGACAGTACACAGACGGCAGTTGCGACAGACAGTACCGCACAGACCGATGCGGCTGTTGCAGCACCTACTGGTCAAAATGTGATCACAGGTACAGTTAGCGGCCCATCAGGCCCTCTTCCGGGAATTACCGTGAAAGTAGTCGGAACGGATCTAAGTGCCAGTACCGATGAAAATGGTAAATTCCAGATCGCTGCCGATGCAAAAAGTAGGATCCGTTTTTCGTCCGTAGGCTACAAGACCATTACCCAGACTGTGGGAAACCGAAAGGATATCCAAGTTGTGATGGCGACAGAAACCAATACGATTGAATCCGTTCAGGTGGTTGCTGTAGGTTATGGAACGATGAAAAGAGCAACCCTACCAACGGCGGTATCCAGTATCGGTGCCAATGAAATCGAAGATGAGGTATTGCCTAGTGTAACCCAGGCCATCCAAGGTAAAGCCGGTGGTGTACAGGTTACCCAAAAATCGGGTTCACCAGGTGGTGGTATCAGTATCCGTGTTCGTGGTACAACCTCCATCAATGCCAGTTCTGATCCACTATATGTGGTAGATGGAATCCCCGTGAACAGTACGACCAACTTTACAGGTGGTTCCACGTTTGATTTCGGTGGTGGTACCCAAGGGATCAATGTGCTGTCATCCATCAACCCTTCGGATGTTCAATCCATTGAGGTCCTGAAAGATGCGGCCTCTTCATCCATCTACGGTTCCAGAGCGGCTAATGGTGTGGTATTGATCACTACGAAAAAAGGACTTGCTGGACAGAGCCAGTTTACATTCAACATGTATGAAGGTTTCTCCCAAGTTCCGAAAGAAAGATATTATGACTTCATGAATACGGCACAGTACCAAGATTACATGAAAGACTATTATAGAATCTTGCAAGAGCAAGATCCGTCAAAGCCTATCCCTGATCAAATCTTTGCTAACCCAGGTATCAATACCGATTGGCAAAATGCAATTTTCAGGACTTCTCCAACCAGGAACTACGAGCTTGCAGCAAGTGGTGGAAGCGATAAGACACAATATTATACTTCGGTTGGTTACATGAAACAAGGCGGTGTATTGCTTTCTTCAGATTTTGACCGCTTAAGTGGGCGCTTGAACTTAAATCACCAACACAGTGACAAGTTAAGATTCGCGACCTCGATCAATTTGACCAGAGCGACAAACCATCGTGTACAGGAAGAGAATTCGAAAGAAGGATCGACCAAATCGGGGATCTTCTCTCCACCGAATATTCCGGTATATGGTGAGAATGGCAATTATTACTATGACCAAGTCAGGTTGACCAGGGAGAACCCAGTTGCCATGCTTGAATTGCCAACAAATAAGGCACAGACTTACCGCATCTTGGCAAATGCCAGTGCAGAATATAACATCATCCCTGAATTATTGTTGAAGACCAGTTTTGGTACAGATTTAAGCTTTATTGATGAGACTTTCTTTATGCCCCCAACTGGTTTGCGTTCATATGCCAGTCAGGGTGGTATAGGAGCAAGCAGAAGTACGCGTGACCAATTATGGATCAATGAGACGACCTTGACCTTTGACAAGACCATGGGAGACCATTATATCAATGCATTGGGAGGTTTCTCGGTTCAAGGTTCTCGTTTAGAATTTACCCATGCACAAAGGACCGGATTCCCGAACAATGATATCCCTTATGTAACTGCAGGGGGTGTGATCACCGGAGCCAATGCATATCCAGAAGAATGGGCCATTGCATCAGGTTTTGCAAGAGCATCTTATGTGTACAAAGACAAATATATTGTCAATGCGAATGTTCGTATGGACGGTTCATCACGCTTCGGTTCTGACAACCGTTGGGCAGTTTTCCCATCCATGGCTGCAGCTTGGAGGATTTCTGAGGAAGACTTCCTGAAAGACAACAGCACGTTCAGCGACTTGAAATTGAGAGCCAGCTGGGGTATCACCGGTAACCAGAACATCGGTAACTATGCCAGCCGTTCATTATACTCAAGCGGAAACAACTACATGGGCCAAGCCGGTTTTATTCCAAACGTACTTGGTGACAAGGGTTTGAAATGGGAAACCACAAGACAATGGAACGTGGGTGTAGATGCTGGTTTCTTCAATGATAGGATTTCCTTATTGGCAGATTACTACTACAAGAAGACCACGGATCTGTTGATCGGTCTACCGATCTTGACCAGTTCAGGATTTATCAACCGTTTCACCAACTCTGGAGATATTGAAAACAAAGGTTTCGAATTTGAATTAAGCAGCAAAAACTTAGTGGGCGAATTCAAATGGAGCACATCCCTGAACATGACTTTCAATAGAAATAAAGTTTTGGCTTTGCCAGAAGGACTGACTGAAATGCGCGGTGGTGTAGGTGATCTGAACAGAGCTGTTCCAGGAATGCCATTAGGTGTTTTCTATGGCTGGAAAGCTTTGGGTGTTAATCCAGAAACAGGTATGATCGATTACCTAGGCAAGAATGGTGAAGCAGTAGCACCTACAAATTATGAAGACCATGTGATGATCGGTGATCCGAATCCACAGTTCTTTGGTGGTATCAGCAATAACTTTGAGTACAAGAATTTTGACTTGAGCATTTTAGGTCAATTCTCTTATGGCAATGATATCTTCAACTACAACTTGGCATCGGGTCTAGAGGGCTTCAACCCGAGTTCTAACCAGTTTGTTGATTTTGTAGACAGATGGCGCGAACCGGGAGACATCACGGATGTTCCAAGACCAGCACCGGGAAGCTTAGACAATGGAGCGGTTTCCTCACGATTTGTAGAAGATGGCTCTTTCTTCAGGATCAGAAATATCACCTTAGGTTATTCCCTTCCTAACGAGATTGCGGAACGCATCAAGATGAAGAGATTACGTTTCTACGTAACGGTTCAGAATGCCTACGTATTTACCAAATACAGAGGATATGACCCAGAGGTTAGTTCTAGCCACGGCGGAGCAAACACAGGTTTAATTTACGGTTATGACTATGGAAGTTATCCACAACCAAGGATTTTCACAACAGGTATTAACTTAACTTTCTAAGAGTCGCGAATATGAAAATGAAAAATAGAATATTATCCATATGTTTCGTTGCATTGACAGCGGTTTCACTGAGTTCATGCAACAAGTTTTTAGACAAAGATCCTTTGGGACAGATTGCAGAAGATGAGTTTTTCAACTCGGAAACGAATGCAAATGCTGCCGTAATCGGTGCATATAGGACCATGACCAGTCCTTTTTCCTATGGTCAGTCCACCTTGGTCGTTCCTGAATTTTCAGCGGTGCATGTAAGGCATTCTGCGGTCTATCCAGAGTATGAGACCTTCGCCAGCCATGAAATCCAAGCTATCAATCCTTGGACTTCCAATATGTGGCAGGCCTTGTACGCAACGATCAATGCGGCAAACAACGTGATCGATGAAGTTCCCAACATGGACGGTTCCATGATCTCGGAAGAAAAGAAAAAGATCTTTATCGGAGAGGCAAAATTCATCAGAGCCTTAAATTACTTTTTCTTGGTCAGAGCTTTTGAAAGGGTTCCCCTAAAATTAAAAGCGACGAAAGAAGGTGATGATATAAAAACTCCTCAGGCAAAGAAAGAGGATACCTACGCACAGATCGTCAAGGACCTAACTGAGGCTATCGCTGCCTTACCGAAGGAAAACCCTTATACTGGCGATGCAGGTAGAGGAAGAGCCTCGCATTGGGGTGCAAAAGCCTTATTGGCCAAGGTATATCTATACCAAGCTGCCTTTACCAATGATTACAAGAAAGCCGCTGACTTGGCCAATGAAGTGATTACTTCGGGAGGTTTCAGTTTGGTGTCAGATTTCAGTACCATCTGGACAACCCAGAATACAAACGAAGCAATCTTTGAACTGCAATTTGATGATCAGGTGACCAATCCATTGGCAGCAGTAGCCAATGATAATCCATCGGTTTTGTTCTTTGCAAAGGATTCAACGGTACTGGACCTGTATGAAGATGCTGATAAGCGAAAAGCATTTACCATCAAAAAAGGAAGCAATGACAACTACTTCATGGGTAAGTTTCCAAACTTTTCGCCCTCAAGCCAAAATGTTACGGTCATCCGATTGGCAGAACTGTATCTAATCCATGCAGAAGCGAAGGCAAGGGTAGACAATAGCGTAAGCCAGGCTGCTTATAATTCATTAAAGATGGTCCAGGATCGTGCCGGAGTATCCAAAGCAATTGGTTCCTTTGGCAGCCTTGCAAATTTCATCACTGCTGTTCAGGAAGAAAAAGAACGCGAACTGATGTTTGAGGGTGAGACCTGGTTCGATTTTGTTCGGACAAAATTGGCGATGAAAAAGTACAAGACATTAACCAAGGAGGAGTTTATGGTCTATCCAATACCTACAGCCCAAATATCTTTAGGTGGAGGATTGACACAGAATCCAGGTTATTAGTAAATAAATGATTCATGGGAAAGGAGGCTGAATGGCCTCCTTTTTTTATGTGCTTATTTATCCTGAACCCGATATAGTTTATCCCGGTCCAAGAGATAAATATGCTCTTTATCTAAAGCATAAATGGCATGTGATTCCCCGATAAAGGTGGAACTATCAGAACGCAATAATGGTTTCAAAGTCATATCTTCTCGATCCAATTTATAGGCAAAGGCTGTACGTCCATCGTCATTATCGGAAGCCATGCTGGTCACATAGATTTCTTGACCTAATCCGGTGATATCGGTAAGGGTTAAATAATCGCCTTCGTTATAGATCTCGATTGGGTTGAAAGGTTTTGGAAAATCCAGTCTTGTCCAGTTTTTGGCCAAGTCGGTCGATCTCCAAAAGGATCTGGAACCTGCTGCAAACAATTCATTGGGATTGACCGACCATAAGGATCGCAGCGTCGCATCCGTATTGTATTGCATATTGGAAGTGATATCCTGCCAGGTTTTACCAGCATCAGTAGTGATATAGGTTATCCCAATGGAATCATCCAAAATAATCCATGTCTTTTGGTCCAAGATAGATAGTTCAACCAAGGCATAATCCTTGAGAACCGACCCTTCCAAATTTATCGCTTCCCAGGTGTTCCCTGCATCTTTGGTCGACATCATGATAGGTCTTCCGTTGTCTTTCCTTTGACCTACCACTATTCCAAAACTATCATTTAAGAAACGGAGCTTATACCAAGCAATGCTTGCCTCCGAGGAGTATAAGGATTGGGAATTGAATACCTCCCATTTTTCAAGATTCTGGTCGGTCCTGAATACATATTTACTTTCTCCTAAAACAAAGATGTGCTCTTTGGTCTTGGCTATACTATGGAAAGCATTTGCAAACCTGGAAAAGTCTAAGCCCTTCCAGTTTTTCCCCGCATCGGTTGTAGCACGTATGCTGAGATTGGTACCACCTACAATCAGACCTTTTTGGGGGCTGAGAAACAATACGTCATTGAAAAAGCTAAAGGAGAGATCATTATTTTGATATAGGATATCGGCTTCCGTCCCATTTGCAGCGTTTTTTATCTTCGATGGCTGAAATGGAATATCGAAACTATAGTTTTCCTTTTCAGTCAATTCGGGAACTTTGTCGATCGAAATGTAATTTTCATTGACCTGAGCTTTGCAGGAGCTAAAAAATGAACAGCTAAGAACCGAAATCAGGATCGCTTTATAGCTCCATTTGATAGTTAGGGTGATTTTCATAGGCGAGGATTTTTAAGACCCAACTTCTTGCAGGAAGGATTCAAGGTCACTGTCTTTGGAAAGACCAAACTTCTGTTTCAATCTATATTTGAACATCCGGACTGATTGGGCTTCAATGTGCAGCACCTGGGCAATCTGCTTGGTTGACATCTGTAAATAGATGTATGCACAGTACCGCAGATCTAATGGAGTCAGTTTTTGGTTCGCTTTTTCAATCAATTGAGAGAAGAAAGTCGGGTGCAATTGCTGGATCTGCCATTTAATATCATCGAAATCTGCATTCAAGAGGGTTTCTTCACGCAACAAACGTTGAATATCGCGCGAATCACCATCCTGCAATTTGGATTGGATCTGCTTGAGCATATCATTTTTGTGCTCAATGATCAGTGAATTGGCAAGGGCTTCTTTTTGTAGCTGTTGATGTTTCAGCTCCAAAAGATCCTGCTCGGCCTTTAACCTAGCTTGCTCTTCCCTCTCCAACTTTACCTGCATTTCGGCATTCAACTCAGCATCTTCTTTTTCCATCGCCAATTTCTTTTCGCGTTCGATGGAATAACGAAGTTTGAAGTGATAGGACCTAAACATAAAGGCCAAGCCAAGGGTGGCCAGTATAGCCAATCCACCATAGAGGTAGTTCTGTCTCTGGCGCAAATCAGCCGTTTCTCCCAAAAGCTTTAGTTGTTGATCTTTTTTCTCGGTTTCATACTGGATTTCCAGCTTTTGGGTATTGGTAATCTGCTCCTGATCGAAGTTCTGTTTCAGGACGCTTTCCGACTTTTTCTGGTAATTCAGCGCAGAGGTGATATCACCCTTTTTCTCAGAAAGGTCTGCAAGATGCTTATAGAGCAGGTATTCCAATCGGAACAGGGAATTATCCCTTCGGGAGTCCAATCGGCTGACTCCCTGGATCAGATATTGTTCTGCCAAGGCAATATTTCCTTCTTTGATAGCAAAATCACTTTTGATGCCGTATATGTTGATCCATCTGCTGAACCTCGCGCGATCGTTTTTAAGTTCTATTTCCGCTTCATCCAAATACTTATAGGCTTGTTCCTTTCTCTTGGCAATCGGGCCATTATCAAACTCCAGATAATAGTTGGCCAAATTAATGGATGCCACAACAAAGGTATTGCTGCTCACCTCGGCAGGAAATTGCTCAAAGAGTTGATAGGCCTTTTCCAGGTGGTAGAAATTGCTATCGATATCCTTTTGTTCATTGGTCTTCCTATATCTATTTAAGTACACGCTGGCAAAACCGAGATGGACATTGGCGATGTAGTTCTTATTATTGGTCTTTTTGGCGTATTTATCACATTCTTGGATATAATGCTGCATTTTGTCGTTTTCATCCCAACCTGTGTAAGTCGCATAGATCAAGTAGTTGAAATAATAATTGAGATTATCTACGTTCTTTTCATTTTCCAAAAGCTTGAGGGCTTCCTTGGAATCCTTGATGACTTCATCAGTCAGGTTCAGGTAGCTATTTAAGAATGCTTTCGCTCTTAAAGCCATCGCTTTGCTGATGGGGCTATTGGTTTTGTCCTGTTGCTCGATGACGATATCTACGGCTTGACTTCCCAGTTTCAAGCTGTCCCTTTCCAATAGGATTCCGCTCTTGAAGGTATTCAGATAGATAAGATCATCGGGTCCATTGGCGGGATTCTTAAGGGCTTGGTTAAGGATTTCTAAAGATTTATCGTCCTGATTTTTCAGGTTTAGGAGCTCCACTTGCTTCACCACATCCTCAGTGCCATCGAGTAGGCTTTGTCCCCATACCGTAACCGTATTAAGCAAAAGAAAAAGGATCAGGATATTTCTCATATGGATAATTGAACAAAAATTGGAATTGGCAATCTATTATTTTTTTTTGATAGAATGGTTTCTTCAGGAAAGAATCAAAAACCTAGCCAAGGAATTATAGCCCTGTAAGCCAGATTGTTGCGTTTTCTGTATATACTTTGTATATACAGAGTTGGAGCCTGTATACAGATTGTGCTCAACCGTGTGCTGAAGTTTCCAAAAATGTTTAAGAAATTTAAATTGAAGAAAAGAGAGCTTTAGAGTTCCGTAATTAGGTTACAGAGAGAAAGGCTTCACACACATTATTAAATTCAGGAAGGAATATGAGTTCAAAAGCACAAGCAGTATTAAGTTATCTGGGAATCCTTTGGTTGCTGGCCTATTTTGCGGGGAAAAATAATAGGGATCAATTCAGCGCCTACCATTTGCGTCAAGGTCTGGGGTTAATCATCTCCTCCTTTTTGTTCGTGATCATTCTGTCCATATTAATGGCTATAGCTCCATCTATTGCCTTTATTTTCAACTTATTTAGTCTGCTAATTTTTATTTTGATGATTGTTGGCATTCTTCATGCTATTAATAATGTTGAGAAGCCTCTTCCATTTATAGGAGAATATTTTATGGATAAATTCCCTTTTATTGAAAACAACAAAGTAAATTGATATGTCTGCAATTATACATTGGTCATTATTATTTCTGGGTCTGATCCTATTAGGGTTTTCGATTTCCCTATATTTAAAGACAAAGAAAATGTTGGCAAAAGGTGTTTACGGGAGTGCTGTCGTGATAGAGAACAAATTAGTGCGCTCCACGGACGAAAAGGGTACTTCGATGATGTACCAACCTGTGATGGAAATAAAAGCGGGAGAAAAGACCTATCCCTTTAGCCCTAACTTCAGGTCCAATCCGCCTCAATATAAGGTAGGTGAAAAGGTTCCTGTGGTCTATGAAGCTTCAGATCCGCAGTCTGCAAGGATTGTATCTTATTGGGGATTGCACCTGGGCAGTATTATCCTCATGCTTTTTGCCCTGCCGATGCTAACAATTGGCACTGGCTATGTGTTATTCAAATATGGTATCATTTAAACCCTAAATTATGTCTGAACAATGTTCATTATATATCAAAGTAAGGATTTCGAAAGAAGACCTTGATACTTTCCTAAAGGCAAGACCCATTGCAAGTACCATAAACAGTAACTGGCTGGAATGGTGGGACTCTAGGGTGATGCATTCCAAGATGGACCTCAAAAATATTCCGGCATATATCGTTCCTACGAATGGAGACTTTCTTGAGGATATCTTGGAAGATAAATATATAGTTGCTAGACAAGCCTATAAAGATGGGTATTGGTATCTGTTAGGCCTACAGTTTTCCGAAAACTATACGGAGATCTTGCCAATGATCTCTTGGATCAAGGATCTGGCGGCACACCTAGAGCCAGACGCGAAAGGGGTGGCTTTTATTTATGATTATTTATGGGGCGATAAGACGGTCATGGCATACATAGAAATTTCTGAAAAATTAGGGAAATTGAGCCGTACTAGTCGTACAACGGAAATCAACCAGGAGGTCCTTAAGGAGGCTAATGAAATGTTCGAAATCTTATTAAACAGCTTAGAAGACAAAGATTAATACAATGAATGAGGTAAAAATATTCTTTATCATTATTGGGACTTTTTTTATGCGTGAGCAACCCAGCTTGGTTGCAGAGAAGGCCGTGATAAGTGTGGATCCTACTAAAAAGCAGGTGGTTATCGTTCAAAAGAACTTGATATCGACCGTCGAAGAGCAATCTGTTCAGAAAACGGAGGAGTTCCAAAAACTTAAGAACAAGGAGTTGAATTGGGCAAATGAACTCAGCATCTTTAAAAATAAAGAGATCAGCCTTCAAGAAAATGGAAACTCCGTAGCATTGACGGTTTCATTTAACTATGATAAACCCGAAGATCTTAGCATCATTAACATCGATTATAATGAGTCACAATTTTCCACTTTCATCGATGAAAAAATAAAGGGCCTAACTGGAGATTTCCATGTGGAGGAGCCTTATTTGGTTTTTAAAGGGAATAAACCATTCTCCTTTGAGGTCAGTATTTATGACGAGTGGTTAGAATCCGACACGCCTCCTTTACAGTTTAGTAAAGAATTTCTTGGCCAACCTTTGGTCATGAAGAAATCTGATGCCGTCAAAGGAAAAGGCTTGATCCAAACTGCTAACCCTTCAACTTACGGCTCTAATCCTTCCTATATGGATAAAGGTTTAAACCTGTTTTTTGCAGAAGATCAAGATTTTGTCCTGTTGAACGAGGAAACGGAAATTGAGGTCAGCTATTTTGACAATAACACCTTATTGATTCCAATCAATGCGGGTACTGCCCCTGTTAAAGGATTAAATAAAGGAGATAATTATTTTGTCTTCCAAATGGATGACATGAATAATAACCTGACGTTATTTCCTTCAGATAAAAACGGGAAAATAATGGAGGGTAAAACTCCCTTATACTTTAGCACAATGCCAAGGGAGTAAAATAAATGAGGTCCAAGGCTTAGCTTTGGACCAATTAGTTTTTTCCGAAATAATCAGGAATAATATCTTTAGAATTAGGACCTAGAAAGTTCCATTCCAGACTTTAAGATTGAATTGAGTTTGATAAGCTTTAATACCGCTGGAAGGATGACTAAAATCGAAGCAGCCACCAAAACAGAAAGTATTAAAGTTTTTTCTTGTTTAACAAAAAGCCCAACAGTAGTTATTAATAAGGTCATAGCCATTGCTCCGCCACAAATAATAGCGAAAGTAAGCTTGCGTTGTAGGTTCAAATCTCTGATAACCTCACTCATTTTCTTGTTGCTTCCCATAATGCCCAGTATTAATTAAGTATCCTAATCTTGTCAACTGATAGTAGTACAAAAGATGTTTTTCATTTTGTAGCTACAAGTTTACAAAAATAAAATATTAATAATGCAAGAAAAAAATAAAATTGTTTGAACAACAGTTGTTTAGGTAAATAATTACACGTCAGGTAGTTGTTAATTATCTGTGAATTAATAAAAGCGTTGTTTTCTTAATTCCCCTTGCTAAAATATCCCCATAAAAAGCTGTAACTGAGGAAAACCCAGAATACAATAGCAACAATATGGATTACAGTCTCCAATCTTCTTCCTTTCCATAAGGATGATGGGTATATAAAAAATTGAAAAAACAGCCTTATCAGCCAGAAAAGCCCTAAACCTAAGCAAATCTTCCTTCCTAATTCAGTTTGTAACAGATCTTCTGCAGATGTAACACAAAGCAGCCCCATCAAGAACACTGTAAGCGCAATAAAAAAGGTGTGCACTTTCATCATCGATCTATTGATCTGCTGCAGAGGGGCCAGGTCTTCCTTCCAGCCAAAGTACTTCGGGAATATGACATGGATGCAGGATAAGAGTATCAATAAGTAACCAATAATCTCAATTTGGAGTTCCATTCGGTTTAAGTTTAAATATGGAGACAAATTTAGTTGTTTTCAGTTCTTCCGTCACCTTTAATCCAGCAGTGGCAAAGCAGGTCTCCCAATTGCTTTTCGGATAAAAGTGCATAAATCCGATGTTATAGGCCAAAAAGTTTGGAACATCCCTTAAATGCTCCATAATAATAATTTCACCCCTAGCATCACAAACCCTTGCTAACTCTTTCAGAAAGGCTATCCGCTCATTCACATTCCTGATCTCATGTGCGGAAAAGATGCAGATAACCTTATCAAAGGAAGCCTCTGCAAAAGGAAGTTCTTCTGTCTTGACTAGCAGTGTATCTTGACTGGATGGATAAGCCTTCCTCGCCCTCTTTATGGAGAGCTCGGTATGTTGTAATGGGTCATAGAAATCCGCCTTCTGCAAAATAATGTCGGGGAATTGCTGCTTCAGGATGTCACTGGTCTCATCAAATCCAGCACTGATGTTTAGGACCTTCAAGCAATTTAGATCACCAACCTGTTTTAATTCATATAGGCCGGAAAGATCGTATACATAGTAGGAAACCAGTAAAGTGACCAAAACCTGTGCGAATGAAAGGAGAACAAGAACATAGATAATAAGCTGTAGCATTCCACTGCTCATTGCCCCCCATATAAGCAACAGCAGAGCGACAACAAATAATATGAAGTATTGATGCCAGTTAAAGCGTACGATATTCCAAACTCCTTGAAAATTTGTCCTTGTTAGCATGGATCAAATACTCCTTTCTTCCAATAATATGGAACATCACGGATCTCAAAGGCATTAGAGAGTTGAATATGCTGAAAGTTAAAACGATCAATGAAATCAAAATCGGCAGTGATTAATTCAATGGGTTGAGCAGTCCAGTTCTCCCTCACGCCTTCAATTATCAAAACTTGGTTCTTTGTTTGATCGATCTCAAATGTAAAGGGTAATGGCCCTACAAAACGTCGAGCTTCTTTCCATGAGGGAAATACAGAGTTGACGGGGAGTTTCATCTCGCCATCAGTTTTTCTTGAATACAGCAGGGTAAATTTTGATTTATCGGATTGTATTTCAACTTGATGACCTTCTATTTTTTGTGAAATATCAGTGGTGGTATAAGCATAACGGGTAAAGAGATTGCCTAAGAGCTCCATTTTCAATTTATTGGTTTCAGATTTAAGGATATAGAGACCGCGCAGGTTTTTACCGGTACTGGTCTGATATCTTACAAAGATTCTATAGCCTATCAGAAAGAAATCATTCCCTAGAAACTTGGGAAATCCCTTTGGTCTGAGATCCTTGGTCTTGACCATTGCTATCGTCAAAAAGCCCCATTTATCTTCATATAGATCCAGTGTCAATGGCTTAGGAACATATTTTTCCAATTCTTCTTTAGCAACGGCAAAGGTCAGGATCGTTGAGCTCTCAAAATAAGCTTCAACCGCAAAGGGATGATTTTGGAAGTTAAGCAATTCGGTTACTCCTTTCCAAACCTGCTTGCAGAACAAATTCCTGGTAGTAAATCAATGCTGCCAAACAGAATGCAAAGACAATGTTGAACCTGCCCCAGAGCAACATATGGGCTGCAAGAACAAACTCCATGATATTCATGCTTACAATCAAAAGGATCTGGGCAATAGCACTCAGCCGGCTATATTTCCTTGAAATTATCCAGATAGCCATGAACACTTCAGAAATTCCGATAGCAATAGTCAGAGGTCTTGCATAGGTCTCTCCCAAGATCTCAGCGACGATCTGTTGATGCCTCGGTACCAGGTTCAATACCTTACAGAATAATCCGTTGATTAACCAAACCAACGAAAAGCAAAGGACCAGAACCTTATTCCAAAATCTAACTCTTTCCATGTATATCGCTTGTACTATATCAGTATGATGTATAACAGCCAATTAAAAATAACATATTTTATCCTCCTCGCCTATACACATTATATCTACTACGGTTTTTAATACCATTTTTACTGATTGAATAGCTACCTTGAACTAAATCATCCTAGGATTGTTATTTTCGACTAGAAAAACATGGTAGCTATGCAGGACATTCTAATCTTTGACCATATCAGCGAATACAACGCTTTCAATAATAACAAAACCTTACATCCGTTGGTCAGTGTAATTGACCTGAATAAAGCTGATGTTAGGACCTTACGAAAAATGAGGTATGACTTTTATTTAGTTTTCCTGAAAAAGATCAAATGTGGCGATCTGCGTTATGGTCTGGAAAACTACGATTATGAGGAAGGCACCTTGATTTTTATTTCACCGGGCCAAGTCATCGGCGAGAATGGAACTGAAGCCTATAAACCTCAGGGATATGCCCTTGCCTTTCATCCGGACCTGTTGGCTGGTACAAGTCTAGCTAAACGCATGAAGGAATTACATTTCTTCTCCTATGCCGTGAATGAAGCTTTGCACCTATCCGAAAAGGAAAGAAATATTATCTTGGACTGTTTTTCTAAAATAGAATATGAACTGGAGCAGAATATGGACAAGCATAGCAAACAGCTCATCGTGTCCAATATCGAATTGTTCTTAAATTACTGCGAGCGCTTCTATGACCGCCAATTTATCACAAGGGAACATGTCAACAAGGGAATCTTGCATCGCTTTGAAGAGCTCTTGGATGAGTACTTTCACTCTGATAAACCAAAACTCTTGGGAATGCCTTCCGTATCCTTTTGCGCTGATCAATTACATCTATCCGCAAATTACTTCGGGGACCTGATCAAAAAAGAAACAGGTAAATCTCCACAAGAATATATACATCAGAAGTTGATCAAGGAAGCAAAAGATCTATTGTTTGATCGAAATAAGAGCATCAATGAGATCGCCTACGATCTAGGCTTTAAGTATCCTCAGCACTTTTCCCGGTTTTTCAAGAATGCCGTTGGAAATAGCCCGAATGAATTTAGATCTATCAATAGCAACTAAACAGCGTATAAAACAAAGATGCCCGATAATCTCGGGCATCTTTGTTTATGTTAGTTAGCTGTTAAAGCTACTGCATTCAATTGTCTTGGGGTACCATCTGGTCCTACGGCAATTATATTATCAAAAATAACGCGGGAACCTGGGGTGATACCATTCAAAGCTGATTTCATGGCAGAACTCAATTTCCCTCCTGAAGTAGAAAGGACAATGGCATCTGCACGTGGTTTAGCAATGATCAATGAGAATTTTGTTACTCTAAAAGAAGCATCAAAATCGAAGTTATCCAGTTTAGCGAAGATAGCATTCTGAGCTTTGATGGCCACAGTTGCCATTGCTCCGCCCGTTTTACCTGCAAACTGCGCAATTGGATCTGGAATTCTTTTCACACGGAACTCCGTTGTACTCAAGGTCTGGGTTTTTCCAGGAGCAACCTCAGCTGAAACAGAAATCCTTGCTGTCCCCGGAGAACTCACCTTTACATTGTATTTTCCACCCGAACCACTGATGCTACCTCCAGCCATGCTGACCTTGATCTTATTGGTCGGAGTTCCTGGAGCTGAAACCGAAATAGGGTTAGTTACTCCGATATATAGTACGTTCATTTTATCTGGCGATACCACAGCAGATGGTCTTGATACCTGATAAGTCTGTTGAGGGGTGCGATATTCCTTGATCGAACCATCAGTCTGCTTCACCTTGATCACACCTGACCAAGTAAAGATCCCTTCCTGATTCGTAGGAACACGGTAAACACCTTTTCCATCCACTACCTCCAGATTATTTCCATTTACCGAAATTGCCGGTTGCGACTTGGAATCCGAAGCCGTCAAGAAGACTTCAGCTGAATAAGGTTGGCCTTGAACCAAGTAAGAAGTAGGAGCTACAGCTACTGCAGCAAACTTATCCAAGTTCACTACCGCCTGATCCATTTTCCCTAAGATCAATTTCACCACATCCGACTCCGCATTTTGTGCATCCGTTTGGATCTTCGTCAAAATGGTCATGGCTGCCGTCAAGGGCGTACCACTTCCAAAGTTGATCTCTTCCCATTTGCGCTTTCCGTTCACTGCTTTTTCAGGGTCACTGGCTTCCAGAGAGAAAGAAACAGATTTCTGTTCTTCCGGAGTCAATAGCGCCAATAACTTAGAACGGGTACTGTTGATCTTCTCTTTCAGTTCTTCCCCTTTTTTCTGGTTGATCATCAAACTAGGGGCGATATCTTCATTCTCGCGCATCTTCAGGTCACCGGTTTTTTCATCATAGCCGCCACCTTGTTTTACGAAATCCTCTTTGATACCGTTGATGTACTGGTTTAAGTCGTTGATAATTGCCTGTGCATTCTTAGCCTTATCGTAAATAGGTTTTGCCCTACCGGGTTCATCCTTTAACTTGGTGCTTTCAAATGCTGCGAACAATTGCTGGACAGAGTTATTTACGTTGGATTTTGAAGTCTCCAAACTGTTGTTGATATTCTTAAAGGCATCCAATATTGAATCGGGTACATTTAATGCGAGCAAGGCAAGTAACACGAGATAAAGAATGTTTATCATCCGTTGCCTTGGCGTCTCTCTTCCTAATGCCATATTTCTTTTTTAAAATTTTACTTGGATGAATTACACTCGAGGCTGGTTCATAGCGCTCAACATATTGCCATACACCGCATTCAGTGCGTTGAGGTTTTTCGCTAATTTGTTTACCTCGTCTTTGAAAGCTTTGGAATCATCCAAAGATTCATTGAAGTTTTTCATTGTAAAACTTAAATTCTCATAGAAATGGTTCATCGACTGTAAGTGAGAAGCCGAATCACGAAGTTCTTTTTCGTACATCGTATTCAACTGGCGCAAGTTGGAAGTCAGGTTCTGTACTTGCTCATGATAGCCGGTTGTATCCGTGTTGGTATTAGCCATGGCTACCAGGTTAGCAGAAGCTTTCTCGAAAGCTACACCTAAGTTGTCAAATTTGCTGGTCGCAGATCTCAACTTCTGGGTAAACTCATCCGTAGCCAGGGAAACATCGCTGATCCTGTTGATGGCAGACACTTTTTCACCAAAATCGCGCAAACCTCTTCCAAGGTTCTCAATGGTAGCAGGCTCAATATTTGCATCTGCGAACATTTTATCCAAGGCTGCAGTTGCAGAAGGTCCTTGCGGAGCATTCACCACCTGTGCAGATCGCACCGGCAATTCACCTTGAAACTTTTCATCCAATTCAGGATACACTCTTGACCAATCTGGTTCTTGAGGTGGAGGATTGAAACCCATCAAAAAGAATAGAATTGCTTCTACCGTCAGACCTAATCCGATCATGTAATTTGCCCATGACCCTCCTAGATGAAGGATTTTAAATAATACACCGATAATTACGATACTTGCTCCCCAAGAAATGGCAACATGTAGCCATCTTGAATTGTCTTTCTTTCTACTCATAATGTAAATTTTGCTAACCCTGTATAAGTGGGATGTTTATTGGATTCTAAAATTGACTTTCTTCGTTATAACTTCCTTCTTCCGTGGAGGAGCCTTCCTCCGTGCTGCCTTCCTCGGTACCACTTTCGGTTTCTTGATTGTTCTGCTCACTCTGTTTCAACAATTCCTCCAACTGCTGCTCACTTTGTTGCTGCTGTTGGTTTTGTCTTTGTTGGTGCTGCTGCTCCATCAATTCCTTTTGTCTCTTCTGCTCTTCCTCAATCTTCAGGTCTTGTTCATGACCTTCCAGGTTTTCGGCTTTCACACCTTTAGGCGTAGTCCACAATTTCTTTTTATAAGAGTCGAGCTTGTCTTCCAGCACTTGGGAGTTATCGGTTTGCAAACTGTCCGTTCCCGCAAAGGTTGCCTGTTGCAACATGCCGGGAGAAGATTCACGGACAATCTTGCTGGCAAACTTACGCTGCACAAATAGGTCGTCCATGGTCATATCATAAAGGCCACGGTCGGGGTCAGAAATATCAACTTTGACTAGACTATAGCGCAACTGAGGGAAATACAACCAGAAAGCTGGTGTAGAACCTACCGAAGTCGCCAATTCCGAAGAAGTAGTAATGTCCATCAAAGGAGCAACACCAATGATCCTAGTTTCTAGGCGACCACGCTGTTTATCAAAGAAGATGTCCTCCTTGATCCTGAATTTGGTTACACGTTCCGGATTAAATTCATTCAAGGTCATCCTTGAATCAATCTGGTTACCTTCATCATCAAAGATTGGCACCAATACCGAATCGGCAAACCTTGCCATACCCTCACTTGCCGAAAGCTTCCCTTTGAAGGAATCATCCTCAGGGTTGTACGGCGTCAGTTTACCTGTTTCTATACCTTTCATGATCACTTCCATCAAGGAATTCCCAGGAACGGCATAGATAAAGTTACGTTCATCCTTCAGGTCAATATCCCGCCATACCCTTTTGTAAAACCTAATGTTCTTCAGGTTTACCTCCGGATAGGCAAAAGGGACAGCATCTTCCAAGTTGTTCACTTGGTAAAAGCCATCTGTAGTCGGTATCGTGTCAGACAGGATCTCTCCCTGCGGTACTTGCATCGTAGAATCATCCCGCATTTGGATTACTGTCTGGTTAATTACGGTGCTATCAGGTATCGTATCGATACTTTGTGCCATTATTGGAGATATTCCAAACGCCATGGCCACTACCATCATCCAATTTTTCATTTTAATAATCTTTAAATCGTTCACAGATTGATGTTAATATTTACGGGTCTTGCTCTGTACTGTTGGCAACTCGAATGCCGACATCACACATCTAAACCCTATATATGAATGTGGTTCATAATCCACTGAATAGTTTCTGGTTTCGCTGTTCAATTGCTCACCATTGTCTTTCCAAGATCCACCACGAACAACTTTTCTCTTCAATGCATCGG
Source organism: Sphingobacterium sp. LZ7M1 (assembly GCF_024296865.1). Classification (GTDB taxonomy): domain Bacteria; phylum Bacteroidota; class Bacteroidia; order Sphingobacteriales; family Sphingobacteriaceae; genus Sphingobacterium. The sequence goes on along the minus strand of NZ_CP101134.1, from coordinate 125,950 downwards.
CATCCTGTTCATCTGCATCATAAAGCAATACTGGGTTCAGGTCGTTCACAAACGCAACAGCCGAAGGCGAATATGCATCCAGGGTCCATTCTGAAACATTACCAGCCATGTTGTACACACCGAATTTATTAGGCGTATAAGATTTAACCGGCAAGGTAAATGTTGCACCATCCCTAGAATAGGTACCCTCACCCTGTTTATAGTTTACAGCCAGTTTCTCTTTTCCATCATTACCATCAATGGTCATTTTCGTCCCTGCAATCGTATCGCGAGGGTCGATTTTACCTTCTGCAGCATATTGCCACTGGGCTTCCGTAGGAAGACTGAATGTCAGTTGGTAACCGCTCAAGTAGGAATTTTTCATCAAGTTGGCCATCATTTCCTTACCTCTCCAATCCGAATAGGCACGAGCCTGTCTCCATGAAACGCCGACTACGGGATAATAATCAAAAGATTGGTGGGTGAAATAATTGGCATCTAGGGAGGTTAATTGGGCATTTGGAAAGTCTCTCGACCAAATGTCTTCTGCTGTAACTACCGAAACTGTATCCGTCACATATTCTTTTTTCAGGTTGCCTTTGGTTTTCAAAAAGGAGAAACGGTATTTGATCACTTCCGGATTCAAGGCCCTCGTCGAACCTTTCATCTCCAACATGGGAGCAATGCGCTCGGCGATGGTAGGATCTGAACTCATCCAGATAGGAGAAATACTCCTTACCTTTTTCCAGTTAATTCGCCTTCCTTCACCGCTTTCACTTGCGATATCCAGAAAATACTGGTCATCCTGCAAATAATCAGTAACTGCGATCGAATCCGCTACCCAGTTTACGAACTGGCGATATTGCTTGTTGGTAACTTCAGTCTCATCGATAAAAAAAGCACTCAAACTGACGTTCTTGCCCACATTACCGCTGTCCAAAGAACCTTTGAACAAGATTGTTCCCGAAGGGATATACACCATCCCCGGAGGAGCTGGCAATTTTCCGCCACGGAATGCAGATACTTTTGGGGCTTTGTAAAAATTGTTTGAAGAGTTACAGCCTGTAATAGCAAAAACAAGCAATAAGCAAGCTGCAGTATATATTCGATTTAGGAATACGCTATTCATACTTTCCATTGTTTAATTTTATAGTAGTTGAAAATGATTGATTTAGGAATGCTTATTTACGCTGAAACAAAGCATATTTAACCCCTATTGAGATATAGCTATAGTGATCTTGTTTACTGTTGATCACACCGTCCAGATTGTCTTTGGTCGTGATCGTATGTTGGTAGTTCAAGTTGATTGCCCATTGCGGACCATACAAGCCTCTTCCAATTGGAAAATCAACCCCTAGGTTGATGGGAACCACAAATTGGAAACCATCCAGATCCTGTGAAATTTCACCACCCTGCCCAACAACAGCATTTGCATAATTAGGATCGATGTTGTTTTTAATGTTGTTTTTCACAACTCCAGCACCGGCACCTAAATAGATGTTTGCAAGGATTTTGTGGAAAGGATCTGATTGGAGATTATAATAGCTATAATTATCCGGTAGGTTCATAAATTGACCAATCCTAACCTTCGCATTCGCATTAAATGCATAGTAGTCATTCTTAAAAGTACTGGCATAACCATTCCCTCCTAAAGCACCTTTTTCTGCATGAATACCGGCCGAAATAAAGGGAGTAATCAATCCATCCACATCAATATGACCCGCTAAATTAGTTTCGACATTCGCCAAGTCGGTCAGATTGATCGTAGGCCCCGCTCCAACACCAACACTAATCGGACGAGAGAATTGTGCTTGCGCTGATTTAAAACCACAAACTGCAAATAATAGTAAAGAAAAAATAGTTTTTTTCATGTTAAGAATTCTTGTTAGCAATACAATACATTATTATTTAGACGAATTTTGAGGCCCTTTATTATAAGTTCAATAAAAATATAGGCTCAAAATTATTAAGTCGTAAAATTTTACCAGCCTTTCTTGTCACAAGAATCTTACCAAAAGATGTTAAACGAAAATTGCAACACCCGATTCATAGCAAATTTTTCCTTTCAGAAAAACGCAAAAATACGCACCACAAGTACACTCAGATGACATTTTGAAACATATACGTTTAAACATATATTGACCTAAAATTATTTTACTTTTTTTATTTAGGACAATGATTCACATGTTGGTTTTTAATATTAAAAATTTAAATGTTCAAACTGCTATCCATATATCGCTTGAGAATCGACAAATAAAAGATAGAAAAGCAATGCGCATAAATATTGGGATTTTCGATAGGCTATGGACTCGATTTTTAATGCCATTCATATTGGATAAATTAATAGCTATTGGATAAACTTTTACCGATACACAACAAAAAAAGAGGCGCCCATTCGGACACCTCTTTTGCATTATTTATTGATTAACTATTATTGACTACTCTTAGTAACCTGGGTTTTGAACAAGTACGCCGTAAGACAAGTCCATTTGACCCTGAGGTACAGGCATCAAATACAATTTATTGTCCCAGATACGCTCTTGCGCCAATGAGTTTTTCAGGTTATAGATATTCTTCATCACATCAGGTGCAGTTTTCCAACGACGAATATCCAAATAACGCATACCCTCCAATGCTAACTCCACTTTTCTTTCCTGACGGATTGCATTTCTAAGGGCTTCCTTGCTAGCGTATTTTGTACGGTCTAGCTTTGGCATTCCCGCACGCTCACGGATCTGGTCAATGGCAGCATAAACCGTTGCATCTGGTCCAGTAGCCTCATTTTTCGCCTCTGCGTAGTTCAAAAGAACTTCAGCATAACGGATCAAGATCACGTTTGCATGGTTATCCAGGTTATCCCTATTCGCCTTCGTATCCACCATTTTCCTGAAGTTATAGCCCGTTTTGGACATATTGCTCGCTCCATCCACCCAAGAGTACTTATATCCACCATCGATGGTCAAAGCATTCCAAGGCGCTGTTTCAAATAGAATGGATGCATAGAAACGAGGATCCCTGTTTTTGTATTCCTGAAGGAAAGCTGTTTTGTCCTTGTCTGCATATCGTTGAGCACGCTCTTGGTTACTCGGTGCAGTAACTGCTTCCCCAGTCTTGAAGTTCTGGTAACTGTTTACCAGCTCCTGTGTCGGCGTCAAGGAACTCCATCCACCTACTCCACCTTCTAATAGATAGGTGTTTAAATAGTTTGGCTGTGCCTGTTGGATATATTGTCTTTCCAGGATAACTTCCGAATTACCTTCATTAGCTTGATGGAAAATCCCCTCATAGCTACGCAAAGCCAATCTGAATTTCTCTTGTTCTGCTGCATTAGCGAAATCCACCAACTTACTGTAATCGTCTTTTTGGTCAACCTCAGCTTCTTGCGAAGTCTTGAATAATTGATAACCCAGACCCATTACTTCCTGTGCCGCTGCAGCAGCTTCCGCATACTTCGCTTCATTCAGGAGAATTCTTGATTTCAAGGCCAAAGCTGCACCTTTTGTAATTCTACCTTTCTCATTGGATTTACCTCCAGAATAAGAAGTAGGAAGGATTTTTGCAACCTCATCCAATTCTTTCAGCACAAAAGAGATTACCTCATCTTTGGAAGATCTAGGAACGTTCAGTTCCTCTTCCGCAAAGCCCAAAACCTTTGTAATCAATGGAACTCCGCCAAACTTGCTAGCCATATTAAAATAACGGTAAGCACGCATAAATCGAACCTCTGCTTTAAAACGGTTCTTTAAGGTCTCGTCCATGGTAGCCTTGTCCACATTCTCCAAGAAATAGTTGGTCTTACGAACAGTCTCATAATTCCAACCTGCGTTCAAGGCTGTACTTACGATTCCTGAAGAAACCGAAGTTGCAGTGCTCTCCCAAGGGTATTGTGCATGCGCAATATCTGATGCTCCATCCTCGTAGATGATACCATCCCCTGGCAATGTTGCGTATATTCCGTTTACCGCTAGGTAAACATCATTTTCAGTTTTCCAAAAGGTCTCTTCTGATACGGAATTCAATGGAATCCTTTCCAAGAATTCATCCTTACAGGATGTTAATGTAAGGGCTGCAAATAGACCGATATATATAAATCTTTTCATTTTTCTATTAATAGTTGCTGGTTAAAAATTAGCATTCAAACCGATAGAGAAAGTTTTCACCCCTAAGAAGCTCGCTCTTCCTGAACCTGTTTCTGGATCATAATCTGATAATCTCTTATCCGCCATGAACGTAAATGGATTATTTGAGGACGCAAACAATCTTAGGTTAGACATTTTTGCCTTTTCGATCAATTTCTTGTCGAACGTATAACCTAAGGTAATGGCACGGATCCTGAAGTAATTTCCACTGAACAACCAGAAATCTGAAGTGATATAGTTTTGCTGAGCATCACCCGTTAATGTGATACGAGGGAATGGCGCAGTTGCCGAGTTGTTCTCCTCTGTCCAACCTTGCAACCATTCTTTTTTGATGTTACCACCGTTGAAGAAAGGATGTGCAGCCTCTTGCTCAAAGTATGTTTTCACACCTCCTACACCGTAGGTAAGTACGTTCAGGTCAAATCCTTTGTATGATGCATTCACGGCAAAACCGTAGTTGAACCAAGGCACATCATTACCTAAGATCGTTCTGTCTTTCGGATCTAATACACCATCACCATTCACGTCTACATATTTGATATCTCCAATCTTGGAGTTACCAGCAATACTTTTTTGGCTAGGGTGGTTGTCGATTTCCTCCTGAGAGGTGAATAGACCTGCTGATTTATAACCATAGTAATCACCAACTGATCCACCAACGCGGTTGATGTAATAACCACTCACGATTTCATCTCTACCTGTACCTAGGTTAATGATTTCGTTCTTGATCTTAGAGATGTTTCCTGAGATCGAGTATTTGAACTCCTCGCCAACTTGACCATTATAAGTGGCAATAACCTCAATACCTTTGTTCTTGGTTTCACCTTGGTTAAAGTAAGCTGCTGTTCCCCATCCTGAAGTAGCCAAGAAAGTAGGTTGCAACAAGATTCCTTTTGTGTTCTTGATATAGTATTCAGCAGTCAAATTAACCTTGCCATTGAATAAAGTAGCGTCCAAACCTACGTTTGATTGATATACTTTTTCCCAAAGGGCACCTCTGTTTACCGCTGCTGTCTGTAAAGCACCGTCAACCGGCACACCATCAAAGCTGTATAGTGAACTAATCCTGATCAAGTTGAAGTAGTTACCGATTGCAACCGCATCTTGGTTACCCAATGAACCCCATGAACCTCTTAATTTCAAAGCATCAATCCAGTTCACGTTTTGCATAAACTGCTCCTTATCAATACTCCATCCTGCTGAAATAGAAGGGAACACTGCTCTACGAACCTCTGGTGCAAAGCGTGAAGAATAATCTATACGAGCGTTTGCTTCGAATAGGTATTTCTCTTGATAGTTATAGTTGAAACGCCCAAAGAATGAACGGATAGACCACTCATCTTGAATCGTTCTGTTCGCTAGTCCGGTTCCATCGCTACTTACGTCAGTCTGTGCGGAAGAACCATTGATGATAGTTTCTAGATCGTTGTTCACAAAGTTTTTACGACCTAAGAATGCTTCTCTATATGTGTTAGACTCTTGGGTGACACCGGCAGTAATCTTACCATAGTGATCATCAAAGCGTCTTTCATAATTTGCCAATGCCTGAAGCAATAATTCTTCACGTTTACCCCAGTATTCTTTCATCTCATTGATAGGAACTGCTGTAGACGGTAGAGGCTTTTGCGTTAAGAAGTCCGTCAATGGATCCAGTCTATTGATGAAATCCCAGCTATTGGTATTTGTATATTTCAAGGATACCAATCCATCCAATGAGAAACCTTCAAATGGAGTCAAAGAGGCATTACCTGCCAATTGCAAGTAATTGTCCCTGTTTCTTCCCTGTCCAGCTTCTTGGATATTTCTCAATTGGTTGTTCTTTGCGATGGTTGCATTGGTTACACCATTTGAAATGGTTCCATACTCCCCATTGGACTGCTGCATTACCGTCATAGGCAATGCTCTACCCATTTCAACCCAACTGATTTCACCACCTTGACGGTCGTAATCCTGTTTTAAGAAAGAGATATTGGTTCCAATTTTCAATAGGTTTTCAATTACGTCACTCTGCGTATTCAACTTGATGTTGATACGGTCCTGTTTCATTCCGGGAACGATAGAGTTTTGATCGAAATAATTTAAGCCTAAATAGTAGTTGGCCAATTTTCCTGGCGCATTCACATTTAAGTTAACATCTCTTTGTGGAGCAGATTGGTCTATGATCTCGTCAAACCAATTGGTATTCGGATACATGTCCTTATCAGAACCTGATCTATATTTTTCAATGATATCATCGGTAAAGATCGTTTGCTTGCCGGCATTTTTCATCGCACGGTTGTACAGTTCGATATATTCCAATGAATTAGCAAAGTTTGGCAGGAAAGTCGTGCTTTGCCAACCTTGGTTTGCGGAAAATCCGATGATAGCACGTTCACCGCCACCACGTTTTGTCGTTACCAAGATAACGCCGTTTGCTGCACGGGAACCATAAAGAGAAGCTGATGCTGCATCTTTCAACACCGACATGCTGCTGATATCTGCAGGGCTGATTGCTGCAAATTCCGCTCCTGATGCAGGGATACCATCGATGATGTACATCGGTCCTGGAGAACCTAGGTTTGAACGTCCGCGGACGGTTAAGGTCGCATTGTTACCTTTTTTAGGAGCCATTGGTCTACTGATAACCGTAATACCTGGCGAAACCCCTTGCAATGCATTCTGTAATGAGGTTACTGGGCGCTCCGCTAATTGTTTTGGCGTTACGGAAGCTACCGAACCTGTTAAGTTCACTTTCTTTTGGGTACCAAAAGCAACCACGACAACCTCGTCAATATCTTGGTTAGAAGAGCTTAATTGTACATTGAGGGTAGTCGACTCTACTACTTTTTCTTGGCTTGCATAGCCTATTGCAGTAAAGACTAACGTCTCTCCGAGGGGTACTTGGATCGAAAACCTACCGTTTTCATCTGTTGAAGTCGCAACTCTGGAATTGTTCTTCAGTGTTACGGTGGCTCCAGCTAGTGGTCCGTTTTCATCCGAAACCGTACCATTTACAGTTTCTTGATTTTGAGCAAACAAAGGGCTTACGTCAAACTTAGGCGTTGTGGCAAATCCATAATTCGGCATGGTGATTCCGAGTATAAGAGCTGTAGCTAAGTGGTAAGATTTGTTTACTAATAATTGCTTAGTAAACCTTTTTTTCATTATTAACAGTTATTATTATAAAGTTTAGATTGGTTTAAAATAATTATTAAATTAATGTTGCTAAAATATTACCAGCACTCAAACGTTTGCGTATTTTATGCAATCGGTTGTTTTAATATTGAAATTAATTTAATTTTAAACTAAATATTATACACACCCCTAACAGCTAAAACCATAACCACCTATATATCAACAAAAAGCTGATTTATCGCGCTAGAATTCTGATTTTGAAAGGGAATGCTAAAAAAGAAAACTGAAAACTGCTAATTTGCTAATCTTTTGGGAAAATTAGTTTCATTTTTGGGAACTCATTCGAGACATATTCGAGACTCATTCGAGACACATTCGAGACACGCTCGAACTGGACTTTCCCAATCTCAGATGTTTCTCGAACATCTCTCGAATATGCCTCGAATGAAACCCCTATTTTTTGACAAAAAAAGGCTTAGCAATACCGCCTTTTATTTACTTCTTATTGAAGGTTAATTCCTTGAAGGAATTCTCATTTTTAAAATGGTCATCCACCCAAGTTGGCTTCAGTTTAAATTGAGTTCCAGAAACAATATTGAGCGTTCCTTTCATGATGGAATTTCCCTTAAAGAATAATTCCATGGTTCCTGAATTTGAACTTTGACCGGTATATTTCCAAGATCCTAAGGTCTTGATGGTTTCCCCGTCCACTGGTCTCCATCCTGGGGTTGCTCCACCTGAGCCAAGATAGGTAATCGGATAGAAATTGATAGATCCATTCGAATTTAACTCATAGACTTGGCTTATCATTTTAAAATTCCCGTCCTGCGCCGCTATGGCTTCCCACTTACCAACTAAGGGCTTGTAGACATCTTCGGCTTTTTGCATATTGGAATATTTGCGGCCGCGATCAAAGCCAAATTGGTCCTTTACAGAACCATTGGGGTTGTAAACCGTAAAGTCTCCGTCCAATTCGCCAATGGAGTAAGCTCCCTGTGCCAGGGGTTTATCATTGGACGCCCAAAGGGCTTTGCCATGAAACATGTAGGTATTGGTGTTTTCAAGCTCGGAAACATTTACGGCAAAATGCAATTGATTGTTATCTACGCGGTAGTATTCGTAAAAGAAAAGCAGAACCGGTGTCCCCTTGAAATATTTGCGGTCTTCCCAGTAATTGCCGGTCTCGTCATCATTAGGAACGATGTCCCTACCCAGCAAATCTCTTTTTAGGTAGTAGACTGCCTTACTCTTTTCTACCTGTCTTAGGTTCTTGTCCACATATACCTTATCCTCATTTTTCACATATTCTCCAAAGGTGGCAAAACTGGTGTCGAAGCCCAGCTGTAGGTCAGGTTGGACTTGATTATCCGGACTTGCATTGGAATCTTTGGAGCAAGACATCAGTTGCAGCAACATGGGCAACATCAGGAATACCCAAAGCTTGGGCTGCATAATTATTAAAGCTTTCATATCAGTGCGATTAGTGTACCATGGATTGGATACAAGTATGAAATTAGAGCTTTCAAAAGATTGTTTTATTATATAAAGCCTTCAATAGCTGACACATTTATATAATTTGATTAGGCTTTTTCGATAAATTAAATAGGCTAGAAAAAAGAAAAGCGAGCATTGCGCTCGCTTTCCAACCATCTATATAATAACTAACAAACCAGCTATTCTCAGTAAAAATCTAAGGTCTTACAGGTCTTTCAGCGGTGTAACCGGTTCCACCTTTGATCCATTTTGCGGACTCTCCTGTCAACCATAGGTAATGATCCGTTGGCAGGTCGTTTTCAATGCCGACAAACCTGAATTTGTCACCATTTAGTGGCGTATCCTTTTCTCTTGCAGATTTAAAAATGGCCGTACCCTCATCGATTTCATCAAACATTGCAACATACAGAGACATAGCTCCTGCTGAAATTGCATTCGACATCTGCTTCCAGATGAAATCACCCTTCAATCTTGGGATCTGATAATAGAGTTCAGGCTTTTTCTGCAAATTCCCCCAACTAAAACCTGGGAATACCAGTGGCACATAATCGACCTTATTCTGCGCGGCCCATTGCATATCCTCTCGTACAATATTAGGGTTGAAATCTTCCATTTTGTAACGGCCAACTGCCCATGGCATGATGATATCTGCTTTTTTGATCAAGGCATGTAGTGCTGGGTCTGGTTCCGTATCTCTATCTAACGTACGCCAGTAGTAAGGAATACCTAGCATAATGGATACTTTCTTCTCACCAGCCTTCAGTTTATCTACGAGTTTATCTACATCCTGAATGCTATATTGACGATCGTCACTAAAGCCTACTCCCCAAATGGACATCAGCGGTTTGCCATTATGCCACAGGTAAGTTGGATTGGCCTCTTTGTCATAAAGTTTATGGGTTTCTACCAATTCCTTCCAATCTTGTTCCAAGGCTGCAAAGTCTTGAGGCACAGATCCGCTCAGGTCATACATGATGCTGATGGCACGACCATATTTTTTGGCGGCTTTCAATGCACTGGTCAAGACCTTGTTGAAATGGGCTTTGCCAGAAGGGTTACTTGGTTTTACCTCGCCCAGGAAGCGCTGCATGTGGACACCATCGATTCCATAATCCTTCATCCATTTAAAATGTAGATCAATGGTTTCTTCGTCATTGGAACTGAATAGATAGGCATCGGATCCGTCGGCAAATTTGAAAGGAGATTTATACTTCTTGGTATATTCGGTCATGTCTGGTCAGAAATCCACCTTGGTCACCCCAGGTTCGAAAACATTATTGTCGCCCTGATAATGATACCAGCCTCTATTAGCGCCATCACCTTCCGCATTGAACCAGCCTTGGTAACCCGCCATCACCAATCCTTCATACTTCGGGTACAATAAACCTGAAGTGTCGTATCCATCTGTGGAATCTACGGGATTAGGTTTTTCGGGTTCTTCCTTTTCTTGATTGGTCGTTGTCTTCGAACAGGCACTGAACATCCCAATGATTAGGGCTAGCAGGACCATGTTTAGTCTTTTCACATTAAATGTCATAGCATGTAATTTTATTGATTAGCAATTATTAATTAATCCATTCTGTCCTTAAGGGACCTTTATTTCAACTACTTCTGAATAGTTGAACTTTTCAAATGTATCACGAACTTTTGCTCCCATACGGAAGTAATAGGTGTATCCGGATTTCAAAGGTATATCATTGATGGTATAGGTTTCTTTGCCAATACCATTAGACATATTACCGATTTCTTCCCAGTTTTTATTGATCAGAATCCTAAATTCATCTTTGTAATAGGCCTCGATGCGGCTACCTGCACCACAATATGGCGTCAAGCTCAGGAATGGACGCACCTCGATCACCTGAGGCAATCCTTGAGGAATTGGGGCCTCCAAGGTACAGGAAACATCAATTTTATTTCCTTCCTTCAATACAAATTTTGCATTTTTTATCTTCAGATATGGGGTCACATTGAAGTCTTGGTTACCGGATCCACTCAGTTTGAAATCTGTAACAATATCTGCTGGCCAAAATGCCCCTGCATAAGGTTGCATGGAATAGGTGGCTGAAAACAGTTTATTGTTGATAAAGGATCCATCCTGCTTCACGGCAAGGTCTTGGGGAGCAGGGTTCTCGCCATAACTGGTCTCCAAGAGACGGATGGCAAATTCACCAGGCCCAGTTAAAAAGGGCTGCCCCGTAGTTTTGTCCAATACCTTTCCAGAAAGGGTGGCATTGGGCGCTTCAAAATTATCGATATCTGCACAGGAACTCAGCCAAAAGACAGGGAGCACCGTGAATAGTAAGAATATCTTTTTCATGGTCATTCTCATTAGATTAATAAATAGGATTCTGAGGATATAAATTTGGATTCTTGTTCAACTCTCCACCCGGAAGTGGTTCGTAATACCATTTCTTCTCAAAATTGAAGGTCTTGTTCCAAGGCTCTCTTTCTTTGATAAAGATGTAAGAATTGATCCTTTCGCCGTTTGGCTTGTATTTCAACTCATCCAATACCAAATAAGGCATGAGTGAATTCGGCACGAAATTGTTCAGTTCCACATCCGCAATTCTCCATCTTTTGATATCCCACCAGTGATGGTTTTCAAAGCATAGCTCCCTTTCTCTTTCCTCGCGGATAAACTGCAGGTTGCCATCCAATGGATAACCATATTTATTGATGTTGGCAGCTGTAGGGTTGTATGCGTAAGGTTTAGCACCAGCGCGATCACGGACCTTGGCGATATAGGTAAAAGCTTCCGTTTTCAAGGCTTCATTGGATTTCAACAAGCCTAATTCATATGCCGCTTCTGCCTTGTTCAGCATAATTTCAGCCAAACGGATAACCTTCCAAGGCTGGGTACTGCTATAAAACTTAACCTCCTTGGTGGACATTTTGTAGTTGATGTATTTACGGACATAGAACCCAGTACGGCTATTATTTGCATGCCCGTCTTTCCACATACCATGCTCTCCGGTGACTCCAATCTTGGTTCCCTTATACGTGTACTGTGTATTTTTCGGGCCGGCCAAGATTCTGTTGGCTTCACTGTTGATAGGAGCTGAATTGGAACCCATCTGCGCATCGCTAGCTTTGCCAGGAAAAGAGACATAAAGCCCACGCAACATATCAAAGCTTCTCTTTTCGGCACCTTCACGTAGTTCCATTCCAGAGAAATAAACGGTTGCACGGAGACGAGGTTCTGCATCGGCATATAAGGCTTTGCGATCGGTATACCGGATAGGTGTACCTGAAGCATCATTAACCGGCAATTCACCAAACAGTTCAACGATATTGTAAACTGGGTATGCCATAGATTCTGCATCACTTGAAAAGGTTGGGTTAGGGAGCAAAGTCGCATCATAACTATGTTTCAAACGGGTTCCATAAGGTGCCGTAATATTGTACTGTTTGATCAATATGTCTTCAGGACTGTTATCATCGATAAACACGTCAACATAGTTCATCTCCTTGTCTTCTGGTTTCTTGTTGTATAAAGAATAAGGTCCATTAAGCACTACTGTTGCGGCATCATAAGCTTTTTGATAGAACCATTCAGCTTCCTGTCTTGGGATACCGACAAAGCCTTTGCTTGCTGCATCGCCCTGCAAGTTGGAGTAGAAACCATATTTGGCAACGCTCGCCGCGTATAACATTGCACGGGACAATAAAGCCGCGGCTACATACTTATTCGCCCTCCCTTTCTCAGAGGTACTGGACATGTTATCTACAGCAAACTGTAGGTCTTCTTGGATGAACTTATAGACATCTGCTTCTTTGTTTCTCGGAACCAATAGGGTTTCCTTTTCCGCTTGCGGATCTTGGACATCTTTTACGATTGGCACTCCACCATAGCGCTTTACCAATGCGAAGTAAAAGAATGCCCGCAGGAAATGAGCTTCGCCAAGGATATTATTATATCCATCCTCAGAAAAGTTCTCTTTGTAGGTCGGCAATCCTGCAATAAAACCATTGACGTTCCGGATACGGTCATAAGGCCAATAGCCAAAACCTTGAGCACCAGCAACGCCCCAGAACTGTCCGGTCATCTCTCCAGATATAGCAGCCAAGATATCGGAGTTCACCCAATAATTGTCCCAACGGAAACCTCTTTCAGGGTGGTAAACAAAGTCTTCGATGGGAAGATGGCTATAAATTCCGGAAACAAATTTCCTAGCACCATCTTCATTTCCGTATAAGGCTTTCTCGTCCAATACACCTAGAGGTTCAAGGTCCATCTTGCGACAGGAACCCACTAGAACCAGTAGTAGGACAGCCAATATTTTTGATAATGTAGTTTTCATAATGTCAATTAAACTTAGAATTTAATGGATGCACCAATGTTATAGGTCTTGTTCAATGGGTATTTGTAGGTATCCACCATGTGTGATGATGAGCCTCCTTCTGACCCAGGGTGTTCAGGATCTGAATATTTCATCCCTGTCCAGGTCATCAGGTTATATCCACTAACATAAAGTCTGAAGCTCTTCACTTTAATGGACTCCAACCATTCTTTCGGGAAGGTATAGCCCAGTTCCAAGGTTTTCAACCTGAGGTACGAAGCATCTTGGATAGCACGGGTACCCTCGGCCATTGGGGATCCTGTAGAAGGATAGTAACCTGAAATCCATTGTGTGTTTGGATTGAAGAGGTCTGCATTAGGGTCTACCGGTCTCCAACGATCCAAGAATTGGGTCAATGCTCCTCCTTGGAATTGCAATGGCGCGACTAGAACCTCTGTATAACGGGTATAGACTTTATTTGCTCCTTGGAAGTTCATCGATAGGTCTGCCCCTCTCCAGGATGCACCGATATTGAAACCATAATTGATCAATGGCATATTGAAGGTTGCAATCGGGTGGTCATCATTTCCATTGACAAAACCATCGCCATTCCAGTCTTTGTAATAGTAATCGCCTGGCAAGGTTCCACTACCGACCTGTGTTGGGTGATTATAGATCTGTTCGTAAGATCCGAACTGACCTACATATTCATTACCCCACCAAATATCCTTGTAGCGGTCTGCATAGCGGTTTCTCCAATGGTCGTAGGAGTTTCCTGCAGGGGATTCGATCCTGTTTTGGAATTGGCTCTTGGTGGTTGAAACCTGTGCATTCACAAAATAATTGAAGTCGTTGATCTGATTGCGGTGGGTCAAGGAAACCTCGTAACCAAAGGTACGGTCGCTTTCCAGGTTTTCCTGAGGCAGGTTTGCTCCTACAGTTCCCGGAATCAGGTCCAAGCGGGTGGCCAATAGACCATCGCGATAGCGATTGAAGTAGTCGAAGGTCATGCCAAACAGACCATTCCATAGATCGACATCCAGACCAATATCGGCAGTTTTGGAGGTATACCAGGTTAGGTTCGGGTTAGGAATAGCAGTTGGCAAGGCGCCACTAACGATATCCTGTCCAAAGATCCAGCCCAGGTTATTCGGATCCAATGCAAATCCGACAAAGGTGGAAGGGTAGTTACCAGCGGAACGGTCATCCCCAAGGACACCATAGGAACCACGGATTTTTAAGTTGTTTATAAAACTGAAGTTGTCCTTGATAAAGTTTTCCTCACTGATCCTCCATCCCACTGAAGCTCCAGGGAAGAAACCCCAGCGTTCATTTTTAGGAAATTTGGAAGAACCATCATAACGGAAACTGAATTCAGCTAGGTATTTCCCTTTAAAATCATAATTGAATTTACCCACAAAACCTCTTGCGGTACGCTCGCCAATACCTTCCATATCGGCCAATTGGTTTTTAGCCTCTCCAGCAAAAAGGTATTCGGAATTGACCTTGATCTCGCGTTGGGCATAGAAACTATCCCATTTGTTGTATTCCTCGACGAATAATAGTAATCCGGAAACATTATGTCCAACACCAAAAGATTTGTTGTAGTTCAAGGAGAACTGCATCAGGGTATGTGAATCAGGATAGGCAGAACGGCGTACGGACGATGGAGAGTTTTTCTCGTGGGCATCATAGCGTTCTGGTGTTATGACTTCGCCATTCGGACCCAATACTGCAGGTGTGTAGCTGTACAATGGGTAAGATTTTTTGAAATCGGTATTATCGGTGTATTTGAAATCGTAGTTATAGGTACCTTTCGCGACCAATCCATCTACATACGGGATTTTGTACTCTAAGGAAAGGATACTATTGAATTGTTTTCTCAAGAACTTTCTATAACCGGTTTGTGCGGCATCCGTTACGGAGACAGGATGTTCGTTGTCGATCATGTCAAAGTTCGGGTACATTGGGTTATTGTTCAGGAAGATTGGGATATCTGGTCTTTGTCGCCAAGCTTGCTTATAAACTGCCCACATATCTGTTCTAGGCTGATTGGTCTCATCGGCATAGCCACCAAGGTCCAAGGAGGCCTTTAGGCGATCTGTGATCTTGACATCTACATTGGAACGGAAGTTATAGCGATTGTAGTTTAAGCTCTTGCTTTTGTATGAACCCATCTGGTCCATGTAACCTAAGTTGAAAAAGTAATTCACCTTTTCAGAACCTCCATTGACGGTCAGGTTATGTTGTTGTTGCGGCGAGGTTTTATCAAAAGCCGCGTCAAGGAAGTTGGAAGACTGCTTAGTACCGTCTTCATATTCTTTGATGCTGGCATCGTCCCATGTCGCGGGCAATTTGTTCGGGTAGTTGTTATTGAAATTTCTCCAAAGCTCTTCGTTCCTCAAGCGTCTGAAGTCGGCTGCACCGACCGTATTGGGTACATACAGGAACTGTTGGAAACCACGGTTATAGGAATAGCCGATTTCGAAACCTTGATCTGCACTGGCTCCCCTGCGGGTGGTCACGAGCAATACCCCATTCGCCGAACGAACACCATAGACCGCAGCGGATGCATCTTTCAAAACAGATACGCTTTCGATCTCATTGGCATCCATTCTGGATAGATAATCCTTGTCTCTAGGGATACCATCGACTACGATCAGGGGCTCGCCCATACCGCGGATATCGATATTGGATTCAAAAGCTCCAGGCTGTCCGGTCTGTTGGGTGATACGGACCCCCGGAAGCTTGCCCGTAAGCATGTTTACGACGTTTTCATTTTTGGTAATCGTAATCTCCTTATTGGTCACAGAGGATACGGCTCCAGTAAGGGTCGCTTTTTTCTGCGTACCATATCCAACCACCACGACATCTTCCAAAGTGGTATTGTCATTCGGCAATTCGATCTGAATATTGGAATTGTTCTCGACTAGGACTTCTTGACCAAGATAGCCCACATAAGAAATAACCAAGCGGTCACCCGGAGAAACGGCAATGGAAAACAAGCCTTGGGAGTCCGAGGTGGTACTGATGCCAGTCTTGGTGTTTTTGATGGTCGCCCCAGCTAAAGGTTTTGAGTCGGTTGATTTTACTGTACCATTGACATTCCTTTGCTGACCGAATACGGTACCTAAGGATAACGTCAAGACTGGTACTATCGCCAATCGCCAGGATAATTGTTTGAACCGCCTGCCCCAATAGGATGAGCAGGAATTGATGATTTTTAATCCCATAATTTAATTTGTTGAAAATTGGTAGTCACTCTTGATGTCGCCATCAAGTATTAAAATAGGTGTCGATACGACCTTTAGTTTCTAAAACCGAAGGCTCCAGTTGGATTAGGTATCAGGCAGGATAAAGGTTTCTTGCTTTCGTCTCATCGTTTATAAATTGATTATGAAACAAGATTAAATTGGAGACTATAACAAAGCATTAATAAAACATTAATGGACTGGAAATAAAAAATAAAGCACTGAAATTCAGCGCTTTATTTTTTATTAATATTTTACTTTATACAATTTCCCGGTAAGTCCGGTTATAGGATTCATCGTATAATTGCTGATAGACTTGGGAAAAGTTCTCGAAACATTGGTGGGCTAGGCTGTGGTAACCTCGCTGTACGAGTGCTCTACATTTATAGACCATGGCCTCTTCGTGGACAGAATCAAAATGGAAGATTCGATTGGCAATTTCAATAATGGTCTCGGAATCCTTTTCAAAGTCCAAGTTTTTCATCAGACTGGACAATAGTCCGGTTGCATGAATGGACACCTCGTCCTTGATACCATCTAGCCACTCATAATCTGTATCGAACATGAAACCTCCTTTTTCAAGGATTTTGAGCAATCGGTCTATTTCCTGTCTATCTAAGTTTTCAGATTTATTGAAGAGATACATAAAGTCGGAGAAGTCGATATGGACATCTTCAATGCTTTCAATACTCCAATAGCCGCTTTTTTTGGAGATTTTCATCTCGCCTAAT
Source organism: Sphingobacterium sp. LZ7M1 (assembly GCF_024296865.1). Lineage (GTDB taxonomy): Bacteria > Bacteroidota > Bacteroidia > Sphingobacteriales > Sphingobacteriaceae > Sphingobacterium. Next base: position 108,962 of record NZ_CP101134.1, on the reverse strand, counting down.
TGCTCCAATAGGGCATTGATCTTGGCGATATTTACCGATCTATTGTTGGTTGCACTGGAGGTGGATTTATCGGACCAGAATATTTCCATTAATTTCTCGGAGCTGACTCCCCTGCCACGATAAATGGTATAGACCACAAACATGGTCAGCAACTCTTTCAGTAAAGGCGAGAACTGCTTGGTGATCTCGTCGCCCTGCTGATCAAAGATCTGGATATCGCCTCGGAAGAGATTGATGGTGGCCCTATCGATCTTGCTGTTTTTTGGAGCTGTTTCTTTTAGAATAGGGGCCAATACTGGGCTTTCTTCCTTATCCTTGCGTTCAACCGATGGATTCTTTTGGGTTTCTGGAGTTTTTCTATTCGTTTTTTTAATCCAGAATAGTAATCCTAATCCGGCAAGGGTGGCCAGTCCAATTATCCAGATCCAATTGTTTGATTTAGCCTTGGCATTGCCTTCCAAGATCTGGTAGGGCAGAGCTGGCGCCAATAGACTGTAGATGCGAACTCGGCTCTGACTCAGCGCACTATCATAAAACAATGTGACGGCAACAAATCGGTTGGAGGCCTTGGAATAGAAGAAATCTGCAAATGATTTGATGTCGTGAAAATCAAAAGGAATGGTACTTCCCAATTCCTGAAGGTTCTTTCCGTCTTTGGACATCGCTACGAGCTGTAAGAAAGACTTGAACTTATTCCTAGGGAACATGAGTCCATACATGGTATTGGATGCTTCATCCATGACCAAAGAATTGGCCCATACCGCTTCGGGAATAGGAAATTTGATTTCCCCTAGCGTCTTGAAGGTTTTGGAATTGACGTCCATCAAGACGAAATCATTGGAAATCTTTGGGTTCAGCATCTGGTCGCCCGTGGTACTACCATATCCGCCCAATAGGTAAACAGCACCCTTATCAACCCCCATAGCGCCTAAGTAATGCGGAAACAAAGGGTCTCCGGCATAGGATAGGCTGTCCCAGGAATTACTGGGAATATGGTATTTGTGGATGGCACTCTTGTATCTGAAATGTCCGTATCCAGCTACCATATAGATACTGGAATCCTTTGCGGAATAAAATTTATTGAAGGACAGGTAATGCGTTCCGTGTGCAGGATGTTGGAAGGATTGGGACCAGGACCTTGTCAAGGTATCAAATGCGGATACTAGCTTTTGATCGATGGAGATATTGAGTACCTTCCCTGAGCTTGGATCAAACAAGGATTGGCTTCCATTGACCATATAGAGCGGCCCATTCAGGTAAGGCCATGAAGTACTGACCGTTGCTCCTAGATTAGTCCGAACCAAGGAGTCTTCGGATACGATGTATACACTTTCATTTCTTTGGTCAAAGGCAACACTAGCCTGTCCGGAAACATAGAATTCATTTTCAAGTCGCCATTCTTGCCGTTGCCTCTTGATCCATGAAGGGTTTTTTGAAAAGGCCTTTAAAGAGCCTTGATCGTCCCTTGCCGTATTGCCAGTTATTTCATCCAGCTTCCAATGATGGCAAAGTTTTTCATCGCAAGATATCTGTACATCCTTGATCCGCATCGGCGGAAGGTCGGAGCTCTGAAAGAATTTGTAGTCATTGAAACCAAATAGCAATTTAAAGGCAGATCGGCCCTTTAAATCCATTTGATGGGTGAAGCTGTTCTTCGCAGTGGATAGGACTAAACTTCCTTTTTCCTTATCAAGTAAGATCTTGATTTTGGTCCATTGATAGAAAAGCTCGTTTTTGGGTATATCAAAATTGATGTCCGTGAATTTATCCCCAACCACCAATTTAAAGTGCCTTCCATTATCTTGCCTACGGTCATAGATGAGATCGATGTTCAATTGCTCATCCAATATGAGGCGGAAGATATATCCGAAATAATCTTGCTGATAAGGTTTAAATTGAATATCAAAGGTCAATTCCGTATGCTTCGCAAGCTCAATTGATTCCTCTGTACCGATCGAAAGGCTCGTCCGCTTATCCAGCTCCTTTTCATGACTGGAAAATTCTAAACCATACTGGCCATAAGACTCCTGACAGAATAGAATGAGTACAAAAACATATATGGTAACAAGTATCTTAAAAAATAAACGTCTCACTATTTAAATTGGCTAGCTAGTGCAAAATGTGAATTAGCAAAATGTAATTTACTTCATATTCGCTGAATAGCAAAAGAGTTTTTAAGCAAAATTTTTAATTTCATGGAAGAATACCATTTTTAAAGAATAAAATTCATTCAATTAATCCATTGACTTCTACTGTAAATATTAGCATCTGCAAGTTTATTTCCCAGAAAATAAGGTTCGCTTTACAGTTTATATAAATTTTATTTAGCTAATAATCAAAAGGTTATTAACTATTTTAAATAAAGTCTACAATATTAGTAGACTTTATTTAAATATACTCTTTACATTTGTTTTGTAAAACAAACGACAGTCATAATGAAGAGCAAGAAATCAACCCTCAAAACCTTAACAAAAAACAACAGCAACAATAAGCAAGGTAAGTTCAGCATTGAACCTGAACGAATGTGCAGCGAAATTATCTTCCCCCAATAGGATTAAAGCGGGAATTGAAAAACATTTCCGCTAATCCATTCTTTTAAGGCTCCTGTTGACCGGGAGTAACTTTCAACCCTAATACTTATTTCATGAATTTTAAGAAAACTTTTAGCTTTCTAAGCCTTGCTATTGCCTTTTTTGTAAGCAACAACGGCAGCATAGCACAAGAAATACCCCAAGCGATCATCAATGCCACCCTAAGAGGTACCGTTTTGGACTCCATCAGTGGAGAACCTATTCCTGATGTGACGTTACAGTTGGACGGTGTAACTCACCAAGTGAAAACGGATGAAAATGGTGAATTCCACTTTGTTACTGGGCAAAAACTGCCTTTTAAGCTTATCATATCAAGGTTAGGCTATCAAAAGAAACGGATATCAGTCAACCAATCTCCTGCGACAATCCTTCTAAAACCGAGCCTGGAAAAACTGGACCAGATTGTGGTGACCTCCAGGAGACGGAAGGAACAGATTCAGGATATCCCGATTCCGATAACGACCATAAATGCAGCAACCATAGATGATGCCTCGGCATTCAACGTCAATAGGATCAAGGAACTTGCCCCCACCGTCCAGCTTTATGCTTCCAACGCCAGAAATACAACACTCAATATTCGAGGTCTGGGTTCTACCTATGGCTTGACCAATGACGGCATTGATCCCGGTGTTGGATTCTATTTAGATGGTGTTTATCTGGCTAGACCTGCGGCAACTTGGTTGGATTTTATCGATATAGAACAGGTAGAGGTATTACGTGGGCCGCAAGGCACCCTTTTCGGGATGAACAGCACGTCAGGAGCTTTTAATGTAACATCAAAACCCGCAGAATTCACTCCGGCAGCGAACTTTGAATTGAGTTATGGAAATTATGGTTTCCTGCAAGGCAAGGCATCCCTGACAGGTCCGATCAGCAATAAATTAGCTGCCCGAATTTCCTTCTCAGGAACCCAAAGAAACGGCACCCTATATAATGTCCATACCAATCGAGCGATCAATAACATGAATAACTTAGGCCTCAGGGCACAATTGCTCTATAAGCCGAATGATAGAGTCAACATCAGTCTTGCAGCCGACAAGAGCATTCAAAAGCCTGATGGTTATGGCTGGGGCATAGCGGGAGTGGTTGAAACACAGCGCGCAGATTATCGCCAATTCAATGCTATTATCAAAGATTTAGGGTATGAACAACCCTATCAAAACGCCTTTGAAAGAAAGGTTGATCTAAACACGCAGTCAAAAGCTGACAATGAACTGGGCGGTATATCCTTGAATGCTGATATTAAAATAGGGAATGGAACCCTAACATCTACGACAGCTTGGCGCTATTGGAAATGGGTCCCATTGAATGACAGGGATTATATTGGTCTACCTGTGTTTACCATCTCTGCCGGTAATTCGGCCCACGATCAATACTCCCAAGAGTTTCGTTATTCAGGAAAAATAAGGGAAAACATCGATATGGTGGTTGGGCTATTCGGATTATATCAAGATCTGAGGACAGACCCGGTCCATACCGAAGAGGCTGGATCTGCGCTCTGGCGATTTGCCCAGAACAGCAACAGCGACCTGTGGAGTACTCCGGGATTGTTTGACAACTTTGGAATCAAGACCAAATACGGCATCAAAACAACAAGCTTGGCCGCTTATTCACAATTAGACTGGGCTATCACGGAAAAGCTCCATCTCCTTCCGGGCCTACGCTATAACCACGATAAGAAGGAGGCCAATTACGATCGAAAGACCTATGGAGGCCTACAGACTGAAGACCCAGCATTAATAGCCCTCAAAAACACTGTATATACCAACCAGTCTTTTGTTACCGATGCTTCTGCCGGCAATCTATCAGGTCAGCTATCGGTACAATACAAGTGGAACCGAAACCTGAATGCCTTCGCAACCTATGCCATAAGCTACAAGCCTGTAGGGATCAATGTTGGTGGATTACCTACTGCCAAAGGCGAAGTATTGCTTGACCTCGCAAGGGTAAAGCCGGAAGCTGTCAACCATAAAGAAATAGGATTGAAATCAAGCCCCAGCAGAAATTCCATCCTTAACCTGACCCTTTATCAAACTGACATCAAGGATTACCAAACACTGGTGCAGACGCCAGAACCTGGCGTAAACCGAGGTTATCTAGCCAATGCGGAAAAGGTGAGTGTGAAAGGGATAGAACTGGACGGAAGCCTGCGTGTAGGGAATTACCTCAGGATCAATGCCGCTGCGGCCTATACAGATGGGAAATATGTGAAATTCACAAATGCCCCGGTTCCACTGGAGGAAGTAGGAGGGCCTGAAGCTTTTAAGGACATTTCCGGAGGAAGATTGCCAGGCATTTCGAAATGGTCGACTTCCCTAGGCGCTGAACTGAGCCAAAAAGGAAGTTTGATTGGTCTGGAAGGCTCATTCTTCTTAGGATCTGACCTCTTCTATAGATCTGAATTCTCATCGAGTCCTTCCCCTTCCCAATATTTGAACATAGATGGATATGCGTTATTAAACGCCCGATTGGGATTCAAAGCGGAGAATGGAATCTCCCTGTCCATCTGGAGCCGCAACCTTACGGACAAAAATTATTACGAACAATTGCTTGCCGCACCTGGTAGTTACGGGCAATATGCCGGTATCATTGCAGACCCCAGAACCTACGGCCTAACCATAAGGTACAATCTGAAAAGTTTCTCTAAATAAATAGGTTATCGTTTGGACCTAGCCTACCCCAAAAGGCTAGGTTCTTTTTTACTGCCCCTTGAACCTTATGGTATAATGACCATCAAAAGGGTCTCCCTGCATCAGGCTTTCTCCGATGACCAATTTATAGGTCCCCTTTTTATCCAAGTTATACTGAACATCCTTCCCAAATGGACCATCGGTATTGTTATCCGGTAGGACAATCAGATTAAAACGGATATTCCCGGGCTTGTCGCTGTGCAATTCCGCATCGATCTGTTTAAAATCTTTACTATCAAAACTGATGGTATCAGATATTTTAGACATTTTATGAAGACTGATGGAATCCCAACTGGACTTAAGCTCTATGGCCTTCTCAGGTATATCTGTTTGGGTAGTATCTGAAGATTCAGGAACAGCTTGAACGCTATCAACTGCCGGACTATCATTATTTGCTTCTTGCTTTGGGTTATTGCAGCTTGCTAGAAATAGCGCTATTGGCACAATAAATAATATAGATTTCATTTGATGTCGTATTATAGATTCATCGAATAGAACAACAGAAACTATTCCAAGGTTTTATAATAAAGAAAGAAGCCTCCAATAATGCTTGGAGACTCCCTCAATCAATTAAACCTACTAACTAACGATCAAGCTCTTTTACATCCATCTTTTCAACAGTTTGAATACGGCCTCTTTACCTTGATATGGTGGATAGATCATTTTAGAAAATGAGAATTTCGTTTGCTTCATAATGGCTCTTTCATGTGAAAAGGCCTTAAAACCATAGAATCCATGACAGCTTCCTATACCACTGTGGTTTACCCCACCAAAAGGCAGATTAGGATTTGAGACCTGGATCAGCACATCATTGATACAGACAGACCCAGAACTGCAGTGTTTCAGCAAGGTATCGGTAAAAGAATTGCTATCAGAGAAAATATACATCGCCAATGGTTTAGGATTGGAGTTGATGTGGTCTAGCACTTCCTGAATATCATTATATGGAATAACAGGTAGGATTGGACCAAATATCTCCTCCTCCATGATCTTACTTCCCTGGGCTACATCTGTGAGCAAGACTGGCGAAATTGACTGATGGTCTTCGCCTTCAGCTTGCCATAATACCTTAGCATCCCGCATCAATGCATCGTCGAGGAGCCTTTCAATCCGTTGTTGGTGCCTGCTGTTGATGATCTTTGCATAACGCTTGTAATCGAGGGTACCATCTGAATAGAACAATTCCCGACAGGCTTCCTGGAATGCTTGGTTGAAAGCTTCGATGGCCCCTTTGGGAATATAGAGGTAGTCTGGCGCGATGCAGGTTTGCCCGGCATTGATCAACTTGCCCCAGGCAATTTTAAGGGCGGCCGCCTTGAGGTCATGATCCTCCGCAATGATGACCGGCGATTTACCACCTAACTCCAGCGTGACGCTCGAAAGATGCTCCGCCCCTGCTTTCATGACAATCTTACCTACCTCTGGATTGCCCGTAAAAAATATCTTGTTGAATGGCAGTTTAAGTAATTCCGTTGCCAGTTCTTTTTCTCCCAATACACATTTCACCTCCTTTTCCGGGAAGGTTTCGTTGATGAGGTCCCGGATAACTTCAGAAGTCCTCGGACTATATTCCGATGGCTTCAATATCACCGAACAGCCTGCAGCAATTGCAGAAACCAACGGACTCATACTCAGCTGAAAGGGGTAATTCCAAGGGGAGATAATCAAAGAGGTGCCCAAGGATTCATACTGAATCCAGTTTTTCGACAAAAAACTGGTCAAGGTATGGGGTTTCCGCTTCTTTCTCATCCAGGAAGGAAGTCGCTTGATCGCAAAATCAATCTCACTATAGATAAAATACACCTCAGTCAAAGCAGACTCATATGCATTCTTCCGCAGGTCTGCATCCAAAGCCTCAAAAATGCGGTTCTCAAACTTTAAAATATTAGCCTTCAACCGCCGCAGCTTAGCGATGCGCACCTTAGCAGAACTCATACGAAGCTCCTGTTGATGTTCTTGCTGAACATCAAACAATTGTAGAATTGAATCATTCATTATTCTAATTCTTTATGCTGTTTTTTTTATAGTTCTTGATTACAAATGCTTTATCCAATCTTTTATTAATTCCACCCCCTCTGTATGTATCATCGATCGCGCAAGCTCAGGCATGGCCGTTCCGGGTTCCGTGCTGTTCATCCTGTAATACAAGATGGACTTATCGGGAGAACCGGGCACGAGGTCAAAATCCAAGCCCCCAGCTCCAGAACCTGCTGAAACCGGCCCCTTATGATAGCCCAATCGTACTGTATCCGTTTCGGTATATTCCAGGAACAATCCTGTATTGAAAGCATCCCCACCTCTACGGTGACAGTGGCTGCAGTTAATGTCCAGATATGCCCTAGCGCGCTGCTCACGGCTGAAATTCGCTTTATCTAACCAATTCGGCAAAGCTTCAACCTCTTTCAGGTCCGGTAAATTTTCCAGATGACCCGCCTTCGCTAACCAGACCAGTTGATTTTCGGTCTGACCAGCTCGGGTATAATTCATGTTCCTTGCTTTTGGACCAATTGGTAATAATTTTGAATCCTTGATGTGACAGCGCTTACAATCATTGGTATTAGGCACCATATAATTGGTCTTGTGCAATTTCCCCTCATCATCTTTCAGGCTGATAGGCAAGACCACACCACGGATAAATTTCACCGCATCATCCTGTTTCTCATCCCACAGATAGTTCATCACCTTCCAATTATGGTCGGCGGGGTCCTTTACTAACAGCCTGGTTTCAATCATGATCTTCTCATCATCGCTGTTTCGATAGGCAAAATTCTTGATGATGATGGTCGAATCCGGAAACTCCAATTCTTCATTGTCCACATACTTCATCTTGCTACCTTCCGGCAAAACGATAAATCGATCTTTGATAGCATAATCTGAAAATAACGCACTGCTCAGGTCATAAGAAATCAATCCAGGATTAGGATTCAATTCCGAAAGCTTTCCTTTGAAGAAACCATAATCAGATAGTTTCTCCTTAAACTGGAATTCAGTAGGGGTATTTTGCTGTTTCTTACCTTGGTTTTGACATGCTTGAACCATGAAAACCAAGAGCAAGAAACAACTAGATATCTTTATCAAGTTAGACATGTCTACTTACATTCAAATGGTTGAACATTGCTGTTTGGCTTCCATTTCGCCGGATCTTTAACATTGGCGAAATCAGCATTCACAAACATATTTTCCCCAGGTTGGTTGATACAGACCTGATCAGGATTTGGCGTTGTTCCTTGGGTCATGATATTGCTGGTCACCCCATCATATAGAATCGCAGGGATCCTCTTGTTCTTTCTGTTAGGATCGATTCCATTCATTTGCTGTTCAGTGGCAATGATCAATTGCCCTACCCTATGCTCATAGGCCGGTTTGGGAAATTCATTCCCCATGGTTATCGTATTGCCATAGATCTTGATATTTGTCGGGATCGGCGAGTATTTATCATTGATTTTCTCTGCCGCCTTATCGTCTACGGTAAATCCAGAAGCGATGGTTACGGCTGAGCTATTATTATTGGTAATCTTGTTATCAAAGATCTCAACATCCGAAGTGGCCAAAATAATGACTCCGCTACCCGGTGAGGCATTTCCCACTCCCCAGGAAGTACCGAAGCTTCCAGCTTTTGCAAAGTTCCTGAAATTATTATCATGGATATTGTTGTTGTAAGCCTTGATCCTGCCGCCACGCTGGGACAGATCAGGAAGGTCGAACACCAAGAATCCAGCGGTATTATCGTAGAATTCATTATCATAGACTTCTGCATCCGTCGAGTTCTCGATTTCGCAACCGGCCACATTTTTGGCCGCCTTGCTGTTCCTTACGATAGCACCCTTGGTCTGCCCTACATAGATTCCCGCATCCGAAGCGCCTTCTGCATAGCAGTTTTCAATCAGTACATTGCTACAGAGAACCGGATAGATACCATAACCTCCACTGGTCGAATCGGCAGTACTCCAGATCGCATGCAGCTCGGAAACCACGATATCCTTACCATTGTTTATTTTCAGGAGGTCCCCTTTAGAATCCCTGATTTCCATACCCTGTATCTTGAAGTTGGTCACATCTGTAACGCGGATACCTTCACCCCCTTGCTTCTGGTCCTTAAAGTTCAACTTCGTTTTCGTCGGTCCTGCACCGCGGATCAGGATATGGTTTACTTGAGCAATGCTCAAGTTCTGGAAGTTATAGTTTCCCTCTTTCAGGAAAATCTCCGTACTGTCTTTTAGCGAGAGGAATGCTTCCTCGATCTTTTCTTCCTCCCCAGGGCCGAAACTCAATTGCGTTCCATAACCACTGGTCTTATCGGCCGAATTTTTACAGCCGACCAACAGGGCCAAACAGAAGATTGCAACTATTGAAATGCTTTTCATGTGATTTGTTTTTTTGGTTAATCTTAAAAAATATTATAGGCATAGCTAACGTAATACATCGCTCCGATCCTCGGGTTAGCAATACCTGTAGTATAGTATTTGTTGGTAATATTGGTTCCTCCGATGCGGATTCCCGAACGTGCTTTCAGGATCTTATAACTGATCTGCGCATCGATTACAGTCGAAGATGGAATTTGGCCTTCGCCCAATCCGCCTGCTGCTGCATAATGAAAACCTGGTTTATACCTTAAGGTAGTATTAAATGACCAAACTTGTTTCTTTCCGAAACCACTATTTCCAAATTCCATGTTCACATGGTAGTTTGGCGTATTGAAATTATTGATCTGGCTATTGTTCTTATTCTTCAGGAAGTCTGAGAAGTAATTCACCTTCGTCAAAAAGTTCTTGCCTAGATCCACGCTCACGCTGGCTGCATAACCATAGGTATTTACCGTTTCACCACCATTGAAAGCCATATTGTAGGTCACATATTTGCTTTGGTCCTTAAACGCATTTACATCATCGGTACCCGGGCTATTCGCCACATTCGCGTAGCCAATAAAGTTTTCCCAGGTAGAGAAATAGCCTAATACATCAAACATGACGCGCTTCGCAATCAATGCTGCATAGCCTACCTCGAATGAATTGACCGTTTGGGGTTTAATATCATCGTACTCAAATTTCTTTAGCACAGTAGGATCATTGGTTTGCTGGAATTCCTGGACACTTGCCAAAGTATATGGCGGGAATTCGTTGAAGTGATAATGATCGTTCAACAACAGGTTCGAACCACCCGAAGAGTAACTGTTATAACCATTCATGGTATTCTGCAAAGCCTGGATATTAGAAGGGAAACTATAGGCATTCTGATAAGAGAACCTCAGGTAATTCTGATAAGCTGTCTGGAAGACCGCCGACGCTCTCGAGGTCAATTTTGGCTTGCCGAATAGGGTATTCTTATCCAATCGGAAGGACGTATTCAGGGTCAAGCGATCGTCGACCAGACGTTTTCCAAGAGATAGATAGCCACTATATTCTTTCACGTTGATCGGCTTGTCCAAATCAGGGAAAAGCGTGTTTTTGGAGTTCAGGCTGTACAGTCTCCAGTTTACACCAGCAATGACATCCATAAATGGAATCAGCTTCCTGAAGTTATACTGGAATTCAGCGTTATACAGTTTTGAGCGATCCAAGAAGAGTGTTCCCCCCTCCGAGATAGGCGTTTGGGAAATCTGTTTTTTCAGTGCATTAAATCCTTCAGAGCCTTCTACCAATCTTCCTTGATCAGCGAATTGCCTAGCGGCAATATGGGCCGCTTGCATATCCGATCCCGTTGCCAATGCTGTCACCAAGGCTTCGGTATATTCAGGGTACCATCCACCTACATTGCCATCATAACTTACTTTCCAACCCTCATTGATCAACTGCGATGTCGGTCCCGCAATCAGCGTATTTCCAGAATTTTCACGGGTTGTATAGGCCCTAACGAACCAATCTTCACTCTTCAGCTCCAGTCTGTACTGCGCCACCTTGAAATCATTGATCTGATATCGGGTATCATTGGTATAGACGATGTTCCCTGTACCAAAGGTCCCCGATGCGATGGCTTCCAAATCGGAATTTATCTTATATCGAAGTTCAGTGTTCACCTTAAACATGTTGGCATTATTGTCCAAGTAGCCCCATTCTGGGTACCCTGTCCTAGCCACATAGTTTGGTTTTGCCAACATGGGCTCGATCAATGGCGTCAAAGCCGGATTACCCATCATGGCAGCATATAGGAAAGGATTGATATCCGTATTTGTTGCACTTCCATACATATTGATACCATTGTAATTCGGATCTACATCTGGGCCTCCTGGCCCATTCTTGTTCTGCATATCATTGGCTACCCAATCATTTGCTTTCGAATACTGAGCATTGATCTTAAAGGCAAATTTATCGTTTACGGTATTGGCATATCGGATGACCCAATCGTAAACCGGCGATGCCGATACGGGGTCATTGTTCTTTTTGCTATTGACATGGTTTACCCCTTGTGTCACCAAAACGCTTAACCCTTTATACTTAAACGGATCTTTTCCGGTCATTACCATGGTTCCGTTCAATCCCCTGGAACCATAGAGCGCCGAAGAAGCTCCTGATAATAATTCAATATTGTCTACATCCAGTTGCGTAAGCCCGATAACCGATCCCAATGGGAAGTTCAGTCCCGGAGCCTGGTTGTCCATTCCGTCTACAATCTGGGTAAAGTTGGTATTACCACTGGTATTGAAACCCCTGGTCGTAACCGAGGTAAAACCCAAGCTGGACACCGTAACATCTACCCCACGTAGGCCCTGCACCATATCCATATAGTTGATCTGTGGCGAGTTCTGCACATCTTTGGTACTGATCTGCTCAATGGTTACCGGAGAAGACAATTTGGTCTGTACGGAACGGCTTGCGGAAACCACCACCTCCTGCGCTAAGGTGGAAGTTGGGACGAGGTCGATCAAAATAGGGCTTTGATTGTTTTCGACCAGCACTTCCTGCTTTTCATAGCCTATGGAGGAAATCAATAGGGTCAGTGGAAAGCCTTTGTTCAACCGCAGTTGAAAGTGGCCTTTATCGTCAGTAAAGGTTCCTGCACGATCATCTTTGACGCGAATAGAAATAGCCGTTGCGGGCTCTTGGGTAATCTGGTTTTTGACAACACCTTGGACAATCTGTTGGGAAATTGCGGCAAAAGGTGCAAGAAAGCAAATCACCAAAATTATGTAGGCAATTTTTCTCATGGTTATTTGGTTAGTTTATAATTCGTTACAATTACAAACAAGCTCCATAAACTCAATTACCTTGGGGATCTGCTTAGTCTATTTTATTCCTTCAAATATTAAAGTCACGAGGGTCTTTATGTCTTTAAGGCTCTGAGTATAGTCTATATTGGTTTCTCTCTTGAGAATAGCTTGTTGCTCAACATTATGCTTCAGCGCATCGGTGAAATTGATCAGTACGGAAGCCACTTCCTTTGGATCTTTCATCCTGATCTTCTTCTCTTGGATGGCCTTTTCCAAAAGGGCCGTCAAGAATTCCTTTTCACGATGCATCAGGGCATCATACAGTTCAAAAAATCTAGGCAGAAGTTTGTGCAAGGTCTCAACCGAAACGCGGTTCATATTCAACACCTGGGTGTAGTAATTGAACCTTGACTCCAGATAAAAGGCCACACAATCCTCGATCTCGGTCTTCTCTGCTGTAGCTTCTTGTAGAGTTTGGATATATTTTTCTCCTTCGCGCAGGGCAACCTCGATAAATATGTCCTCCTTCTTTTTGTAATAATAATACAACGATGTTTTATTCAGCCCAACGGCCTTCGCAATATCTTCTAAAGTGGTTTTATCTAAACCATAGCGCTCAAAACATTCCATCGCGGCCTGTTCGATCCGACTCTTTACCTGTTCTCTTTTATTCATCGCTTGACTAAAGTTAAATAATAGTTTTTCATTTTTCAAACAATTTGTTAAAATATTTGAAAAACTGGTTGAACACATCCGTTTTTAAACAAAATTTCGATTATTGTTTTTAAAAATGCTCAAAAATCCACTGATTATCAAGGCTTCCGCTTGATATTTAGAAACTATTGTTGAGGAAGTTTTCTGTTTACCTATCCTGAGGCAAGTTAGCAATGTAGTGCCCAACCATCTTTCCCGTGAAAATACAACCGCCCAAAAATGTACCTTCCAGGGAATTGTAACCATGCATCCCACCACCACCAAATCCAGCGGCTTCTCCTACCGCAAATAGGTTTGGAATGCAGGTTCCAGAATGATGAAAGGCCTGACCATTTAGGTTGGTTTCTATCCCACCAAGGGTTTTTCGGGTCAGGATGTTCAACCGTACGGCAATCAAAGGGTAATGATGGGGATCTAATATCTTATGGGGTTTTGCCGTTCGCGCGATCCTGTCGCCAAAGTAACGTCGGGTATTCTGTAGGTAGCTGACCTGAAAATCCTTGCTGAACTTATTGTCCAATTCCAAATCCCGCGCTTCCACGATAGCACGCACATCTTCCAGCTTCAAGAGGTTTTCACCACTGAGCTTGTTCATGCGCTCCACAAGGTCTTCGATGGAATCTGATACAATAAAATCCTTCCCATGCTCCTTAAATGCTTCCACGGGCGCGGTCGCTTTTTTCCCAAAGAGCCTCTTCACGATCAGTTTATAGTCTTTATTGGTCAGGTCTGGGTTTTGTTCCGATCCTGAAAGTGCAAATTCCTTTTTGATAATACTTTGGTTCAATATAAACCAGGAATAGCTTTTCCCTGTTCCTTGTATATGTTTAAGTGTTCCCAGTGTATCGAATCCCGGATAATATGGCGCCGGCAATCGGCTTCCATAGGCATCCAACCAAATCGATGAAGGCCCCGGAAGGATACGGATACCATGATTAGGCCAGATGGGCGCCCAGTTTTCCAGACCTTCCGTATAATGCCACATCCGGTCCTTGTTGATCAATCGTACGTTGGCTTCTTCTGCTGCTTGCAACATCTTGCCATCCACATAGGCCGGCACGCCACAGACCATCCTTTCCGGAGCGGTGCCCAACCTCTCTGGCCATTGCTTCTTCACCATCTCCAGATTCGCCCCGATTCCACCACTGGCAATAACCACCCTGTTTACCTCAAACTCAAAGGAGCCGATAACCTCTCTATTGCTTGCCTTCCCTCTTTCTGCATCATCCTCCTGCAATTGATTGCCGAACAGCTTGATCGTATCATCAGAAACCACCTCCATTCTGTTTACCTGATGCCTAAACTTAAACTCCAATAAACCTTTCTTCTCCATTTCTAGGGCATGTTCCGCAAAAGGCTTCACTACTCCAGGACCTGTTCCCCAGGTGATATGGAATCGAGGAACCGAATTCCCATGTCCCTGTGACCGACCATCTCCTCTTTCAGCCCAGCCCACAATCGGGAAGAACCGCATCCCCAAGCCCTTGACATAGGCATACTTTTCCTGATGGGCAAATTTCAGGTAAGCCTCTGCCCATTGCCTTGGCCAATGGTCCTCCGGCCTATCAAATGCTGCACTCCCCATCCAGTCCTGCCTTGCCAATGCAAAGGAATCCTTTACCGATAGCCTTCTTTGTTCCGGCGAATCGATAAAAAACAGACCACCGAAAGACCAAAAAGCTTGACCGCCCAAGTTATTCCTGTTCTCTTGATCCAACATAATGACCTTTTTGCCGGCTTTAGTGATCTCATAGGCCGCAACTAAACCCGAAAGGCCAGTTCCAATGATTAGGGTAGTGGATTGGCTCATAATTGATTTTTTAAGAAAGATAGGAAAAAATATGCTTAGAAATAAAAAGGCTAAACCGCTAATTTCTTTGCTCCTGAGCATAAGTCGATCGCAACTTTTAATCCCTTTTCTAATATTCAGACCAACTGCTACAGGTTTACACAAGATGTTCCACGGAGAACATAAGGTTCCAGCAGACATAAGATGCTAATAATGAAGAACTAAAAAACCAATCTGCATTCCCAGCCTATTTATTAAAACATGCTGGTCTTGGATCTTTCCACTTGGACCTTGTTTTACCCATATTCGGGAATCATCTCAGCACGCCCGAACTGGCCAGACTCATTCTGCTAGCAAACCTGAGCATTTCCCGAATGTGTCTCGAATGAGTCTCGAATAAAACCCCTATAAACGCAGGAAAATCAATGCTAAAAATCTGGTCATTTGCAGGGCAAAAATCAGCCAAAAAAAGCAAAAGCCCGACTATTCAAAAACAGCCAGGCTTTCCTGCGAGCATTGATGAAACTTAATTAATTAACTAGCATTATAACTATAAACGGCATCCCAATCGACATTGCTTGCCTTGTTCGCCAACGTAAACGATTTTTCTGGATCAGTGGCTTCTCCCCAAGTTCCTATTTCAGCATCCTTGGTAAAATCATCATAGAATATCTGTTTCCTCTCTGTACCTATATCAGCAATAGGTACAGGGTGGCCAGATACACTGCCGTTGGTAGTGCCGGAGGAGTTTTTGACATCGATGGTTTTTTTGTCGGTTTCTCCTTCGGCATTGGTACTGGTAAGCGTTACTTTATAGATTCCAACAGTTTTGTAGGTATAGGTTGGGTTTCCCTCACTTGATTTTCCGGTTTTGTCGCCAAAGTCCCACGATAAGTAGCTATAATTTTGGGATTCATTCTTGAAATGGACCGAAAACTTCGCTTCCTTATCTACTTCACATGAAAAATTAGCCTTCGGTGCTTTTACTTCTTCCACATCCTCCTCTGTGTTGTTACACGAATGAAGGAATAATGGACAGGTATTAATAAAGCAGGCGTTCAGCACAAAAATGTTCACACTTTTCATTGTTTTCTTATAATGGTTATCAAATTCTTTGGATCCATATTGAATATCCAAATTGAGTGATTTCAGGCTGGAACCTTTTGCTGTATGCGTTTTTCTTTTTGCTTGAATTGACATTTCCTTCCAGGATCAACGATAGATACGGAAACAAACTGCTGGTTTATTTTAATGGGTAAATGGCTCAAAAAGAGATAAAAACAACGGAAAATTTAAACTACTGTTTAAAACATTTATTATTAAATAAATTTTAATTTCATTATTTTTAAATGACCCATCCTAATTCATAGTGAAAAAAATGTACAAGTTCCTTACCTTTTTTTCTATCCTATGTCTGTGTTATATTCACGTATCGAGGGTTAGTTCGCAAACCAAGACTAGGATAAAGTTTAGCCAGCTGAGTATTGAGGATGGGCTTTCCAGTAGCGCCATTGAGGCTATCGTGCAGGATAGAGATGGATTTATCTGGTTTGGAACAGAGGATGGTCTAAACCGGTATGATGGATATCAATTCCGGATATATAAGAACAACTATAAAGACCCACAAAGCTTAAGCGACAATTTCATCAATGATCTGTACCTTGACCGACAAGGTCGGCTGTGGGTTTCGAGTTCCAATGGTTTAAACCTTTACAACCCCTTGGACGATACCTTTACACCTTATTTCTTTAATTCGACGAAGGTCGGTAACAATATCCATGGGCTGGTTGAAGATCAAGCAGGCACGCTCTGGGTATCCAGTAATGAAGGTCTGTTTATTCATTCCAAAAAGGAGCATAAATTCCAGGGGTATATACCCGAACATGCAGACCTCAAAAACGGTCCCAAGAATCAATTTGGGGTCCTTTTCGTGGATAATAAAAATAGGCTATGGATTGGTACGCGGGAGCATGGTCTATATCTGAAAGCCTCCAATGGCTCGATTAGCCGGGCTGAGCAGACTTACCCCTTATTGGCCAAGATCAAAGAAGCACAGGTCATCCAGGAAGACCGGCATGGAAATATCTGGATCGGAACTTCTGGTCAAGGCGTATTCAAAATACAGGCCGGCAATCAGCGTGTACATCAATATGTCCATGATCCATTGGACAACAGGAGCATCTCTAGCAATGTGATCAAAAGTTTGGAGGTGGATCAGCAAAACCAAGTGTGGGTCGGCACAGAAAACGGTGGTCTGAATCTATATCTAGAAAGGGAAGACAGGTTCCATCATTATGAGAATCCACTCAGAAGTCTAAATGGCGTATCCCAAAAAACCATTTCCTCAATCTTTGAGGATAGGCAGGGAAATATCTGGTTAGGGACCCATCGGTCTGGGATAAACTATTTCAATCCCTTGATGGACAATTTTGAGTTTTATGGAGATGGAATTCCATTTCGGGACTTGAGCTATAAGGATGTTAAGTCATTTTTTGAGGATAGCGACGGCACCATCCTCATAGGGACCGATGGGGCGGGCCTAAACAGTTGGGATAGGAAAACTGATCGGTTCCGCTATTACAGGCACAGTCCTACAAATGCAAACAGCATCGGTTCGAATGCAATCTTGCATATCATGAAAGACCGTGAAGGCAATTTATGGGTCAGTACTTGGGGCGGTGGCTTGAACTTGTTTGATCGAAAGACGGGTAAGTTCAAACGGTTTATGCATGAGGATGGCAATGTGCAATCCATCAGTTCCAACTACGTTTGGCGGGTATTTGAAGACAGTAAGGGCAATCTTTGGGTTGCCACCTCCTATGGCGGGCTAAATCTCTTTAACCCTCAAAAGAGCAGCTTCAAAAAGGTCAACTGGACAAACCATAATAACCCGAAGATAGGCACGGAACAGAGTTATTACAGCATAGAGGAGGATGCGCAGGGCAGGTTATGGCTAGGAGCCGATGGCGGGATCCTCCATTGCTATGATCCAAAGACCCAAAACCTAAAGGAATATAATTTCGCAGAGATTCCAAATTATCCTGCGTCCACCAATGCTGTAAGGGTAATTTATAGGGATAGCAAAAATAGGTTATGGTTTGGTCAGGAGGGTTTGTTTCAGTATGACCAAGCAACAGATCGAATGGTACCCGAGTTCCCTGAATCAACCTTGAGGGATGAAGCAATACAGGGAATCTTGGAGGACGATCGTGGAAATCTGTGGATCAGCAGTAAAAACGGCTTGTTCCGTTACCATCTGCAGACCAAGGATATCAAGCATTTCAATTTAAATGATGGCCTGCAAGGCATGGAATTCGGCCCTAATACCGCCCTTAAGACCAGTTCTGGGGAACTGCTTTTCGGAGGTTACAATGGATTCAATGTATTGGACCCAGGTCATATCGAAACCAACCTTGTTGCCCCAGATATTTATTTTACAGACTTTCAAATTTCGCATAAAAGCCAGAAACCCCATCAGGAACATTCTCCATTGACCCAACAGATAGCAGCAACGGATGAAATCACATTAGCCCACGATCAAGCAACTTTCACTATCGCCTATACGGCTTTGAACTTTATTGCTAGCCCTAAAAATCAATTTGCCTATAAGATGCTGGGCTTGGACAAGGATTGGAATTATGTAAAAGATGTCAGGTCCGTTACTTATACCAACCTCAGTCCGGGGGATTATATCTTTATGGTCAAGGCAGCGAACAATGACGGCGTATGGAATGAAACGGGGAAGGGTATCAAGATCAGTATCCTCCCTCCTTTTTGGCAGCGTTGGTGGTTCAAGGTGATAATCGTCAGCCTGGCACTGGGTATAGCCAGTTTCTACCTGCTCTTATACCGTAACCTGGAAATCCGTAAGCTCAAGAGCTTGCAGCAGGAAGAAATCCATGATGTACAATCGCAGTTCTTTACCAATATTTCCCATGAATTTAGGGCTCCTCTTACCCTGATCATGGGTGCATTGGAGAACATAAGGAACAACCAGCATTTAGAAAAAAGCCATCGCCTGATGGAAAGGAATGCAGAACGGCTTTCCGGTCTGATCAATGAAGTCATGGATTTCCAAAAGATTGAAAGTGGTTTGCGGACCTTGCAGGTAAGCCTGAGCAATATGAATGTCCTGCTGAGTGACATTGCCGAGGATTTTGCGGAATTGGCTTTGCAGCGAAACATGAAGCTGCAGCTCGAGCTACCGCAGATACAGAAAATCGCCTATTGCGATAGAAAAGTTATTGAAAAAATCATGCTCAATCTGCTGGACAATGCCTTTAAGTTTTCTCCTGACCAAAGTACGGTCAGGTTTTCACTGTTAAGCAGCCTCAAGTACCATCAGACCGGTTTGGACCATCTATTGCAGATCAACCAAGCCCTCCCCAATGTGCATTATTGCCATATCCTAGTTGCCGACCAAGGAATCGGCATCCACAAAGAGGCCTCCAAAGGACTTTTTGAGCGCTTTTACAGGATTTCAAATGAACATATGGGTTCCGGAATAGGGCTTGCTTTCGTCAAGAGCTTGGTGAGCCATCATCGCGGATATATCAATGTATATAGCCGAAAGGATGTCGGTACGGAAATCATTGTGAGTATTCCCTATCGGAGATCTGAATATCGTTCGGATGAGATTTCATATCAAGACAGTCCAGGACTGAAGGGGTATGAAGGGCAGCTTGCCACAAAGCAGGAAGACTTGAGCATTAATGTTAACGAACCTCAAAAGCATTTGCCTCATGCTGAGAGGATACTCTTGATTGATGATGACAGGGAACTGCGAACATTTGTCAAAGAGAACCTTGAGCAGGACTACGAAATATTGGAGGCTGAAAATGGTGAACAGGCATTGGAAATGATGGAAGATCAGCTACCCGGCCTGATCATAAGCGACCTGATGATGCCTAAAATGGATGGAATGGCGTTCTGTCAAACCTTGAAGGATACCCCAGCCTACAGCCATATCCCTATAATTATGCTGACGGCAAAGGAAGAGACAGCTACCCGGTTGGAAGGCCTAGCACATGGGGCGAATGTCTATCTGACCAAACCTTTCAGTATGCAATTGCTCAGGTTGACCATTGCGAATCTTTTTATGCTGGGAAAAAACCAGAAAGAAAGACATATTCTAGATTTCCAGCACTCTGCGGCATCCGTGGTTCAGCAAAAAAGAGAAGAGGTCTTCATGCATACGCTTATGGCTATTTTAGAAAAGCATCTGGACGACCCCAACCTCAAGGTGGAGGTTTTGAGTAGGGAAATGGGCATGAGCCAGTCAAAATTCTATAAAAAGATCAAGGAAATCACTGGAAATAATATCTCTGAATATGTGCGCAAGGTCCGGATGGACCGCGCTCGACAGATCCTGCTGAGCGAGGATACTACGATAACACAGGTGATGTATCGGGTAGGGATTTCCTCGTCTTCCTATTTTACTTCAGCGTTCAAGAAAGAATTTGGGGAGACTCCTTCAGAGTATTTGAAGGGTGTGAAGGGGTAAAATCTATAGAATATTAAGGAAATTCCCATAAAATGAATGAATTAAGGAATCGAATTTTAATATTGAGCCTTAAAACAAATCACTATGTGATCCAGTTCTTGTTAATGAAATTAATTTGATAGTTTCATCCTGTTTCCAGATCAAAAGCCAGTCGTTCTGAATATGACACTCCCAAAAACCTTTATAGTTGCCTATCAGCTTGTGAGGTTTGTATTTTGGCTTGAGGGAACCTTTTTCAACTAATTGGGTGACGACTTCATCAAGGAGTAGCAAGTTTAGGCCACGCTTCTTAGCATTTTTAATATCTTTTTTAAATTTTTTGGTAAGCTCAAGCCGGTACATTACGAAAAAAGCTTTTTTCTAAATTCATCGAGACTCGTTTTGGTTGTCTTACCAGATTTAGCCTCTTTTATCGCTTTTTCTGTTTCCTTATTATATCGAGATTCTTGAATCTCTACAAATGGAAGTGTTTTCAGGTATTCATAGAATACCTTTGCTTGCTTGCTACGCTTATCTATTTTTATGGTAATTTCCATTTGATACACATTAATGATTGCTCCAACTAATTTACTAAAAAATAAGATTCTTCTTTATCGAACAGCTAGAGATGGGAGAATTTCTATAACACGTACCATGCTCTCCGGTTAAATATTTTGGATTAATAATTACACTTCCCAAATACACTTTTAATTTATACAGCCCCTTTCCAGTCAATAAAGGGCTATTGCGACCTATTGAAGTAATAAAAATTTTACAAAAACTAACGTTCTGAATATTAATGAATTAACATAAAACTGTAGTGTATTTGTGTATGATATTTTCGTTTAAACATCTCAAAATCCTTCATTCTGTAGTGACAATGTAGGGCCATGATTTTACTCTCGCATAAAAGTTTTGTTGGAACTTTAATAATGGATTTTCCTATCTCGAAATTTTAATCCGTCTTGGGGAATACGGGCGGCATAGACCAGGGATTTTGAATAACCAATGATAAAGAAAATCACAATTAAACTATAAACCAAATTTATTATGAGAATCTTTCAAATTAAATGGACACAGAGCGTCACTTGGGCTATGTCCCTCTTTACATTGCTCGGAATGGTTTCCTGCGAAAAGGAGACTACAATCACTGAAAACCAAGTCGAAGAATTTAAGGCAACTGCACGCGCAGCTACCTACAGCTTGGTATGGTCTGATGAGTTCAATTACTCTGGCCAACCCAACAGTCAGAAATGGAGCCACGTCATTTGGAATCCAGGACAGGTAAACAACGAGAAACAGGCTTATACCAATAGGCTTGAAAACACGCGTGTTGAGAATGGAAACCTGATCATTGAAGCGAGAAGGGATTGGGGGAATGGACATGAGTACACTTCAGGCCGCTTAAACTCTAAAGCTGGCTGGACCTACGGCAGGATGGAAGCTCGCATTAAAATTCCTTCAGGTTGGGGAACATGGCCAGCTTTTTGGCTTTATCCAAATGATGAAACTAAATATGGCTGGAACAATACGACCAATTACTGGTGGCCAAACTGTGGTGAAATTGACATCTTGGAGCATGTGGGCAAGGACCAGAACAATATCCATGGTTCTGTGCATAGCCGGGATTATTATTTCAGGATTGGCAACCAGCGCACCGGAAAAACCTATGTGGGCGATGCGACCTCGAACTATCACGTATATGCCGTCGAGTGGTCTCCTGACCGCATCGACTTCTTTGTCGACAACAATAAATACTATACGGTACATAACGACTATTCGGGTTGGGGTTCTTGGCCATTCAACCACGATTTCCACATCATCCTGAATCTAGCGGTAGGCGGAGATTGGGGAGGTGATCCAGATCCAAATATCTGGCCTAGAAGAATGGAAGTAGATTATGTCCGTGTTTATAAGATGGAAAACAGCTCTGTCATCGGGCGTACAATCAGCTTGAAAGGAAGCAATAATCTTTATGTAACTGGTCAGGACGGTAAAAGCCCTATTTTCTGTAATAAGCCAAATGCACAGGCATGGGAGCAATTTACCGTGGTTGACGCCGGAAATGGAAAGGTTGGCCTACGGAGCATGAATAAGTATCTCTCTTCCGAAAACGGTCTTAAGCCCATGACTTGTGACCGAGAAAACATGGGGGACTGGGAAAAGTTCACCTGGGAGGTCATGCCTGATGGAAGGGTCGCATTAAAGGGAAATAATGGTAAATATGTTTCCTCAGAGAATGGACTTAAGGCAATGACCTGCGAACGAGATTATCCCCAAGCATGGGAAACCTTTGCATATAATTAGTTAGAATAATAAATTCCCAAAAAGCCAGTGGTCCAATGGATCACTGGTGTTTTTGTTAACAAGATTTATGCTTCATTATAGAATCATTTTCCTTGCAATTTTAGGGTACTTTGTACCTGCTTTGACCTGTGCACAAAGCCAAGATCGTTTGATCTTTGTGGGCAAAACCGGATTAAGGTTGGAAAAAATGGATTGGTCCATTGCTGGAAATTTAGAGGGTACTAACCCCAATATCAAATCAGAGCTGGAGTGGACAGAGTTGGTCATTGCAGACTTTTCCATTGCTTCTCGATTTAAATTTACTCCTAAGTTTTCTGTAGAAGCTGGAGGAAGTTTTGGAAAGACCCTAAGCGGCAATGTTTCAGATATCGATTATTTGGGAGATAATCGAACCAATCCCTCCTATCAACTCCAAATAAAAAACAAGAAAGGCTCTGACCATTCCTTTTATGGCCATCTAGCTTATTCTTTTCAGCCAAGTGAATCTTTGGATATAGAGCCATTGGTTGGATATAAGACTTCCTCGCATAACTATTGGTTGTCAGATGATGGAATCGAGCAGGGAGGCAATACGTTAAACAGTTCCTATAAAACGAATTGGAAGGGACCATATGCAGGTGTCAACATGATTTATAAGCCAATGGAAAGGCTAGCCTTCCAAACAAACCTTCAATATCATCAAATCAACTATCGCGCGGAGGGTAATTGGAACCTGATGACTCAATTTGCCCATCCAAAAAGCTTTGAACATACCGCAAAAGGGTATCAAGTTTCAGCATCGATATCACCTATTTGGACTGTCCATCAAAACTTAAGGTTACTCCTGGACTTAGGCTACCATTACGGCCATACAGCTGATGGAAATGATTTGGCGTTTATGGCGGATGGAACGCAAGGTTATACCCGCTTGAATGCTGTTTCCAGAAGTTATTGGCAAGGTAGGATAGGCATAATTTTTAACTTCCTTGAAATTTAAAGGAAATCAAACACAGAGGGGAATCTATCCTTCGGTATGCCCTTTAATGCATCATTATGTACTATAGCTTGTTGCAACAATCTTTTTAAATATTTATTTTGTAATATTACATAGCGAATTTTAACCTATAGGTTATCCCCCAATACTTTTTTATGAACTATTGCTTTAGATTTCTATTTCTGATATTATTATTTATTTCACTGGATAGTTTTGCGCAGGGCACCATTTCTAAACCACAGATATTCAATTATACAAGCAGCATCTATAAGGGGGGATTGCAGAATTGGTGTGTGGCCCAAGATTCCAAAGGGGTCATGTATTTTGGGAACAATGAAGGTTTACTATCCTTTGATGGCAGAAACTGGCGGATTCACCCACTTCCAAATGCCACTGTGGTTCGCTCGGTGGCCATTGACAAGAATGACCGGATATATGTAGGTGGACAGGATGAACTTGGGTATTTTGAAGGTGATGATAAAGGCATGTTGGTCTTCCATTCCCTGAAAGAGAAGCTACAGGAATCTGAGCGGTTTTTCTCTGATGTTTGGCATACGGAAATATTGGGAGATGACATCTTCTTCCATACCTCCCTGTATATCTTTAGACTCAGTCATGATAAGATGGTGGTGGACCGGGCCAAGAGCAGCTGGCAGTTCTTGGGACAGGTGAAGGGTGATATGTATGCGTATGAAGCCGAAATGGGCTTGATGCGGTATGAAAATGGCATCTGGAAATCCATATTAAAATCTACGGACATCGCCTCTGATGTGATTACGGATATCGTCAGTTATAATGCAGACACCCTACTCATCTCTACCCTTCGGAACGGTCTGTATACCTATATCAATGGACAGCTTGCCCCTAAAATTATTAAAGGCTATACCAATCTCAATTCCTATCGCATTTCTTGTCTGCAAGATCTTGAGAATGACCGATATGCAATAGGCACCAATTCTGGAGGATTATTTATCATCAATGCCTCTGGGGATGTGATGCAACATTACGTCTACAAGGGCGGTCTGCAGACCAACCATATACGAGCTATATTTACCGATAAAAACTCCAATCTATGGCTAGCAACCGATGATGGCATAGACTATATCACCATCAACAGCAGTGTCGGGTATATACAGCCGGATCAAAACACAACAGTCAGCGCGTATTCGCACCTAATTTATGGGGGCCGACTGTTTATAGGAACGTCAAATGGCCTTTATGCGACCGATTTGCTCAATGGCAATAGAGGTAAGGATATTGGAATGTCTCAAGCTCATTTCAAAAAGATAGCACATAGCGATGGACAGGTGTGGTCTTTAAATGAATTCAATGGCAGACTTTTGATGGCACATGAGGACGGAAGTTTTGAGATCAAGGGCGATCAGGCGAATGCGATCTATAGATCCATCGGGACATGGCTTCACAAAGCCACCACGCGGGTCCTGCCGTTTGAGCGATTGATAGCGGGTACTTATGCAGGTTTATGGTTGATTGGCTTTGATGGCAATAATTTTAATGAGTTGGGCCATATCAACAAGTCCAATGAATCGCTGCGATTCATTCATTATGATGATAATGCAAATGCCGTTTGGGTGTCCCACCCCTATCGTGGAGTGTCGAAGCTTTGGTTGTCGAAAGACTTCAAGGAGGTCGTCAAGGAAAAATCATATACCCTGCCTGAGGCAGAGTCTTCTATCCTCCACAACTATCTGTTCTTTATCAAGAACAAGGTGATTGTCTGTAATCCCAACTATATCTATGAATATGACGAAAAGGCCGATCAATTTGTAAAATCAGCAGATTTTGCGGCATTAAATGGTCTGCCGATTCAGTACATGAAGGAAGACAAGTTTGGCAATATCTGGTTCGTCAGCAATAAACGATTGAGCGTCCTGGATTATTCAAAAAGCAGTAAGCAGCATCCATTCATTCTCAATCATTTTCCGATGTTGAATGGAAAGATATTGGGAGGATTTGAGTCCGTGTATGTACATGATCTAGAGAATGTCTTTATCAATGGACAGAAGGGCGGGATTCTCCTAGACTATAAAGGTTATCTGGAGAAGGCCATCAAACCCAATGTATTGCTTCGGTTGATCAAGATATCGAATCAGGCCAAAGAGGAACAGGTCCTATATGGAGGTAATGGTAGCACTGCGGCTGAAGACCGGAAAATCCCCAATGCTTTCAATACCGTTCATTTTGAATTTAGTTCAACAAATTATGAGCAGCAGGAGCAGGTAGAATACAGTTACCTGTTGGATGGATTGGAGACAAAATGGTCCTCTTGGAGCAACAAAGGAGAAAAGGAATACACGAATCTAGGGCCAGGAGACTATGTCTTCAAGGTCAAGTCCCGCAATGGAGTAGGAAATGAATCTGAAGAAGCTACAATTGCCTTTACAGTTGCTCCACCTTGGTACCTACATCCCTTCATGTATGTGCTGTATGCCATATTCTTTATCTCCTTCCCTTTCTGGATTTTGGCCATGCAGCGCAAAAAACTGAGAAGGGTCCATCAGCAGGAGCTTCAGCTTACCCAATTGGAAATCGAGAAAAAAGAAAAGGAAGTCATCAAGTTACGCAATCAAAACCTAGAGGCGGAAATAGGTTATATGGACAAGGAATTGGCCAATTTAACCATGAACATTATTCAGCGCGGTGAGGCCCTTGGAAAGATTAAGGAAGGGATAAACCGATCCATGGAAGGCATAAAAGATGCGGAACTCAAGAGCAATTTCAAGCAATTGACCCGGATCATCCGATCGGCAGAACAAACCAATGATGATTGGGAGAAATTCAATATTCACTTCAATCATGCCAATGAAAACTTCTTTTTGCGCTTGAAGAAAGAGCATCCCGACCTGACCCAAAAAGAGCTGCAGCTATGTGCATTCCTAAGGATGAACCTGTCCTCAAAAGAAATTGCGCAGTTGATGCATGTTACAGCCAAGGCTGTTGAAGTAAGTCGGTATAGGCTTAGAAAAAAACTGAAGATAGACCCAGAAATCAACCTTTATAACTACCTATTGGAGTTTGCAAAACCTGAGACACCAAATTAAGACAAGGGAAATATTTGCCTGAATCCCCAAAATAGGTACAAACAGCACTGAGGGAAAACCGTAATTATACAGTGCTGATTATCAGTTGTTAACAATAACGCTGTAGGGTAGCTGTAGTGTACCAAACAGAAGGAATGAGTCAAAAAATTCTCTGATGTAGTGGTAATTGTTTAACCTAAAAAATACAGAATATTCTTCTCCACAATATCTTTGATTTATCATGAAAAGGCCATAACCAAGCCTGCATGATTTTTCAATTATATCACCATGTTAATTTATTTTCCTTTTATGAGATTAAAAATTTTGCATGCATTCATCTTGATTTGCATGTGTATTTCTGTGACGGATCTGAAAGCGCAGACTTTATCGATCCGTGGACAGGTTACCTCATCAAGTACTGGAGAACCCATCTCTGGTGTGACGGTAACTGTCGAAGGTAAAAGACAAGCTACGAGTACAGATTTTGAGGGGCAGTATACCCTTGAGTTTCCGGGCAGCAGTGCCACGGTGAAGTTCTCCCAAATTGGGAAGCTCTCCAAGAGTATCGAAGTAGGGCAATCTGGAGTCTATAATGTACAGTTAGAAGACGGCTTGGACGAATTAGAAGAGATCGTAGTCGTTGGTTATGGAACGCAGAAAAAGAGCGTTGTCACCGGAGCCATCAGTAGTGTGAAAGGCAGCGACCTGGAGACTATGCCAGTTACCCGATTGGAACAGTCCCTTCAAGGTAGAGCCTCAGGACTAACCATCGCTTCCAATTCCGGGGAACCAGGAGCTTCATCCACCATTAGGATCCGTGGATTCACAACGTTCGGAAACAATAACCCATTATGGGTTGTCGATGGAGTGGTTGTTGATGCGGGCGGTATCAGCTACCTGAACCAATCGGACATCGAATCTATCGAAGTGTTGAAAGATGCTTCCTCACAAGCGATCTACGGTGCTAGAGCGGCTGCAGGTGTTATCCTTGTTACCACCAAGAAAGGTGCACAGGGAGCGATCCGTATCAATTACAACACATTCTTGGGCAGTTCAGCTCCGGCAAGAAAACTGAGCCTGTTGAATGCCACGGAATATGCAACCCTGAGAAATGAGGCTGCTTTGGCAGCAGGAAATGCCCTGCCTTTCCAAGATCCGGCTTCATTAGGAGAAGGAACAGATTGGCAAGAACATATCTTCAATAGAAATGCATTCCGCCAGAACCATGAACTCAGCATCAGCGGAGGAAACGAGGTTTCTACCTTCTACACTTCTTTCGGTCTATTGAGTCAAGAGGGCATCGTAGCCTCGGAGATTTCCAACTATAAAAGAACAAACATCCGTTTAAACTCGGAACATAAGGTTGCCAAATGGTTGAAATTTGGTCAAAACCTAGGTTATTCCCATGAAAAAGGACAAGGTGTAGGGAACACCAACAGTGAGTTCGGTGGACCATTGTCATCGGCCATCAACTTAGATCCGACTACGCCATTGATCATCACCGATCCATCGGTGATCAATAACCCAAGCTTACCTTATGCGTCACAGGCGGTTCCACGCGACCCAAACGGCAACCCTTATGGAATTTCCCAATTTGTTGCCCAGGAGATGTCGAATCCATTGGCTTATATCCAAACCCGTTTAGGCAACCATGGATGGTCAGACAATATCATAGGTAATGTATATGGTGAGTTAGAGCCTATCAAGGGCCTAAAAATCCGTTCTACCTTAGGTTCAAAGCTATCCTTTTGGGGAAATGAGAGCTTCACTCCTGTGTATTACCTGAATGCGGTAATGAAGAGGGCACAGAACGACTTTACCCGTGGAACGAACAGAGGTTTTGATTGGAACTTAGAGAACACCATTTCCTATCAATATACCATCCAAGACCATAATATTTCCGCATTGGTGGGTCAAGGAGCGTACTATGATAACCGCGCGAGAGGTATAGCCGTAACTTATTTTGATATTCCTGTCAATAATTTTGATGATGCCTCCCTGAACTATACCGTTCCGGCAGACCAAAAGAATTCATCAGGATACGAGAATGTAGGCCATACGGTTTCCTCCTTATTTGCCAGATTAAACTATAATTACAAGGAAAAGTACTTGGCTGAAGGATTGATCAGAAGAGACGGATCATCCCGTTTTGGAGCCAACAACAAGTACGGTATCTTCCCGTCTTTCTCATTAGGTTGGGTCGTTAGCAAGGAAGATTTCCTAATCGACAACCCACATATCAACATGTTGAAGATCCGCGGAGGATACGGGGTAGTAGGTAATGACAACATCGGTGATTTTGCTTTCCTTTCCACTATCGGTGGCGGACGTAATTACACTATCGGCTTGACGGACATCTATACCGTAGGAAATAGCCCGAATGCACCATCAAACCCAGACCTGAAATGGGAGCAGACCAGTCAGGCCAACATAGGTTTGGAGTTGTCCTTTTTGAGGAACTTCAACCTGACCTTCGATTGGTTCAATAAAGTAACGACCGGTATTTTACAGAATCCACGTATCCCAGGTTATGTTGGGGCAATTGGAAACCCTGCAGCCAATGTTGCGGACATGAAAAATACAGGTGTGGAGCTGGAATTGGGCTACAAAAACCGACTAGGAGAAGTCAATTTCGCCTTGAACGGAAATGCATCCTACCTGAAGAATGAGGTGACCGATATCGGTGCGGGCGTGAGCTTCCTGAACGGAGCTGGCTTCCAGGCATCGACCTACAACATCACCCGTACCATGGTAGGCGAAGCTTTCAACTCATTCTATGGTTTCAAGACCATGGGTATCTTCCAGAACCAAGCAGAGATTGAAGCATACAAGAGCGCAGAAGGCGCTTTGATCCAGCCGAATGCACGTCCAGGAGATTTCAAATGGGCTGATCTAGATGGCAATGGCGCAATCGACGCAAATGACAGAACCTTTATCGGCGATCCGACACCTAACTGGTCTTTCGGTTTCACCCTGAACCTAGAGTGGAATAATTTTGATGCCCTAATCTTCGGACAAGGGGTAGCTGGAAACAAGGTATTCCAAGGGTTGAGAAGGCTAGACATCAACAATGCCAATTACTCTACACGAGCTTTGGGAAGATGGACAGGAGAAGGCAGTTCGAACGACTATCCACGTTTAACGGATGCCGATGCGAACAATAACTTCACGAATCCTTCCGAATTCTATTTGGAGGATGGAAGCTACTTCCGCCTGAAAACCGTTCAGATCGGATATTCCATCCCTTCGGAACTGACCAGAAGGATCGGACTTCAAAAAATCAGGCTATATGCCATGGCTGAGAACCTGATGACCTTCACGAAATATACAGGATACGACCCTGAAATCGGTGGTGGTATCATGAGTATCGACCGAGGCATCTATCCGCAAGCAAGGTCATATATGTTCGGTCTAAATGTTGCATTTTAATCTAGATTAGTGATGAAATTAAATAATAAATTATTCCTTATACTTATTGCTTTCTCTTTATTGGGGCAATCCTGTTCCGATAGCTTTTTGGAACTAAAACCTAGGGGCACGGACTTAGAAGAGAACTACTACAGGAACCGACAAGAGGCTTACAACGGTCTGGTTGCGGTATATGATGTGGTGGGTTTCCAGAGTTCCAGCTATGTCACTAAAATTTTGGCTACCTCAGCGGCATCTGACGATCATTTTGCTGGCGGCGGTGGATCCTCAGATTTACCGAATATCCAAGCTTGGTCCAACTATTCCCTAAGCCCAGCAGTGGGTCCTCAGGAGGATCTTTGGCGCCGAGGCTATATGGGAATCATGCGCGCCAACGTATTGCTGGAGAAATTGCCAGAGATCCCAATGGGCGATGATGAAAAGGCAAGGTTTACCGCAGAAGCGAAATTCCTGAGAGCCTATTTTTATTTTGACCTTATTCGCTACTTCCGCAATATCCCATTGATCATGAGCCCGCTTGTTGGAGATGCCATTTATGCAACCCCACAAGTAGCACCTCAGGAGGTCTATGCTGCGATGGAGAAAGATCTAATGGAGGCCATCCCTGTTCTTCCCATCAATTTAAACTTAGAAACCGAGGCCGGAAGAGCATCACAGGGCACAGCAAGAGCATTGCTGGGCAAGGTCTATCTACAGCAAGAAAAATTCACCGAGGCAGCTGCCCAATTTAGGGAAGTGAACGGCGAACCCGGTCAAACCAGCAAATATGGCTACAAGTTATTGGCCAATTACGGCGACCTCTTCAAGGTGAGCAATAAATTCAACAGCGAGTCCATCATGGAGATCTCCTTTACCAACACTTCCGTTGGCGACTGGGGCTGTATCGACTGTACCGAAGGAAATATCTTGAATATTATGATCGGTCCCCGTGGATACGCGGCAGGTTCAGGAGCACCGGACTATATTGCCGGATGGGGATTCCTTCCCTTGACCAATGGCCTTGTTGACCAGCTAAAGGGAGATCCTAGATACCAATATACCGTTGCGGACATGCACCAGCTGCAAGCAGAAGGCAAGGCATCTTACACACCGGGCTATATGGATACAGGTTATTTCCTGGAAAAATATGCCGGTAGAGAGTCGAACAGATGGACAGGTGCCGGAACGTTCGAGCTTAATTTCCCACAGAACATCTATGATATCCGCCTAGCCGACACCTATCTGCTGGAAGCAGAAGCATTGGTCAGAGGCAGCGGAAACATTACCCGTGCAGGAGCCCTATTAAACGCCGTGAGAGCGAGAGTTGGACTTCCGGCAACCACAGCAACCTTTGCGAACATCAAGCGCGAGAGAAGGCTTGAATTGGCCGGAGAAGGACAACGTTGGTTCGACCTGGTTCGTTGGGGAGATGCAGCAGCCGCTCTATCTGCCAGAGGATATGTCGCCGGGAAGCATGAAGTATTACCGATCCCGCTTTTGGAGCTAGATAATACCCAATTGGAGCAAAACAAAGAATACGGAGGCACGAAATAATTGACTGAATTATGAAAACGATATATAACAAAATATTTAATGCGAATCTCTGGAGGATCATGCTATTCTCGATGGTCGTGATTGCCTGTCGTCCAGAAGGAGATGACCTCAGCTTGAATCCCCTACCGCAGCCCAATTTTGAAGCGGTAGAAATAGCACCGGGCCGTGTACAGTTGAAAAACACGACCAACACCCCTACCATTGCCAACTGGACCATCGTATCCAGCGGACAGAAACTGTCGGGTGACGTAGTAGAAGTAGCCTTGATATTTGCTGGTAACTACGATGTGAAATTGGATGTCGTAGGACAAGGTGGAATGGCAAGTGTGACCAAGCCTGTTGCCGTTAAGCAAAACGACCCGAATGCCTGTGATGCCAAGACCGCACTGGGCTTTATTGCCAGCTGTACCAAGAAAACCTGGAAGCTGAACCCTCAAGCAGGAGCTTTCAAGGTAGGTCCAGGTGCCGATAACGGCGACTGGTGGAGCAGTGGCGCAGGAGAAGTAACCGGTAGAGCCTGTGAGTTCAATGATGAATTTACCTTCTCCTTTAACGCAGAGGGAACCTATGCCTACGATAACAAAGGCGACTACTTTGCCGATGGCTACCTAGGGAACAAAACGACCGGCTGTGAACCCGCAGCAAACCTGAAAGGTGAACAGGCCTTGTGGAATTCCGGGAATTTTAAATTTTCGGTAACAGAAGGAACAGGTGTCAAAAAGCTTGGTCAATTGAGATTGGTGGGCAAAGGGGCACATATCGGTGTCAAAAAAGCACATAACGGTGGTGAGACCGCAACGGGTCCAGTGAACGACTTTGTGCTTTATGATATATTGGAGATGACCAAAAATAAAGATGGAGCTGGCTATGATATCCTGAAGGTTGGTGTCAACATCGGCGGAGACGCTTGGTGGACCATGACCTTACGTTCTTTCTAATCAGCGATCGATTTTATTTTATAAACAATTTAAAAATGAAGAGAAATATGAGCTTTTGGATCTTACCTATCCTTATACTATTGTCCTGTTCAGAAAAATCGAACGAGAACAATATCGTTATCCCTGAACCTCCTCCGGCCCCAAAACCTAAAGAATACAAGTATTCGGAGACACCGGTCTGGTTTGATGAATTCGATAAGGATGGTCTGCCCAATTCCGAACTATGGGGCTATGATGTAGGAAGAGGCGATAACGGATGGGGAAATAATGAATTGCAATATTATACCAATGCCCGTCCGGAGAACGTGAATATTGCCGATGGCATTTTGAGCATTACCGCCAGAAAGGAAAAATTTGAAGGTGCTGACTATACTTCAACCCGCTTGATCAGCAAGGACAAAGGTGATTTCCTGTATGGTAGGTTCGTTGTAAAGGCAAAGGTTCCTGCTGGAAAAGGAACTTGGCCAGCAGCATGGATGTTGCCTACCGACTGGGCATACGGCCCATGGCCAGCTTCTGGGGAAATTGATATCCTGGAACATGTGGGTTACGAACCGGATGTAGTGCATATCACCATGCACACCGAAGATTATAACCATGTTAAGGGCACCCAAAAGGAAGCCATTAAGAAGATTCAAAATGCGACCACCGAATTTCACGAATACCGCGTGGACTGGACTCCTGAGTATATCAGAGGTTTTGTGGACGGCGAACAGATCCTGCACTTTCCAAATGAAGGTAAAGGAAGCGGCGTTTGGCCATTTGACAAGAAGTTCCACTGGTTGCTGAACTTGGCAGTCGGAGGTAATTGGGGCGGATTAAAAGGCATTGATGAAGCCTCATTCCCTAATGTTTATCAAGTAGATTATGTTCGGGTTTACGAACTGTTGAACCCATAATAGAGAAGATCGTTTTAAGTCAATGGTATTTGTACCTTAAATACTGTTACTGATGTGATGATTGGGGTAAGAATTAGCTTCGATGGGTAGGCTAATCTTACCCCTTAATCTTTTTCCCTCAGGGCTTTCCCTAGAAAATCTCTTTCCTTTTAGACCACATTGCCTCTATAGCTAAACATAATGGTCATTTAATCCATTTTAGGTTAAACACCCTCCTTTTTGGGCAATAATAGCAATAATAAAGCGATTGTAGCTTTAAATGCCTTAATACTTCGCACCTCTATATCCAGCATGTCTCAATACTTTATTTTGATATAATTTATCCTATTTATTAATCTTAAACCACTCAAAATGAAACAAGAGTTAATGATTTAACAAATCGGGTAAACTATTAACCATACGACCCGTAAAGAGTAGACGATACGCTACAAAGATTAAACAAAAGTTAACCAATCTTTACTTTCGAGGATAAATAAGTTAAATTAGTATAAGATAGAGATCTCAAATATCTGACCAATTGTTAATAAAATTTTGAATCAGAATATTCATTAAATGCGTTAACCACATGATTTTATCCTTTATCTCCATATTCATAATTATTAATAGTTTGTTGGTCCTGAAGTTAATACAGGGTGTAAAAAGACAAATACATCATTGGGGCCTATACACAATTCTATTGTTAACTATCTTATTCTTAACGATCATTCCATTTTTGTACATGATTGATGATGAAGCACATTTTTACATTCTCAACATCCCCATAGGTTTTCTTTACGGACCTGCACTTATGATTCTTTCCAACAGACTTCGTGGCAAGCAAAAAAAGAATTTATGGGTACACTTAATTCCGTTTGTAATATTCTTTATTATCTACTTGGTATTTGTAAATAACTTATCGTTCCAGTACAATTCTTTCATGAATTTTGTCCCGCTATTTAATTCGGGATTGGTCCTTATACATTTTTTCATCTATTTTGTCATTATTCAGCCCAGATACTTTTTAAACAGGTTGAGGGAAAAGCTTCAATTACTTCCTAGATTGGTTGTTATTGGTCTATTTTCAGCCATCATTACCATAATAATCCTTTCTTTAACCAATTTTACCAAAGACATAGAATTTATATGGGCAGGTAGACTCACTTTAATCAGCATGTTCCTCTCTACTTTAACCCTTATTTACTCGGCAAATATCAACTTCTATCATTCAAAAGGGAACTTAGTAGAAAAGGGAAGTGACATAATAATATATGATATTAACTATTATGAGCCCACAAAACAAAGCGCTAATGCTACCCATCCAAATTCAGATCTGTTCATGGCTTACAACCTCAAGATTATCGAGTTCGTCAATTCCCAGGGCTATCTTGATAGTGAGCTAACGAAGGAAAAATTCAGCTCTGATTTAGGGATTCCGATCCGTCATGTGAGTCAATTCCTAAAATACGAGTACGGAGAAAGTTATACGAGCTTTATCAATCAATTAAGGATGGCTTATGCAGAGAAGAAGCTCAAGGAACAAGTGATGGACTATACGATTGAGGATTTAGCCGGTATTTGTGGATTCAGTTCCCGTGCTTCCTTCTATAGGAATTTCCAGGCTATCCATGGCTGCTCACCGCATAAGTTCAGGAATGACCAACTTATAGCCCAATAATAATTCCCCAGGTGTTTCCTTGGTTTCAATAGGGAGTCCTCCTCACTATTGCTTTCAATTCCGTAGAAGCTTTCGGCCTTAATCAAAGGCAGGAAAGCCTCTCTTCTAGGCAATTCCTTAAGCCTGGCTCACAACATCTTCTATTGCTCGAATAATATGGCCTCCTTTTTACGGCTATCCCAAGCATACAGCTTATTGGCACAAAAACACCTGACTGAAACACCTGTGAATAAATACCGATGTACAGGGGTTGTCACCCCATTTGTCCCTATTTGAACCGCTTAACAGTATGGAAAAAGTTTTTTCTAATAGTAAATTTGGATTTTCTACAAATTGTTTGAAAAACGAACACTAGAATTAATAAAACCCTTATTATCATTAATATACAAATTAATAACGCAAAAAATTACCTATAAAAACGAGTGTCCGTTATTGTTGTATTTTCCGAAAATGGAGAAAATGAGACAATAAATCCAAACCTAATTAATGAGCTTTGTTTAAGCGAGAATCGATGAAATGCAACGCCAATTATACGTTACACTTCCCTCCAATTCTAGGCAAGATCAAAAGATTGTCAATTAATTATTATAAAAATATTGATTATGAACTTTGAATACTTCACGTACTACCTAAATTATATAGGTACTATATTCAGCGGCTATCCGCCAATTGCTAGAGTCACTTTTGTAATGGTCCTTTTTTTAATAGTGGTAACCATACTAGCTTTTACCCGCCTATTGGTCATAGGCTATCAATTAAACAGGACTGAGAAAAAGAAACAGAAAACTGCAAACCATTTCTATGATAAACTTTCTTTTATCATTAAAAATCCTTCGATATATGAAAAAGAAGAGATCCAAAGACTATTGGAGTTCAATATTACAAGTTTGAAACATTGGAAATCTGATTATGTAACCGACGTTTTATTGGATGTCAAAAGCGAACTGATGAAAGCTGGCCAATTTAATGATCTCAATTACAAGAACAGTCTTGAAGCCTTAGGTTTAATGGGCTTTTGGGAGAAAAGAATTAGAAACTCAGGCTTTGATAAAAGAAAAGAAGCCTTGTTGGTCATAGGAGAATTTGACAACGGTGTAAATACCGGCGTCCTTTCTAAGTCAACCTTCCATAAAAACAAGGATATCAGGAAAGCCGCAAGAGATCTATACACCAACCAAGACAAATACAACCCCTTTCGTTTTATGGAAGAAAACTTCGATGAGGAGTTTACCCAATTAGATAAACTTCGGCTTCACTCTACCTTAATCAAGAGGTCTAGGGATGGAAAGCTTCCAAACTTATTGCGTTGGGTGAACAGCTCCAAGAGCCCAAAGTATATCATCTTCATCTTGAGGGAAATAGGATATTTCAAACAAGAAGAAGCCTCAGAGACCTTGACAGACTTACTTGATAAGCATGAAAACCGGGATATCCGAGTGCAAATGGTAGAAACCCTTGGTGAGCTAGGTTACTTTGAGGGCATCCCTAAATTAATAGATCGCTATACCATGGAGACTACGGTGGTCCGTGAGGCCATTATCAGGACCATGGCCATACTGCCTTGCCAGGAGTCATTGGAATTCTTGGTCAAGAATTACAAATCAACTGATGACAATAACAGCAAATTAAACATTGCGAGAGCGATCAGTCAGCATGGTATCGAAGGACAACAAGCACTTGAAACACTTAAAAACGAGGTGTCAAAGACCAAAAAGGAAGCTGAAAACATGCTATTAGCTCAAGTAACCAATGAAAAGAACTTTACAGTAGCACAATATCAAACCAATGGCCTATTTCTTTAACTATTTGATCTACTTCTATGCCACCGCCTTGGCGGTCTTCTATCTGGCATTAATGGTAATGAGCTATTTCAAAACGATTCGCTATCGATTTAAATACACGAAGCGGGAAGAGAATTATCTAAAGGACTTTCCTGACCAAGCTCCAGGAATATCAATTGTTGCACCTGCCTATAATGAAGAAGTCATTATCTCAGACAGTGTTCACTCCTTTTTAAATCTTGATTATCCAACATTTGAAGTGATCATCGTGAATGATGGAAGTACCGACAGGACCCTCGACATCTTGAAAGAGGAATTCGAATTGATGGAGGTGCCCTATTATTATGTCTACAAGGTGTTCTGTCAACCCATAAAAAGAGTTTTTCGATCCAGCAATCCGGCATTCAGTAAGCTTATTGTGGTCGATAAAGTAAACGGAGGTACCAAAGCGGACGCGATGAATGCAGGGGTAAATATTGCTCAATACGATCATTTCATCAATACAGATGTAGACTGCATCCTTTCTGAGGACACCATGAGCAAAATCATTCTTCCCGTCCTTGATTCCGACACACAAGTTATCGCCGTAGGAGCCACCATGCGCATGGTGAATGGCTGCAAGGTAGAGAAAGGAAAGATAACCCGGGTAAAAGCGCCGAGCCGATTGATTCCACTTTTCCAGGAAACTGAATATTTAAGGTCATACCTAGTTGCAAAAATGGGTTGGTCGATGATCAACTCCATTCCAAATGTCTCTGGGGGCTTCGGTTTGTTTGATAGACAGGTCGTAATCTCCGCTGGGGGCTTTGATTCCACCTCCCATGCAGAGGATATGGACATGACCGTGAGAATGGTCGCGTTTATGCGGGAGAACAAAAGAAAATATAAAATAGTTCAATGTCCCTATAGTCTATGCTGGACTGAGGGACCTCCCAACATAAGCCTCTTGAACAGGCAGAGAACAAGGTGGGGACGCGGGATGCTTCAGTTTATCGTCGATCACCGAAAATTCCTCTTGAACAGAGATTATGGGAGAATGGGGCTGATCGTCATGCCGTATATTGTTTTTTTTGAGTTCCTGGCACCAATCATTGAGATAGCGGGCTTTATATTCTTCCTGTTTTTATTGTTAACAGGTCAGGTTAATTTCGAAACCTTTTGGATGATGCTGCTCTATGCCTATTTAATTGGATTGGTGGTTTCGATAGTCACTGTTTCCAATGATTTAGTTCTTGGAAAGTTGTATAGAAATTTCTGGGAATATCTCAAGCTGGTGTTCTTTGCAGCCCTAGAGCCTTTTTTATATCACCCGCTGGTGGTTTTTTTCACCCTGAAAGGCTATGTTCAGTACATTACCAAAAAGGATTTCAAATGGGGCCAGATGACCCGACAGGGATACGCACCTAATAAAAACACAAACACCGCAACATAATATGTTAAAGAGATTTATATTCTCCAAAAGGATGATTACAGCCTTTGGACTGATCTTTTTTTGCCTTGTTTCTTATGCTCAAAGCACAGGGTCTACCAACCAAAATAATTTGGAAGTAAATCAAATCAATGCATTATACAACCAGCAGCGCTGGGAAGAAGGCAGGAAAAAAGCAGAGGAAATCTTGCAAAAAAACCCCAAAGATTCCGATATGAGAATGATGCTGGGTAAATACTATATCCATAGCAAGCAATATGATAAAGCAAGGTATGAACTGGTCAAATCATTGGAATATGGCCCTAGCAATCTTGAATCTAAGAAGATGCTTATTACGGTCGAAACGGAGACCGCGCGCTATTCAAGTGCAATCTGTTATGTCAATGAGTTGCTGGAGGTAAACCCCTATTTGAAAGACCTTTGGCGAAAAAAGATTGATTTATATCGCGTATCAGGAAACCAAGTGGAAGCTGATCGTTTGTTAAAAAGAATTGCACAGATATATCCTGAAGACCACGAGTTGCGCAAGGATCAAACATATATTACCGAGCAGCGCACTGCTGAAGTCCGCAATTCGGGAAAAATAGATAAGACCATCGAACTGGCGAGGAAATCAGTAGAAGACCAACCCCAAGAGCAGGAGAGTTATTTTTCGGTTATAGACAGCTACATCAAGGCCGGGGATTATAACAACGCCTTGGTTTATTCCGAAAGAGCCTTAAACCAGTTTCCAGGAAACGAAGGTTTCATCAGCAAGAAACTAGCCGTCCTAGAACATCAGAAGCGCTATTCAGAGCTGTTGGGCTTCCTTGGTCAAGAGATGAACCGAGGTGGAAGTGCAAACCTTAGGAACCAGTACAACTACTTTCTACTTGAAGCGGCCCGCAATGCCAAGGAAGGCGATGCAGGAACGCTATATGGAAAAATATTTGAAGCTTCGCCCGGAAACGAGGAAGCATTCGCCTATGTTTTCAATGAACGCGTGGGCCAAGAACAATATGAGGAAGCTGTCGATGTCCTGAATAGGCACCGAAACAGTATAGGTGGCAGCAAAGAGCTCGACCTGAAGGAACTGACCGTCTATAAAAGGATGCAGAACCAACCTAAAGTTGCTAGCCTAACCAAAGACCTTTTTAGCAAGTACCCAGACGACATGGACCTACGCGAGTCTTATGTCACCAATACCTTAAGAAGTGCCAAAAACAGCATGGACTAGGGAAAGACCACGGTAGCTATTTCAGAATGGCAAGAAGTTATCCGTTATGGCGACCATGAATCGGTAAAAAGTGCCCAGGCAGGTATCTATAATGCTTACCAGTCTAGCAATCGACTTCAGGAAGCTATCGTCGTATTGGATGAAATGTTATTTGACGATCCAGGCAACTTGGACCTGATGATGAAGAAATCAGATCTATACAATAAACAGGGTAGGTATGACTATGCATTAAGTATTTACGAGCAAGTCCTGGCGCAAGCCTCCC
This sequence comes from Sphingobacterium sp. LZ7M1, assembly GCF_024296865.1. Taxonomy (GTDB): domain Bacteria; phylum Bacteroidota; class Bacteroidia; order Sphingobacteriales; family Sphingobacteriaceae; genus Sphingobacterium. The sequence goes on along the minus strand of NZ_CP101134.1, from coordinate 69,087 downwards.
CAGAGGACAAACTGCGTTTGCAAAATGGTTACTCAGAAATCATAGCCCCTTGGATCAAACAGTTCCGTGAAGAATACAAACTCATTGAAGCCAAACAGCTATGCGAAAGGTGGTTGGCAGTTGATGAACATAATCAAGACGCCCTGCTTGCCATGATCAATATCAGTTACCAACTCAAGGACCATGATGCAATGCTTTCTTACGCCAAAAAGGCCGAAGAGCTTTATTTGGATGATATTCCATTTAAGATCAAGCTAGCAGAGGCCATGAACCATAAGCCAGAAACCTTAGGAGACTCTTGGGAACTGCTCCACCATCAGGTCACACTCAACCCGTTCCACCAACCCTTGGTCAACACCTTCAGTAGCACTACCGAAGAATACGCTGCCAGGTTATTGAAAAACAAGGAACATAGCCAAGCCCTAGCCGTCATCGATACTGCCCTTCAATACAATGAAAACAGCAAATCCTTGAAGTATCTGAAAGGTACTGCCTATGAAGGCCTAAAGCAGTATGATTCGGCTTATTATTACCAAAGGTATTATGATCCATCCCTATTGGAATTCGAAGACTTTAAACAGCATCTGGATTACCTAGGGCAACGATCTTTCAAGAACACGGTGGGTATTTCACACCTCAGGGCAAGGTTCGGCGACAATGACGCCCTTACGACCATTTCCACAGCAGAATACAGCCGCTTACATACTGATGGATCCATATATACCGGGCGCCTGAACTATACTGGACGTGAAAATGGAAAAGGAATACAAGGACAGTTTGAATGGAGCAAACCATGGACACCTGAGATTTCCAGCCGGATTGACCTAGCCCTAGCCAATAAGTTTTTCTTGAAGGTTGCAACAAATGCCACCGTCATGTATGAATGGAAACCAACTTGGCAACTTGAAGCTGGAGCTGGATTTAGGAGATTTTTCACAGATGAATCCTTGATGAACCTGAATCTAGGCGTCATGAAGACCATTGATGACTTCAACCTGTCAGGGAAAATCTCCAATTTCATGCTAATGGAGAATGGCAGCAGCAGCTACCTATACAACGTAGGCGTAAAGGGCCAATATTACATGAACAATCCTAGAAACTTTGTTCTTGCAATAGCCAGCGTAGGTAATTCTCCAGACTTGGACTTAATGGACTTCCAGATCCAAAATAGTTTTGAGGTACTCAATACCATGGTCGGCGCGGGATTCGGCAGGAACATTTCAAGGAATATTTCAGCCAACGCATTAGGGTCATGGTATAACTTCCAAACCAACCTAATTGATGGAGTCAGTACCTATAAAAACCTGTACAACATTAACCTGCAAATGAATGTATCTTTTTAGATTCACCATACCCCTGTTCGGCCTTTTCGCCTTTAGCTCTTGCACGAGCAGTAAGGGCCAAAGCAATGTGTTCAACTTTGCTGAACAGAAGATAATTATCAGCTCTAACGGAGACCAGAGCAGTGCTGCAATGGCTGATTATTTCAATCAGCACCTTTCCAAGCGCAATACAGGCAACAAACTATCCATCATCAGAACAGATAGCCCAGATACCACAAACAAAACAAACCAGATATATTTTGAGCTTGTCCCTGACTTAAGCTTTGATTACGAGATCAAGAATGTTCCGGGAAAGCTTTCCCTATTTGCAAAAAACAGGGAAACCATGATATGGCTGATTTATGGCCTTATCTCCCATTTGGGAGACAAGGTCGATATCGATGCACATGACCTCCCTCCTGCCATCATTCATTTCAGCACAGGCCAATTCAATTTCGCGATTCACTATCGTGAGCCACACTTGCTCAGTAATACCGACCCAGATCTAGTAGGCATCTACCATACCAATAGCGTAGACCGTGATTGGGGAATTTGGGGCCATAATTTTAAAAAGATTTTTAATGGAAAGATCCCTGAAAGAGCCTATGCGCAGACCGAAGCGGGTATAAATGAAGATCAATTTTGTTTCTCCTCTGCAGAAACCCTGGCTGCCATCAAAGCATATCTTGACGGGCAAGAGGGAAATGGCTTAAAGTACTTTATGATCGCTCCCAATGACAATAACATCGCTTGTACTTGTGAAACTTGTAAAGAATTGGGGAACAAGACAGCTGATGCAACAGGTGCAGTTACAAATCTGCTGAATAGCCTTGCAAAGCAGTATCCAGACTATCAATTTTTCACCACGGCCTACCTGACTACTAAACGTGCTCCCTCCATTCAAATGGAAAAAAACACCGGTGTATTCATCAGCACGATCGATTTCACAAAATCTTCCAAAATCATCCCAAGCAGTACCGCTGTCCAAGATTTTGGAACCTTGGTAGAGCAATGGAAAAATAAAGTCAATGCGGTCTACCTCTGGGACTATATTTCAAATTTCGACGATTATTTGAGCCCTTACCCCGTATTAGATCGCTTTCAAAATCAGCTGAGTTACTTTCGTTCTATCGGAATCAATGGCTTTTTCCTCAACGGTTCGGGCTATGACTATTCTCCATTCGAAGACATCAAGACCTATGTACTAAGTGCGATGATGATGGATCCAAGCTTGGATGCCAAAGACCTAGTCGAGGGCTATTGCAAAAGGACATATCCAACATCAGGTAAGCTAATAGCTGATTATCTTTTAGCGATTGAACAGAAATCAAGTCGATCAAAATCTGAAATAGGAATTTATTTACCTTTCAGAGAACTGATGAAATCCTATTTAGACCAAGGTGGGTTTCAAAAATTCCATAGCGATCTATCTGAACTGAGCAAAAAAGCAAAAGGAGAAGAAAAGATAAAGCTTGACAAATTATTATTAGGCTTGGCCTATACCCAACTCCAGTTTGACTACCATACTGGAAATTTTGAAAACGGATTCCTTGCAGAACGAGAAGGAAAGGTATGGATCAATCCCAAGGCCGAGGAGAGCATCTTGGAATTGGCAGCCTTTTCCAAAAAATACAAACAGGACCATTATAAGGAAACTGATGGCGAGATAAGCAACTATATCGCCGAATGGAAACAGATCCTAGCCCATCCAATGAACAGAAATCTTTTCCAGATCGAGAAGGTGCTGGAATTAAAGACCATGCAAGCACTGGAAGAAGCTGCTCTATTGGCTGACAACCTGCCCGGATTCCTCTCCGATTTCAATCAAGGCTGGTTATTAGCTGCAGAGGATATCAATGTTTCAGGTAAGCTGGTATCCGTAGAGGAAAGAAAAAAAACAATCCGCATGCGGTTCCTATATAATGCAAGGCACCGGATGCTAAAGCCAGACGAGATTGAAATACTGAAAGACGGGCAGCCCATCGCAAAGGTCGCGGGCATGGAATTGATCCAAGAAGGCAACACATTCCAGCTTGAAAAGGAGGTCATGGTCGATGGAGAGCAACAAATTGAAATAAGGATAAACAAAAATAAAAGCATTAACAATTCAGTAATAGCATGTGATGAAATTGAAATATTTTAACATTTCGCTTTTAGCAATCATCAACTTGTTGATAACAGGTTGCATGGACATCAAGGACAGGAAAACCACCGTGGAAATAGAAGATAACCATAGGCATTACTTTCCGATTTTAGCAGGTGAGCTCAAGGATTTGGTCTTTAACATCAAAAACACCGGCGATGAACCTTTAATCCTGACAGATATTATTACTTCTTGTGGTTGCCTGAAGAACTCAGACGGCATTGGCGGGTTTTCAATCCCACCCAAAAAAGAACGGAAGCTTATCCTGAGCTACAATAGCGCTAAGAACATTGGAGCAGTGAAACATTATGTTACACTTTACGGGAATTTTAAGGATGCCGAATACAAAGAGATTGTTTTTGATATCAATGTCGTCCCTGGGGCAATGTATACCAAGGACTATGAAGAATTGTATACAGAGGAACTTGAAGAAAATAAATCAGTTGAGCTTATGATGGATGGAAGGCAAAATGGGAAAGGATATTACATGCCTGAACCATCTCCAGAAATCGAGAAACAAAATAATTAATTACATAAATTTTTATTTATAACAATAATTTTTTTGTAAAGAATTGGATTAATATAAAAAGATAAAGTAAAAAATGTGGATATTTAACTACATGAATTAACTTTTGTCTTAATATGAAACCCGTTGCCTATAACCCTCAAGAAGTCTTGATTTCATTGATTGAAATCGAGAAATCCTTAAAAACGGTTATTCAAGAGAATTGTCCAGAGAAACCTATTACATTAAACGAAGATCTAGATACGGCTCTTAATGACCTACTAGACGCACAAGGCGCCAATATTGATAAGGTAGAATATTTAACAACCCAATTATCGCTGTTACATCTCAAGCGCGAACTGGACAAGACGATCCAGGTTGTAATTGAATCCAACGAGCTAAGGGCGTTATTTGATTATTCAAAATATTCTCATGATTTATTGAAGAAAACGCAAAAGATAAACAGAGATTGGAGATGGATAGACTATATCCTCCTGATTGTGCTCTGTGCAAACTTTATTGCCATAGTCAGTGCGCTGTATTATTTGAGGTAATTGATTCTGATAAACTGTTGAACTTTCATTTAACCATAATGGAAACAAAATAAATGTGCCCAGAAAACCTGTTTAATTTTGACATCGATGAAATTCATTTTTAGTAACTTATTAATTGCATTGTGCTTCCTTTTTGAATACGCCTATTCACAAGGGAATGCCATGGAAACAATCAATGAAATACCTTGCGCCGCTCCTATTTCTAGTGAGATAAAAGATCTCAATAAAGTGGTGCTGAATGCTGATTCACTCATTGTTGTTGCCAATAGTGATAAACAACGTATTTCCGCTTTAATGACCAAGGCAAATGTCTATAGGCAACAAGGTAATTTCCCCCTATCGATCAGGACCGCCATGCATGCGGATTCATTAGCTTCCTATACCCTGAACTTCCAATGCCAAGCTGCCATTTCAGGCTTTTTGGCCAAGTCTTTTCGTTCCTTAGGTTTGATGAACATATCCAGCAGATACCTGGACCGCGCAATGAAGGCCAACAATATGATCAAAGACTCTGAACTAAAGCAATTTATTTTGGTAGATCTTTTACATGAACAAGCTTACCACTCCTTGGAAATAAAGGAATACTTAAAAGCCGCGGCTTTAGCTAGCTCTGCCGCAAAACAAATTCCCAAACAAGCCAAGGATAAAATGAAAATTATGGTAGCCCAAGCCACCAATGATCAGATCATGGGGATCTTTGAAATGAACTCGGGGAAATTAGAAACCGCAGACTCCCTCCTCAATTCTGCCCTAAACAAATTGAGCAATATAAACTGTTCCCTAAAACCCCATGTCTATATTGCCCTTGGAGAAATTGCCATGAAGGAGGGTAACTTTAAATCGGCACAGCAGTACTTGTCCTTGGTGGACCAATATCTAGCGGTTGAAATGGACGATGAGCTAGAGAAAATATCCTACGACAGCTGGTCCGCCTATTATAAGGATACTGGGAACATGGAGAATGCGCTCTATTATACCCAGAAATCCGCCGAGCTATTGAAAACAAAGATAAACCGGGCCAATATACTCTCCGCTAGCTTGCTTTTGGAGACTAGGGACAGGGAAGAAATGTACAGGTTTCTTTATATTATTTCCCTGAGCGGAATTATCTCATTCCTGGTCTTTGCTGCTTACTTCCTACTCGTTTGGAAACGCAAAGTATGGATTCAGCCAGAACCCGTCGAAGTAATGTCGGAAAGCCAACCAGCGAGTCCAGGGATGTCCGCAGAACCCGAAGAAACTAGCTACCCAGATCTCAATGGTCTAAATAATCACAACACAAAGCTGAACCAAATAAAAATATCGAGGTATACAGAAAATTGTCTCTATAGAAAACTGGGAAAACTAGAAGCTGAAAGGTTCTTCCTCGAGAAAAATGTAAAACTTGACCAAGTCGCCTCCATGATGGGCACAAATTCCAAATATGTATCCTATATCATCCAGAAATACCGCCACATGGATTTCTATGAATTTATCCAAAACAAACGGATTGAATATTTCCTTAATCTGTTGAAGACCTCACCGGAATTATTAGACTTCAAACTGGCATATCTCGCCCAAAAATGCGGCTACTCATCCTTGAGCAAGTTCTCAACCTCATTCAAGGCAGTCACTGGAATGCCCCCATCGACCTATATCAACCTCCTAAAAAAAGAGCTAAATACGTAGCATAGCACTAAGATTAAATTCTAGCCTGAAACTATAAATTTTTAGGCTATACCTCTATTGTTTTATCTTTCATTTACCCCCTCCCTAGACAACCTAGTAAAATTGCCTCCTACTTGTTTTACTAGCCCCATTTCTAGAAACCCCGCTAACACCATGTAACACAATCAACAAAAGTTTTAACGCTCCTAGAAAATCATTTTTAGCCCAAATCCAGATATCTCCAACCACAAAAGCGACAATACACTGATAACCAGCAGTATACAAAATTCAACAAGATCATCAGTGCTATGAGCCAATATTTGAGACAAACAACACATAGCTGAACTCTGTGTCAAATCTTCTTAACTTTCAAGATAATATTAGCCCAAAAACTCCCATAAATCATCCTAAAGGAGCAAAGTAGCAATTTCCTGACCCCATCTCAATCTAGACGCGAAACCAGATTATAAATAATAAATAGTGAAACCATGAAATTTGAAGAATCTATAAAAATTGAGGCCGTAACCTCTATTGTTAAGGGAGACCTTAACATAAAAGAAGTTATGCAAAAATATCAGATCAAAAAAAAGAAAACCGTGGTCGATTGGATCATTAGGTTATTGCCCACCGTAACGGAACAAGTCAAAAAAACAAGGGACAATTAGGTGAATGAGTTTAAGGTTTTTTTTATGAAATCGAAGGGGTATCGTATGGGTCTCATTCGAGACACATTCCGAAAATTCGCAAAATGAATGAAGGGGTTCTGCTGGTATGTTCGAAGGGCTGTGGAAGGGGATTGGGGGGATGGTAAAGTTGGTTGGAATGGGACTTGGTTTTGAGCAGGGAAAATGGTTAAGGAAGTGCCGAGAATTTTAGGGTGAAATTCAAGACATTTCCCGAATATGCCTCGAATGAGAGTGGGCTGAGAGTGGGGAGTTTTTAGGTTGTTGGAAAGGCAATTCTGGGCATAAAAATCGTAGAAATATGAACATATAAAAAATCTATATGTTCATATTTTAAAATCGATATACAAATCAATAAAAAATTGCCTGTTTAAATATTTCCTTAAAAGATTCTTTTTTTAACAATAACTAGAGAAAAAAATAAAAGATTTTGTTCAATATCGAACTGAAGAGTTGTGAGAGAACAATATTAAAAAAGCCAATCAGGTTATTTTGTTATTTCCTCATCTTTTACTTGCAATTTGGTTTCTCTTCGCTCTTTTCTTCGGACTGTAATTGCAGCCTCTGTTTCTAATATATTCAATTTTATATTCCGAAAGAAGATGTGTAATTATTTCGAGGGTTTCATCTTCGGTCAACCCCATTCTTTCTCCTAAGTCAATTTCGTTAAATAGACCATCATTTTCTATTAATTCTTTGTAATATTTCTCTTTATTTTCCATAATTATATCTTTTTTGTACAGCTATCATCATATGTGGACTGAAAGGCAGGAGGAAGCTGTCATTTTCAGTTAATTGGATCAGCTCTATTAATGTTTTTCGTCTTTTAGCGTTCAACATATTGGCAAAAAAATCTTTATCTAACCATACCATGCCCTCAACTGCATACATATTTAGATAGGTTAACTCATGTTTTAAAAATTCATCCTTTAATTGTTCGGGCTTATGATAAAATGCTTCTGCTAAGAGCCATGGAAAATCGTTGGGTGGATTATGTTTGCCGGTAGTCAATTCTTCTTTGCACATTTCAAAAAATGATCCTTTATGGATTAATCCATTCAATAGCCCTACCAAAGTTGATGCAGTGTAATTAATGGCAAAACCCAATATAATTCCGTTGTTTTTCAAAACACGTTTAGCCTCAAAAATGGTTAAATGCCTATCTTCTTTCTCTTGGAGATGATAAAGAGGCCCGTGAAGAATAATAAGATCTGCATAATTATCTGAGAATTCCAACTTTCGAGATTCTCCTATATGTATTGAAAATTTGTTTTTCAATTTTCTAGCTCTTTCCCGAGCAATTTTTATATGTTTTGAAACTGGCTCTACCAAATGAACCTTATGTCCTTTTTTTGCTAGCCATTCTGAATACCTTCCTGTACCACCACCGATATCAATTATGGTTAAAGGAGAAGTGAGGATGTGTTTTTCTATGAGAGACTTGATTCTTTCAAATTCGAATACGCCCATTCCCTTTTCAAGCCGAGTTTCTTCCGAAGCTTTATTGTAAAATAACTCTATATCTCTACTAATTAATTGCTTAAAACTCATAATATTCTAAAAATTACCATCATTTTGATTGCTGAATGCTTCGAACAATGACAAGCCGATCGATTTGACAATCAATTATTTGTTTATGATTAATAAAATAAATGGATATAATTATCTGTGCATTTAAATCAGATGATTTAATGCAATAAATACTCTTTCGAGTGTCTTTTGGTTAAGACGCAGATTATATGTTAGATATAGTATAACAGACTACTAAAATAGAAATTATTCACAACTTATTCCTGATAAATGTACTGAGGTTATTTAATTCTAATTAGTCTTAAAGAACTGATATCCATAAAATTGTGGTAAATGAAAATTCAACTCAAGTAGTAAAAGAATGAAAGTGTTTTTTTTATAGTTTTTTGAATTCATTTAAACAAATTCCAGTAACTTTTACATGCAGATTTTACCTACGATTTATAATGGGAATATTATGTATAGATTGATCATGCTGACGATACAAAAGGCAAAAGAATAATGACAAAAGAACTAAAAGATCTTTTTAGTAGAAAAGAGTGAGGAATTTAATAAAAAAAGAAATATGGGGGACACTTATGGCACATTTGGACTCCACTTAGACTAGATGACTAAGAGTCTTTTAGTCAACCTTTTATTTGATTATACTATATCAGTTCCTCAAAACTCTTACATAGTAAAGGTTCTCAACAGCTCTTTGACTAGAAGTTATTATTTCCCTTTTTATCAATGTAAATGGATATCATACTTCTTTTCAAGAAAGCTGTTTACCTTTGTCATGTCATTCTCCTGAATGATTTTGTCGATTTCATCTTCACTGAATTCATAGACTCCGAAGTTTTTTATGTAATTCCGACTTAAAGAATAAAATCCAGATCCATATGGTTTGCTTGAGTTTACTATGTAAAACCAAAATAATCTTGAACTCATTATTTTCTTTATAAAAAACAATTCTCGTTCATCCCTACCAATGATTGCTAATCCATTATAAAATAGCAAATCCGGTTCTGCATTTAGGATATAGCTGGGGATTGTCGAGGTGATATGCGGAAAGAATAGTTTATGATTAAATCTTTCAAGCGATTGGTTTCTACCATACGCATACCATTTTTCGTACTTGCCATTACCCTTATCCCTACCCGCCAACTTGGGAGCCATTTGCGATAAATACTTATATGCATAAGGAAAATCTCTAGCGAATATCTCTTCTCTTAATAATTTTACCACATCTCCTTCATATTGGTAAGGAAATATGATTTTTTTCCTGATGTCTTCAATCGATTGTAAAGTAGTTAACTTATTTGGATTGATTATATCTTTACATATGCCACTTTCAATCTTAAAAACTCCCTCTTCATTTTCTAAGAAATAATAATTCTCATCTTTTTTTATTGGTGTGAAAATATAGACGTCATTTTTTAAAGTTGCAATTCCATTTCTGGTTTTAAAACTTTTACCAAAAGGTTTTCCAACCCCTTCAATCTTTCCAATAATTTCGATTTCCTGTAGATTCCAACCGTTGAAAGCATTTAACTTATCATAAGGGACTGTGTTAAACCTTATTTTTTCAGGGTTCAATATTTGTTTAATGTCATTTAATTTTGTGTACTGGACTGATTCAGAGAATTCTTTATGCAAAAGACAAATGCAGGTGTAGGTTGACTTAGATTGAAAAATCTGTTGTCCCCCAAAATCAACTATTTTAAGTTTAATGCCATCCGTTTGAAAAAACTCACGTAATGCACGACCATTAACACTTTTAAAAAACGTATTCATTGTGATAAATCCCAACACACCGTGATCCTTCAAATACTTTAATCCAATTTCGAAAAACGGTATGTACAAATCAGGGTGTCCTGTTGAGCAAACCTTCCAATTTTTTAGGTATCTTTTAGATTCTTCATCAATATTTCGTGAGGAAACATATGGCGGATTTCCAATTATATTTGAGAATCCTTCAAAATTGGGAATGGCAAAACTCCAATTAAAATTTAATGCATTACCACAAAAAATATTAAACTCAAATTCTTCCTCATCTTCATCTTCTAACAATGCTAATAACGACAACAATAACTTCGATCTTTCTACAGAATAGGCCTGTATATCCAAGCCGAAGATGTTGTTTTTAAATATTACTTTATAGGTTGATTTCGTAATAGCCTTTATCTTTTTTGCAGCGGTATACAAGAAACCGGCACAACCACATGCAGGATCACAGACGGTGAAGTTTTGTAAATTGGTATTCACTGATATGCTGTTATTTACTATAAAATCCCGTATTAGTTGTGGGGTGTAAATTGCCCCTGTAATTACTTTTTCTTCTGGAGATATAACAAACTCAAATATTTCTATTAACTGTTCAAAACCTAAAAAACCCTGGATTTCAATGAATTCTAGAAATGCATTATAATCATGGTCTTTCTCCTTAATAATTAGTTCTTTAAGAATCCTGTTGTTATTTAAAACGATATTATTGGATTTAATAAACGCGGAAACTATAAGTCGATTAATTTTATCCGGCTCGGTTGAGTAGGATTTCAAAAAGGTAAATACTTCTTTTCTAATAATCATATTTAATCGTTCTCGATAAAGATACTTGACTGGACTGACTCTAATACAGTTAGTATTTCATAATGAAGCGCTTTAACGAATTCTTTAAGATCGCCATTTGGGAGCTGCTTCAATTTATTATTAACCTCTTCGCTGAGAACTTTTATTCGTTCAAGTTTCCACATTCGTTCGTGTATGGGCTGCCAAAGATTCAACTCTTTAATGATATAATTTGATAGGGCATTTACAGGGTTATTGGCGATAATCCGTCCCGAATTTTCTCGTTTAAAAAGATCTGTGTAATCTTGATTACAGGGGTCGATAAACCCCTCGTTGGCGTCATGATGAATAGCCGCATCTTTACTAGGCCACTTGTTAGATTTTGCAGCATTACAATATCTACATGAATAAACCAAGTTATAATAGTAGTTGTTCTTTATGTTATGTATAAATCCATCAGGATTTTGTGGCACAAAATGATCAATTGTGAAGCTTCTGATTCTGATTTTATCATGATCATTGCAATATCCGCACCTGTGATGAAAGTCTGCCCTTAGTGTCTTTAGATAGGAGGAGTAATGTTTACATTCCGCCCGATTTAATCTTCTTTGCGGTAAAGTCTCTCTGAAATTAGGCATTTGGCTCGTTCTTAAACATTATTTGTTTTAGTAATTGTTCTGTCTTGCAAATGAGTTCATCTAACTTTTTATTTGTATCTTCTGAATAAAAAGTTCTGGATAACCTACCTTTGGCAGAAGTAGTTTTATCCAAATAATTGTTAAGTTCAACAAACCTGTCTTCTTCATTAGGTTCCAAACCATTTTTAACACGCCTCTTTTCCAAAATTTCTAATTCCAATACAGTCTCTTTCATTTTAGATATGTAATCATTAGCTATCTTGCTTATTTTTTGTTTTAAAATTGACACTTTTGAGCTGTTATCTCCACTGAGCATATCCTTTCCATTAACCAAATTTGCGTTTTCTAAATGATCTAATGCATCTGACTCAAAGGAGGTAAGAATAATTAAAGGATAGTATAAATTTCTTTCTTGGATTTTATCCACTAATGTATCAGCATTAAAATCGACTAATCCAGTTTCATCCAACCGAAAGTCAATTACAAGCATATCCATAGCTTGATTAAAGACGTCATCAACCAGCGTCTCTACAGTGGTTTCTTCGTTAATGTCAAAAAGAACAATTTCAAAGTCGTCTTTCAGATACTGGCGAAATGTACTACGCCAACCTTTATCTTCATCAATATATCCTATTTTATACATCTTTATTTTTTCTAGTCGCAAATTTAATACCTAATGAGAACCCTTCTGTGCTTGGAAGAATATTAATATCGGCACCTTTATAATCGTCAATAACCAATTTAACAATATAGAGCCCCATTCCAGTCCCGATTTTATTACCTGTACGGTCTGTTTTCGAAGATTCGTTAAATTCAAATATCTTATTTGGCTCTGTTATATATTCTTCTGCTAGTCCAGCACCATTATCTGAAAACCTAATCTCAATAAATTCACCAATTAATTTCCACGCAATAGTAACTTCCCTTGAGTAGGAGCCTTTTTTTTCCTTGAATGCACTAAGAGTATTAGAGAGCAAGTTGTTAAAAACAGCATCCAAATCTACCTCAAACGCCTGAATGACGTTTTTCGGGTCTTTATCACCCATTAGGTTCATTTTCACATTACGTTGTTGCAATGCCATTCGCCAGTTGGCTTCGAAATCTTGAAAATAGTCTCCGAAATTGATGTTAGTCCGTGTTCTTTTATCTCTTTTTAAAGTACTTAACGAATAATCCAACCAATGCTTTAATTTCAAATCCTCATTCTTTATCAATTCTAACATATAAAAAGGATTGTCTTCTTTTTGTGTTTTAGATAAAGCCTCTTCATTGATAAGCTTTTTCAACTCTTTGATTAAAAAATCTGTTCTCGGAACTAATCGAGAACGTAGGCCTTTTAGTTCATGAGCAAACGAGGATATAATTAGACCGACACTTGCTAAACCACGAAGTAGTTTAATTTCTTCATTTTTCTCCTGAAGTTCCTGTTCGTAGCCCATTGTAGCTGTAGCGAATAATACTTCAGTATTTGTATTATTAGTTGTGCTTGGGGGTATTGCTACATCAGGCTTACTGGATATTTTACTATCATCAGCCTGTTTTTTTTTCGCTACTTCTTGTTCTTGTAATATTCGTTCTGCTTCTTCTATTGCTTTTTTTCGATCTTCCTCGGCCTTGTATTTCTTTTTTGAAAGTTCTGATAAACTGAACATTATTAGGTTACGATCGCGCTCAAATACACCGATGATATCAATTAACACATTTCTGAACAATTCAAAGACTTCGTTTTCTTGTATCCCTTCCCGACCAGATTTATCCTGAAAGCTAGCATTAGCAATTCGAGATATCTTTACTGTACCTGCTATTTGATTTGGACCAATCCTATAGCCCCCCATTTTTTGGCCAGGCCCGCCAGGACTTTTAGCTTGTCGTTCACCAAGTTTTAACCAATCTTGTCCATCTTCGCCGTAAGGGCGTACTCTAAAGTCATCTCTGAATACTTTTACTCCACCAAATTTATTTAGCCACGCTCTTCTGTTAGCAGGAGAAATATCTTTATATGGGTATTTATTTTTGTCGTGGCTGTCAATAAGATTTTTTAGGAAATAAAAAGTGAACTCAAATTCACCTAATTTATCCAAAAGATCTTGATTTGCTTTGGTGAATATTGGAAAGTCTGCTTTAGTTCTAGTTAACGTAAATGTTTTTTCCTTAATAGTATTTAGATCAAAAGGGGAATTTTTTAATAAGTTGTTTTCGAAAACTTCATTGTACGAAGTTTCTAATTTTTCAATATCTAACTCGTTTCTGGTTATAGTAATTTCTAAGGTTCGTTCTTTGTCCCCAAAATATTTTGCAAACACTTTATAATCAAAGTCATCGTAATAGGCACTATTAACCAGCCCAAATTCATAGGGTGCCGACTTAGAGAATAGATGAACGCTAAATTCAGGTTGTTCTTGCGGGGGTATCAGAACCTCCAAGTTGTCAAATAAGCTTTTTATAGCATGTTCATCCCAACGATCTTTTAACGGGTTAATTTTTAGAACAGTTCCTGATTGAAAATCAATACTACTAAGACAGTCAATAATCGGTTTAACCGATTCAAATTTCTGTAATAAAGTTTTTTTGATATCAGGATTATTAATTTCTGACAAATCAGCTTCCACATCGCTTATCGAAATTCCACGTTTATCGAAATCGCTCCAATTAACGCTCCATAATGCCCCTTTTTCGGTTTGTTGGGCGATTGTTTGCATTTCTGAAGAAAGACCTAAACGGTCTAAAGCAAATCGACCAATCCCTTTTGCACCTGTTTTAACGCGTCCACCATCAGATCTAAAATTTTGCAGTTTATCATCGGTACCAATTTTCATCCATTGCTTTTTTATGACTTCATCAGTCATTCCAATGCCATTGTCAATAATATATAACGTAGGTTCACTAGCAAATTTACTGTCATTTTCAAAGATGATTACACAGTTCTTCGCATCGGCGTCATAACTGTTTTTAACCAGCTCAATAACTGCACCTTCAGCAGTTGCAAAATTTTCTTGGCCAATAAGTTTGGCTGTACGTGCTGAAACTGAAAATGATATTTTCCCCATAACTTTTAGTTTATTGCTCCATACTTGACACAGTACTAAATGGTAAGCCAAATTTTATCAAACTTAATATATTTCTAGTTTATTTGGTAATAGATTCTTTTACAATAAGACTGGAGGTTGAATCCCTCTTCTTTTCAATTATCGAAGGTATGTGATTCTTTTTCGAGATACTCTCTTTGGGCCTTAACTGGTGTCCAAAAAATAAAGCAACTGTTAGAATGATCAAAGGCGTGAACAGTAAACCATAAAAAATCCAATATTTACTAGATGAATGTATAGTTAACAAAATTTTCTTTCCACAGGATATTTTTTGTGGACTTGATTTGCCAATAGCTGTTGTCAAACCTAATTCTGGTAGTACGCCGGCATGCATTGTTTCTATATATTGTCCTTGTTTGACTGCTCCCAATAATAGTTTGTGATACCAGTATCTATCCATATACCAAAACGCCACCAAAGTTAAGATACCAGCAAAACCTAGTAAAGTAGAGGCGGGAATGTCCAAACCTATTAAGCTTAATTGGATTTTTTCCTTTTCCAATAGGCCAATTCCTGCCACAATTGCAGTAAATAAAGTTAAAGCGTAGTTTCTTATTCTTAATTCTAAATCGTTGAAATGCTGTTGAACATCCACCACTTTCTTCCAAACCTCAACAGTACTCTTAATATTATCATGTTTATCTCGCCGATCAAAAGAATAAAATTCAAAAGAATCCATTAATTCTTTTATTGTCTTATCTAAAACGACATCTGGAATAATTGTTTTACCTTTAAAATCCGCTTTAAACTTTATCTCCCTTTCAACATCTTCATTAGACCAGTGAGTAACTTCTCTAAGCAAATCGTATTCTGCACCATCTGTCTTATCTCCATAGTGGGCATATACACTCGTGATCCCAGCTTCCTTTGCCATAAAGATATCTCTGGCAAGTTTATCTCCAATATAAATTGTGTTTTCCTTTTTAGCATTAAAATCTTTAAGTATAATTTCTAAAATTTCTGAATTAGGCTTCTTTACTTCTCTTGATAAATACCTGAATTCAGTTCTTTGAGGTTCCCAATAGCCTTCTGGGTAATATTTCTTTACTGAATCAGGTAATTCCGCATCGACAGGCGCATAAATACAGTCAATCAATCCGTCAATGTTCAACGTTTTCAGTCGATATTTTGTATAGAAGGAATGGGACTCCGTAAACCCGATAATCATTGCTCCAGAACTTTTTATACTACTTAATGTTTTAAGCGTGTCTTCAAATAATAACAGATTATTTTTTTTATTGGAATAATATTCATGAATAATGCTTTTTCCAGCATTTGTCTCTTCATAAATTTTCTTTAGATGAAGTTCGTTCAATTGTTTTAAATCATCAATAATAAATGATGCTTCAGTAGTGCCATACTTTTGATGAAGTTGTTTAAAGTCATTCTTGAGTTCTGTAATGTCTAAATTAAACTCGGCACTAATGCGATTTAAATATGGGCTAAACGAATTATGCCACATATTAAGCCAATCCCAAATGGTATCATCTAAATCTGTTACAACAAAGTTTACACGCTTTTGCATTTTGATAGATAAATTTAATAGGTAAAGGTATGAAATCATAAACAGTATTTGTCAATAGAGCTAGTGGAAGTTGGGCAGGCCTTACCTTTTTTCGATTATACTTTGGATTCGAACTTTTGAACATCCTCTTCTAGATATTGTATTTTCATTGCTCTTATCCTTTTTATTAGGAATTCCCTATTTTAAATCTCATTGATAGGTTAAAAGGCATTCCTATCAAAAGTTTAATTAGGTTCCTTTGATTCTACTGATTTCCCTAATTTTATTTACTCTCAGCTGAAAATCTCAATAAATTAAAAAGAAACAGATATGAAAATCAGGTAAGTATCGTTGGACAATCTTCAGATGGCCAAGACATAGATTTTGGAAGAGATATTATCCAAAACCATTTAAATTTTGCGCAGTATACAATCCCCCAAAACCAAAAAAAGCGACTTTTTCAAGTCGCTTTTTCCCGTAGCCCGTAGGGGAATCGAACCCCTGTTTCAAGAATGAAAATCTTGCGTCCTAACCCCTAGACGAACGGGCCATTTTGCTTTGGTGATGCAAATATAGAAGCTTTATCTATTCTTCCAAAATATTTTCACTGGCAAAAATATAACTCATTGGCTTTTAAACCGATATTTTTATATAAGATCGAATCCGATGTCGGTTCTGAAGTACTTTCCTTGGAAAAAGATGCGTCCAGCGTCAGCGGTTGCCTGTTGCAAAGCGGAGAATAGGTCATCTTCTAGTGCAGTAACGGCTAGAACCCTACCTCCGGCAGTCAGTACATTCTGACCATCAAGTTTAGTTCCGGCATGGAATACGATGGATTCTTTCACGTTTTCGATGTTTGTGATCAGCTTGCAAGTTTCGTAATTTCCTGGATAACCACCGGAAACAATCATTACGGTTGCTGCAGTTTTATTGGTTACGGTATAAGAGCGCGTTGCCAGGTCTTCATTGGCTACACCTTCCAATAGGTCAACGAGGTCAGATTCGATACGAACCAATACCGATTCTGTTTCAGGATCGCCCATACGCACGTTGTATTCAATTACAAACGGTTCCCCGTCTACATTCATCAGTCCGATAAAGATAAAGCCCTTGTAAGGTATGTTATCCTTTTTCAGTCCATCTACGGTAGGTTTGATGATGCGGCTCTCTACCTTGTCCAAAAATGCCTGATCTGCAAAAGGAACCGGTGATACCGAACCCATACCGCCTGTATTTAATCCTGTATCCCCTTCGCCGATACGTTTGTAATCTTTTGCGGAAGGCAATACCTTATAATCATTCCCGTCGGTCAATACGAAAACTGAAAGTTCTATACCTTTCAAGAATTCTTCTACGACCACGACATCACTAGCGGCACCGAATTTAGCATCATTGATCATGGCCTTCAGTTCCGTTTTCGCTTCTTCGTAATTATCGATGATCAATACGCCTTTTCCTTGCGCCAATCCATCAGCCTTTAAAACGATAGGAAGATTTTGGGTATCTAGGTATGCCAAGCCTTCTTCTAGGTTTTCTTTATTGAAGGATTTGAAAGCAGCGGTTGGGATATTGTGGCGGATCATAAATTCCTTGGAGAAATCCTTGGATCCTTCCAACTGGGCGCCTTCTTGTTGCGGGCCGACAATGGCAATATCTTTTAGGTCTTCCCTAGAAAGGAAGAAGTCATGAATACCTTTCACCAATGGTTCTTCTGGACCTACCACGATCATTTGCACTTGGTTTTTCAAAGCAAAATCAGCGATTCCTTCAAAGTCGGTCACTTTTAGAGGTACATTTTCACCGTACTGTCCAGTTCCTGCGTTTCCAGGAGCGATAAATAATTTGCTTAGTTTAGGGCTTTGCGAGATTTTATAGGCAAAGGCAGACTCTCTACCTCCAGAGCCGATGATCAGAATATTCATACCGCAAAGATATTGAAGCAGATGAGAAATCCGCTCCCAAAAAAAATATTTACATAGATTCTTTACAAATTTTCGTATAATTATAAGGATTTAGCCGACTTAATTATGAAGAAACTCACAGCCATCTTGGCTTTCCTGTGTTTTATCAGTTTATTTAATCCACTAGCTGCTCAAACTTCAGAATCCTTTCAAGAAAAGATGGATCTGTATGCAGGAAAATTCCCTCAGGAAAAGATCCACATCCAAACCGACCGCAATAATTACGGTGCCGGAGAAACCGTCTGGTACAAAATCTATTCGACGATCGGACTGGAAAATCAACTCTCCATTCTATCCAATATTGCCTATGTGGAATTGATCAGCCCGACGGGCGAGATTGTGTCACAAAAGATCAATTCCCTGTTTACGGGCGTATCTGTAGGCGATATGTTGCTTGCGGACACCTTGGTAGAAGGTTCATACCGCATGCGGGCGTACAGCAATTGGATGCGGAACAGCAGTTCTGACTATTATTTTGAGAAGGTGCTGAATATCGGTAATGTCCGTTCGGACAATATCATTGGCAGCAGCAAGCTTATCAAGGAGGGGGAAAATGAGTTCTATCTCTTAAATTTCGAAAACCCAGAAAACAAAAGTTGGGAAAAGACTTCTGTTGGCTATACGGTTATGGACGGGGATAAGGTAGTCGACCGAGGTCGGGAGTCCATGCAGCCTGATGGGAGCATCAGGATCAAGGTGACCGATAAAAATCGGGGGAAACCGCTTTCGATTCGTTTCAAGAACTTAGATGGATCCATTGTCAAGAAACTGATCAATACGAATGCCTTTGATTCTGGGAATTCGGTCCAGTATTTTATGGAGGGCGGGCAAATCGTCAGCAATGAACTGAATAGGATAGCTATTAAGACCTTGAATCCGCAAGGATTGGGCATAAAGGCGGATATCACGATCATCAATTCGAAACAAGATACCGCAGCCGTGCTGAGCACCAACGAACTGGGAATGGGTTCTGCACCCTGTTATTTTGAGGAGGGTGAAAGCTACCAGATACAGACTAAATTTGAGGATGGCAGCCAAAAGACCATCAGTATAGATGCGGTTTCCGGAAACAATATCTCCTTGGCCATCAACAACAGCAACTCGGATAAGGTCTTTGCACAGGTCAATATAGCTGAAGGGAAGATAAACAATGAGGAACTCTACCTCATTGTGCAACATCTAGGCAAGATTTACTATATGGCCAAGAATAAGGCCGGCCAGGCGAATGTCCTGTTCAATGTGCCGCGTAAGGACCTGCCTATGGGTGTTCTGACAGTGAGTTTGCTGAACAAGGATTTTCTACCTCTTTCTGAAAGGGCTATATTCAACTATAATAAAAAGTCCATTTTACCCGCTGAAGTGAAATTGAACAAGAACAGTTATGGCTTAAGGGAAAAGGTGAACACGGAGATTACCATTGGGAATACGGAGGATAGCATTCGCTTCTCTGCATTATCGGCTTCTGTCGTTAACCTAAAGAACTACAGCGATGATGTTCCCAACTCGGTGAGCATACTAAGCTCGCTCTTTTTAAATGCAGATATCAAAGGTTTCATTGAGAAGCCAAGTTTCTACTTCAATGCCGATGGTACGGTCAAGGCGGCGGATCTGGACAACCTGATGTTGACGCAGGGTTGGAGGAAGATTTCGATCAATAAATTGGACTCGCTCAGCAATTCAAAAGCGGAGTTCGATGAAGAGAAAGGGATTACCATCAAAGGGAGCATCAATAAGGTGGGCAGAAAGGCACCGGTTCCCAATGCGAAAATACAGCTGATATCCACGAATAACTTTATGGATTACCTGGATACCACGGCGAATGCGGAAGGTGAGTTTGCCTTTAAGAACCTGTTGTTTCCGGACAGTGTCAAGTTTTTATTGTCGGCAAGGAATGATAAGGGGAAAAACTTTGTGGACATCATTGCGAACCCTTTTAAGGAGCCTGCCATAAACTTCGGAAAGAACCTGCCCTTGATCTTGAATGACATCAACAAACTGAATGCGGATCAATTGCTGGCCAGCAAAAAGTTCTATGAGCAATTGGAGAAAAAAGGGATCATGGAAAAGGTATTCCAGATTGAAGAGGTTACCGTGCGGGCACAACGTCCGAAAGCGGCCGCCAATTCGTCCAACCTCAATGGTTCTGGCAATGCGGATCAGGTATTGACAGCGGAAGACCTTACTACCTGCCCTAGTTTGGAGATGTGTCTAAACGGCAGGCTGACCGGTGTGGTATTCCGTGGAGGAATTCCTTACAGCACGCGTAGCAATGGACCGATGCAGCTGGTGATAGATGGGATGTATGTGGAAGGTGATATGCTATCCAGCATCAACCCCATCGATATACAGAGCGTCGAGGTGCTCCGGAACATTAATTACACCTCCATCTACGGTAGCTACGGCGGCAATGGTTTGATCATTATCACGTCCAAAACAGGCAGGGACGCACGTAGTTCGGCCTATCAGCCAACGGGAATCCTTTCGATTTCGCCAAGAGGAATATCTTTGACCAAGGAATTTTACAAACCTGTCTATGAAACGAATTCGGAAAGCCAGTTCCAAACGGACCTTAGAACGACGATACACTGGGAACCGGGGATAGTATCGAATGAAAAGGGAATTGCTCATTTTGATTTTTACACTTCGGATGAGGCTGGAACCTATAGAATGATCATTGAGGGCTTGGACTTCAATGGCAGGATATTGAGAAGGATAATAGAGTTTGAAGTTAAATAATAGAGATAGGCCCATTCATTTGGGCCTATTCTTTTGATAATCTTATTCTAACATCAATATATCTCCACATTACCTTATAATAAGCGCTAATTTTTTATCATAACGTCTAATTTTTCCGTAAATTTCCATACTTAACAAATGGAATTCATATGGGTACATTCTTAAATACTCAAGTATCAGAGAACATCTGTTACATTCAATTAGATCGAGGAAAATCCAATGCCATGCATCTGGAAATGATCGAGGAAATCACGACTACATTCAGATCCCTAAAGGAAGATCCATCCGTTTTTGCCGTTGTCCTTCAAGGTAAAGAAGGTTTCTTTACTTCAGGCCTGGACCTGATCACGCTCTTTCAATACGACGAGGCACAGATGAAGGCCTTTTGGGAAAAGTTCATTGACCTGATCGAAGAACTGGTCTCTTTCCCTAAGCCTTTTATCACGGCGGTTACAGGACATAGTCCAGCAGGAGGCTGTGTGTTGGCCCTTTGCTCCGATTACCGAGTAATGGCGGCTGGAGAATATATCATCGGATTAAATGAGGTGCCAGTAGGCATCATTGTCCCTAGCAGTATTTTTGAACTTTATGCCTTTTGGATCGGTTCAGGCAATGCGGCGCGATTCTTATTGGAAGGCAAGCTATTGACTCCGCAGGAGGCTTTGAACGCAGGTTTGGTTGATGAGGTCGTTGATTTTGACCGCATCCAGACGACTGCAGCCAGAAAGGCCAAGCAATACCTGCAGTTTGAGCCCAACGCATGGAGGGCTTCGAAGTTGAATATCCGCAAGCATCTCTTGCAGCAGGTAAAAGAAACCAAGGGGGCTGCCATTGAGCAGGTCCTAGAGCGCTGGTGGGCACCGTCCACAAGGGCAATCTTGAAAGCAATAATCGACAATCTCACTAAAAAATCATAAATATGGCAGTACAAGGAGCTTTACAGCAGGACGCCCTGAAAGGTAAAACAGTGGTAGTAACCGGTGGTGGAACTGGATTGGGGAAGGCGATGTCCGTCTATTTTTCGGAATTGGGGGCCAACGTGGTCATCACGAGCCGTAAACTGGATGTTCTGGAAGAAACTGCCAAAGAAATCCAGGCCAAGACCGGAAACCCAGTATTACCTGTTGCCTGTGATATCAGGAATACGGAGGAGATAAAACTTGTGCGCGAGAAAGCCATCGAGATCTTCGGGCAGGTTGATGTATTGGTGAACAATGCCGCGGGGAACTTTATCTCGCCAACCGAGCGTTTATCTGCAAATGCTTTTTCTACCATTATCGATATCGTCCTAAAAGGTACGGTGAACTGTACTTTGGAGTTTGGCAAGCACTGGATCGAAAGGAAACAGGCAGCAAACGTACTGAATATCGTGACGACCTATGCCTTCACAGGTTCGGGCTATGTGGTACCATCGGCCGTTGCTAAAGGCGGTGTGGTGACCTTGACCAAATCCTTGGCAGTTGAATGGGGAAAATATGGCATCCGTCATAACGCGATTGCTCCCGGACCATTTCCTACCAAAGGGGCTTGGGACCGCCTACTACCTGGCGAATTGGCCCAGAAATTTGACTTTAAGAACCGAGTTCCATTAAAACGTGTTGGAGAACATCAGGAATTGGCAAACTTGGCAGCTTTCTTGATATCTGATTTTGCAGGTTATATCAATGGCGAGATAATCAGCATAGACGGAGGAGAATGGCTACAAGGAGCCGGTCAGATGAATGGCATGGAGGCCATCCCTTCAGAAATGTGGGATACAATCGAGCAAACTATCCGGAAAAACAACAAATAATCATGATCAAAAATTACGCAGTGGGACTATTGGCCTTTATTGTGCTATTAGGTTCCTGTAATAACTCATCAAAAACAGCAACAGCCCATCAGGACACGGTCACCCGAGCAAGCCTGAACCAACCTGAGGAGATCCAACAGATTTCGGAGGTGATTACAAGGTTTGTGCGTGCCTACCTTAGCCAAGACAATGAAAAGGTCAATGCCTTGATCCATCCTGAGCATGGACTTGCCATCATCTATCGTCCTGGGGTGATGGATGAATTCAAATTAGTGGACAGCTTTGATGTTCAAAATCCTGTTCCCGAATCCTATCCCTATACTACTTTTGAAAACGACAAGACCTTGACCTTTGAGGCATTGCCTGAATTTCTATGTGATACGGATAAATGGACCAAATATGGTTTCTCTAGCGATACGACCGCAACCAGCGTGACGCATCTGCTGGATACCATCATGAAGTACCAAGGGGAATTCAATGGAGCTAAGTACGATGATAAGACCTTGGAAAGGGTTTCCAAATTAGAAGATGGCAGTTATCGCGTTATTTTAAACCCGACGGATGAACACTTTTTGGTTTTCCATGTTAAACAGTTTGAAGGCTCTTGGTATGTAACTGTACTGGACCGTTCTTATGGCAACTGCGATGCCTAATTAATAATTACACTAATATATTTACCTTAAAAAATGTAACCACATGGGTACTCTAGATAAAGAAACACAAGGAAGAATCAATCAATGGCAAACGGATGAATACGATAAGGACACCGTTTCCAAAGTAAAGGCATTGGTCGACAACAAGGAAGAGACAGAATTATTGGATTCGTTCTATAAGGAACTGGAATTCGGTACGGGTGGTCTTCGCGGCATAATGGGCGTGGGATCCAATAGGATGAACAAATACACGATCGGAAAAGCGACCCAGGGCTTGGCGAATTACCTGATCAAGCAATTCCCAGATCAGGAAATCAAGGTTGCGGTATCCTATGATAGCCGAAACAATTCGCAAGAATTTGGTCAGCTGGTTGCTGATGTTTTTTCAGCTAATGGATTTCAGGTCTATCTGTTCAAGGAATTGAGACCTACACCGATGCTTTCCTTTGCTGTACGCCATTTCAAATGTCAAGGCGGGGTGATGTTGACCGCATCGCACAATCCAAAGGAATACAATGGATATAAGGCATATTGGAATGATGGTGGACAGTTGGTTGCTCCACATGATAAAAATGTAATCACTGAGGTGAATGCGATCTCTTCTGTGAAAGAGATCAAATTTGAGGGAGTTAAGAAGAATATCCACTTGGTGGGAGAAGACTTTGACCAACTCTATATAGATGCGAACAAGAAATTGAGCATACATCCTGAAGCCGTTAAGGAGCAGAGCGACCTGAAGATCGTTTATTCACCAATCCACGGAACAGGTATCACCATCGTTCCAAAGATGTTGGAAGCATGGGGATTCAAGAACGTTCAGGTTGTTGAGGACCAAGCTAAGCCAGACGGTAACTTCCCTACGGTGGTTTACCCAAACCCTGAGGAGGAAGAAGCTATGTCTAAAGCAATGGCCATGGGTCAGGAAATCGATGCTGATGTGGTTATGGCAACAGACCCTGATGCGGACCGCGTGGGTGTGGCGATCAAATTGCCATCAGGCGAATTCCAATTGATCAATGGTAACCAAATCGGTAGCTTGTTGACCTATTATGTGCTTTCTTCGAAGAAGGACCTTGGTCAGCTAAAGGCAAACCAATATATCGTAAAAACCATCGTTACTTCGAACCTATTCTCGGATATCGCGAAATCATTTGATGTGAAAAGCTATGAGACCTTAACAGGCTTCAAGTTTATCGGAGAGGTCATGACGAAACTGGAAGGCAAGGAAACCTATCTAGTGGGCGGTGAAGAGAGCTACGGTTTCTTGGTTGGCGATTTAGTGCGTGATAAGGATGCAGTCAACTCATGTGCCTTTATCTCGGAGATGGCTGCCTATTTCAAAAGTCAGGGTAAATCTCTGTACGATGTCTTGTTGAAGCTTTATTTGGACTATGGCTATTACAAAGAGAAACTGATTTCCCTAACTAAAAAAGGCAAGGCTGGAGCTGATGAGATCAAACAGATGATGGCTGATCTACGTGCTGACCTTCCAAAAACGTTGGGCGATATCGAGGTGGTTGAGGTTAGGGATTACGAAACTTCAGAAGCGACGGATATGGCAACAGGTAAGAAGTCTAAAATTGACCTTCCTAAATCCGATGTGCTTCAGTTTATCACCAAAGATGGCGATGTAATTTCTGCCAGACCTTCTGGAACGGAGCCAAAGATTAAATTCTATTGTTCGGTAAGGGAGAATCTGGAGTTTACCTCTGAGTTTGGTCAGATTTCAAACCGTTTGGATGATAAAGTGAGATTGATGATGGCTGATATAGTGAAAGATTAATGGAGAAGTGGAAAACGATTGATTCGAAATACATTATTCAACGCCCTTGGGCCACTCTACGCGTCGATAAGCTAGAGATGCCCAATGGCAACATAAAAGAGGAATACTACGTACTGGAATACCCTACATGGGTAAATATGGTTGCTCTGACGGAAGACAATCAGGTTATCTTCGTCAAGCAGTACCGTCATGGTGCCGGCAGGATCATGGTTGAGCTTCCAGCGGGCGTGGTTGAAGATAACGAGGATCCTGAGATTGCGGCAAGACGGGAGCTGTTGGAAGAAACGGGTTATGCCTTTGATGATATCAGCTATGTGTGTGAGCTATTTGCCAATCCAGCGACTTCGGGAAATATAACCTATACCTACCTCTTGACCGGCGGAAGAAAAGTGCAGGAACAGGACCTAGACCCTTCGGAGGATATTGAAGTGGTATTGATGGACCTGGAAGAGGCAAAACAATTCCTTTTTGACAATAAAATCGGACAGGCGCTGCATAGCTCTGCCCTATTCTATACATTGAAAAAGTTAGGCGAGCTATAATCTCGCCTAACTTTATTCTTTATACCAACCTCTTTACACAATTATTGACGCTATTTTCGTACCTTTGCCGCATGGCAAGAGAAATTTACGAAACCAAGCGCAAAGCGCTTAAAATCAATCTTAACGCTGATATTTATGGTACATTCGCAGAAATTGGCGCGGGACAGGAAGTCGCTCGTAATTTCTTTGAAGCAGGTGCAGCGTCTGGAACCATTGCAAAGACCATCTCTGCATACGATATGGCATTCTCCGATGCCATCTATGGTATCGAAGAGTCCGGAAGATACGTGAGCCGGACCCGACTGACCAAAATGCTTGACCATGAGTATAGCCTCCTAACAGAGCGCCTTCAGGGTGAGAAATACAGCAGTAAAAAATTCTTTGCTTTTGCCGATACAGTAACCACATTGAATTTTACGAAAACCAATGAACCCCATGGATGGATCGGAATCCGATTCCAACATGAAGTGGATGGACCGACCAACGATATCATCATCCACGTCAGGTTATTGGACAGTGACAATAGATTGCAGACCAAAGTCCTTGGTATTTTAGGTGTAAACCTTGTTTTTGCCGCCTATTATTACGCAGAGAACCCGCAGACGATGATCGAGTCCCTAGTGGACAATCTATCTGTAGGCTCGGTAGAAATTGACCTGGTTAAGGTTTCAGGGCCTCTTTTCGCGAATGCAAATGAGCGCTTATTGAACCTATACCTGATCGCAAAAGGTTTCTCGAAAGCAGCGATCTTCAAACCAGATGGAAAGGCTGCCCAAATCAAGGATTATCTTTATAAAAAGAACATCATTATCCTACGTACGAAGTATCGTCAGAAGTCCAATCCGAACTTTGACCTGTTTAACTTGGCCGTAGAAGAGTTCTTGAAGAACACAAAGGCGGTTCCAGAGAATACAGTCGTGCTGATTGAGGTATTGATGGGGAATGTGCTGGATGAAAACAGCGTGATTTCAGATGAGGATCTGATCTACTTCGCTGAACGTGCTGAATACCTATGTTCTACAGGTAACAATATCTTGGTATCCAACTTCAGAAGGAATAACCACCTGGCTGAATTCGTTCAGACCTTCAAGCCGAAACATGTTGGTATTGCAACCAACGTTTCCAACTTGAAAAACATCTTCAATTCGGATAATTACAATAAGGAAAACTATACCAATGAGCTGTTGAGCTATATCTCAGGTATGTTTAGCAAGAACGTTAAGCTTTATGCTTACCCATATTTGGATAAAAAATCAGAGAAGATCGTTACGACGAAAAACCTTCCTGTTTCTCCAGAAGCGAAACCATTGTTTGATTTCTTGATCAACAACAGATACATTGTTGATATCGAGAACTACGATGAGAAATTCGTTAAGACTGTTTAAATAGTATTTAGTAGTAAGTATTTAGTATTTAGACCTAAATCGTCCTTTTCTTTTGAGTATTTAGTACCTAGTATTTAGTATTTAGACAGGTAGGACTCCCTAAGTCTAAATACTAAATACTAGGTACTAAATACTCCTATAAAAATTTCTTAAAGATCGAATAAAGGATCTTGAGGTCATGTTCAGTGAGGTTGGCACTTGTGACATCCATTTGGGTATAGTGCTGCTTAAATCCCTTGATAGCGGCATCTAGGTTCTTCACATCATAACCAATGATCCTTAATGCAATCTTAGGATCAAAGCCCATTGGAGGATCTTCCAAGACATCATCATACCAATATCCAAAACCTTTATCTGCCAATACCTTCCATGGGAACCTCGAAGGGTCGTTCTTTCTGGTTGGGGCATAGTCCATATGTCCAATAAAGTTTGCCTGTGGAATTTTATAGGTTTCCTTTAGGTAGGAAAGCAATTGGACCAAGGCGTTGATCTGCACTTCTGGCCATGGGTCACTGATACCGTTGTTATCCAATTCAATACCGATGGAAGAGGAGTTCAAGTCGGTGTCATTTCCCCATCTTCCCAAACCTGCATGGTGCGCACGGTACAGGTCGTTGACCATCTGAACAATCTTTCCGTCCCTACCGATGACATAGTGTGAACTTACGCCCACTTTTTCATTATGGAAGGTCCTGACGGTTTGGTCCAGGTCCTTTTGAGCGGTGTGATGGATCATCACATAGTTTGGCTTGCGGACACCAAAATTGGTTGAAGCAATCCATTCCTTATTGTTGGCCGCAATCTTTTCTACCTGTCCCTTTACAGGGGCTTCCCTATAAAGCTCCGAGAAATCTTTGGCTTTCTTTTTATATATCTTTTCTGTGCTGGCATACTTCCCTCCGCCACAAGAACTTACCAATGCAGCAACCGAAAAATAAATAATGTATTTCTTGATCATATCCTTTTGTTAAACATTCTCTTACAAGGGATCAACCACAAACTCTGGGCGATCCATTCCGGGTTCCAATTCAATAACCTGAAGGTTCCTGAATTCCATTTTAGCCCCTTCAGCTTCTAAACAAAGATAACCTTTTCGTTTGGAGGCAAGCCTGATACTGTTTACGAATTTACCATTAACCGCTAATTTCACTGTCCCGTCCACACAGACAACAGTGTATTTATTCCACTCTCCTACTCCGAGGCACCTGTTTTCTAAAGACTTACTCCTTTCGCCCCTTGGGTTGTCTGGTGATGCGGTCATCCCTCCGGCTCCGAACAATTCACCGTGGACATAGGCAATTGGCTGTTGCTTGCCATCTACTGCATTGATATTTACCCAGTCCAACTCCAACATCTGCACTTCCATTCCCATCGGAAGCCTGCTTTTCGGATCTGCCTTGGCATCGCACCATACAAAAATCCCGGAGTTGCCGCCTTTCTCCAGATGTCTCCACTCGACATGCATGATAAAGTTCTCATACATCTTCTCCGAACGTACTACACCTATCGGATTACCGCTGTTCTGAAGAAGGTTTCCTTTCGCCTTCCAAGTGGTATCGGAGGTATTGACATCAATCCATTGGATAGCCTTGCCCTTGGTTTTGGCGTTTAAGATGGATTCGTCAAAGCTCTTTTCCACTCCAAATTGGAACAGCTTCTTTTGTGCTTCTGCAAATTGAGTACCTAAAAGGAATAATACAAGAATCGATAATAGAGATAGGTAGGTTTTCATGTTCAAAATCAGATTTAATTGAAAACCTAAAATAGTAAAAACATAACAGAAATGCCATGTTTT
The DNA here is from genome assembly GCF_024296865.1 of Sphingobacterium sp. LZ7M1. Classification (GTDB taxonomy): domain Bacteria; phylum Bacteroidota; class Bacteroidia; order Sphingobacteriales; family Sphingobacteriaceae; genus Sphingobacterium. The sequence continues at coordinate 40,278 of NZ_CP101134.1, read as the reverse complement.
AGGAGGTTAACCTGATTTTCTACAAGAAATAGAAAAGCCTTTGCTCAGTTTTGAGCAAAGGCTTTTCAGGTTCTTTATATTTTCAGATCTTCTTAGATCTCTGCGTATGCTTCCATCGGAGGGCATGAACAGATTAATGTTCTATCTCCTTGAGAATCATTCACACGACCCACTGAAGGCCAGAATTTGTTTACTCTTAAGTATTCGATAGGATAAGCTGCAGTCTGACGAGAATATGGTCTATCCCATTCATCACCTGTAACCACTCTAGCGGTATGTGGTGCATTTTTCAAAACGTTGTCTTTTTGATCTGCCTCTCCATTCTCAACTGCAGCAATCTCGGCACGGATACCGATCAATGCATCACAGAATCTATCTAATTCTGCTTTTGATTCTGATTCCGTAGGCTCAACCATCAAGGTACCAGCAACTGGGAAGGATACTGTTGGAGCGTGGAAACCATAGTCCATCAAACGCTTAGCGATGTCAGCAACCTCGATTCCAACGTTCTTAAATCCACGGCAATCCAAGATCATCTCGTGTGCACAACGACCATTGGCACCAGCATATAATACTGGGTAATGTTGCTCTAGGCGAGCTTTGATATAGTTGGCATTCAAGATGGCAGTCTTGGTAGCGTTTGTAAGGCCCTCTCCGCCCATCATAGCGATGTAAGCATGCGAGATGACCAAGATAGAAGCTGAACCGAATGGAGCCGCTGAAACAGCTGAAATCCCTTCTTCTCCAGAGATCTCAATGATCTCATGGTTAGGCAAGAAAGGAACTAAGTGCTCTGCTACACCGATTGGACCCATACCTGGACCTCCACCACCGTGAGGAATACAGAAAGTCTTGTGTAAGTTCAAGTGACAAACGTCTGCTCCGATGAAGCCTGGGCTAGTCAACCCTACCTGAGCATTCATGTTTGCACCGTCCATATATACTTGACCACCATTCTCATGGATGATATTACAGATTTCAACAATTGGCTCTTCAAATACTCCGTGAGTCGACGGATAGGTCACCATCAAGGAGTTCAAGTGAGCTGCATGTTCGGTAGCTTTTGCTTTCAAATCTTCCACATCGATATTACCACGATCGTCACATTTAACGACAACGACCTTCAAGCCTGCCATAGAAGCAGATGCAGGGTTGGTACCATGTGCAGATGCAGGGATCAAACAGATGTTTCTATCGAAATCTCCACGGCTGTGGTGGTAAGCACGGATTACCATTAATCCAGCGTATTCACCTTGTGCACCAGAGTTTGGTTGGAAAGACATCTTGGCAAATCCTGTGATTTCACATAACCAATCGTTCAATTCATTGATCAATTGCATGTAACCTGAAGTTTGGTCAACAGGTGCAAATGGGTGCAATCCACCGAATCTAGCCCAAGTAACTGGAACCATCTCTGTCGTTGCGTTCAATTTCATGGTACATGATCCCAAAGGAATCATGGAATGGCACAATGAAAGGTCTTTTGCCTCCAAAGATTTGATATAACGAAGCATTTCACTCTCGGAGTGATAGCTATTGAATACTGGGTGAGTCAAGTACTCAGAAGATCTTTCCAAGTGTTCTGGAATAGAAGTTCCTAATTCCTTAACGATTCCATCCATGTCAACATCGGTAATGTGCTTGCCCTTTACCTTAGCAAATACTTTCACGATGGTTTGGATATCATCAAAAGTAGTGGTCTCATCGATAGAGATACCAACTGTACCGTCTTGGTAGAAGAAGTTTAGCTCATGGTTCAAAGCTTCGCTCTTCAAGCCATCAACTTCTTTGCCCACGTCAAAACGTAGGGTATCAAAGTATGATTCATTAACTTGTTCGTAACCCAATGCCTGGATAGCCTTATCAGCTAATTTCGTCAAGTCATTGATACGGGAAGCGATATTTTTGATTCCTTTTGGACCGTGGTAAACTGCATAGAATGAAGCCATGATAGCCAACAACGCCTGTGCTGTACAGATGTTTGAAGAAGCTTTATCTCTACGGATGTGTTGCTCACGGGTCTGAAGAGCCATACGCAGAGCGTATTCACCATTGGAATCAGAAGTAACACCGATGATTCTTCCTGGAATATTACGTTTATAAGTGTCCTTAGTTGCGAAGAAAGCAGCATGAGGTCCACCGAATCCCATAGGTACACCAAAACGTTGCGAGTTACCTACAACGACATCCGCACCCCATTCTCCCGGAGGAGTCAACAATGCCAATGACATTAAGTCTGTACCTACGCATACCGTGATGTCTTTATCGTGGGCATAAGCAGAAAATTCTTTATAATCATTTACCGTACCATCAGCTGCTGGATATTGGATGTATGTGGCAAACACATCGTCCGTTAGGTTCTCTACAGTTAAATCTGCAACCCTGATCTCAACACCGAAAGGAACGGCCCTTGTTTGCAATACATCCAAGGTTTGAGGATACACATTTGGAGTCACCAAGAAAACATTTGCATCCTTGTTTTTACGTGTGCTGTACAACATGAACATACCTTCAGCTGCAGCAGTAGCCTCATCCAGTAACGAAGCATTTGCAATCTCTAAACCAGTAAGGTCAGAAACCATGGTTTGGAAGTTCAATAAGGCTTGCAAACGTCCCTGAGCGATTTCCGCTTGGTAAGGCGTATATTGAGTATACCATCCTGGATTTTCAAAAACGTTACGTTGAATAACTCCCGGAAGGATCACATCATTATATCCCTGACCGATATAGGATTTGAATACCTTGTTCTTTTCAGCTATTTGAGCTATTTTTTCCAAATACGCAACCTCACTAAGTGCTGGAGGAAGGTTCAAAGCTTGTTTCTTACGAATCTGTGCAGGAACGGTCTGATCGATCAATTCATCCAAAGAACCTACTGAAAGCACGTTCAACATTTCCTCTACTTGCGCAGAACTTGGACCATTATGGCGATCCTCAAATTTTTCTTGGTAAAATATGTTACTCATTTTAAGTATTAATTGTAACTTTTGAGACTGATTAACTATCTGTTATCCAAAATATTTCAACAGGATTTCTCTGTAAAAATTTAGATGTGCAAAGATACGCTTTTTATAGGTAATTTTAAGGAGTCGACCTGCTCGAAAAACTTTTATTAACACATCAATCGATTGCACATTTCTTTAAATTCCAAACAACAATAGCGGCAATATTTTATCAATGTAACAGTCTTTCAGCCCTTTTGCTTTGAAAGACCTAAAACCATTTCAGCATTAGGATATGCTACTTTCGGGATAATGTGACACACCTATTAAAAAAACTGCAAACAAACCTTAAAAACATTCCATTTTCTGCATTGAACACCCCTGCTTTAATACTTTAATTCCACCATTAAAGCACTTGCTGTTAAATATTTACAATAATTTTCGCAGGTATTTTTAAGATGGGAATCTTTACTAATTTAGGCCTAAATCAATTAATAAATTATATGCTTAAATTAAACGTGAGGAATGAATCCGATCGCTTGTCAGCTGTAATACTGGGGATTGCCAATGATAACGGCCCCACCCCGACAGCCGAAGAAGCTTATGACCCCAAGTCACTGGAACATATCCTCGCAGGTACTTACCCCACCGAACCAGACATGGTTCATGAACTTGAGCAGTTCCAGCAAGTTCTCAAAAAATATGCTGTTGAAGTCTATCGTCCGGAAACAATCCCCAACCTTAATCAAATCTTTACCAGAGATATAGGTTTTGTAATTGACGATTATTTCGTAAAATCCAATATCCTGCCCGACAGAGCAGAAGAATGGGAAGCAATCTTGTACATCATCGACCAGATCGATCCCGGCAAACTTATCACCGCACCTGACCACATTCACATGGAAGGTGGTGATGTCATCCTCTGGAAAGATTATATTTTTATCGGTACCTACACTGGTCCGGATTATTCTGATATCAATACAGCAAGAACAAACCTGCAAGGAGTTGAATTCCTAAAGGAAAAATTCCCCAACAAAACGGTGATGGGTTTTGACCTGATTAAATCCATGACGGACCCCAGGTCTAATGCTTTACACCTGGATTGTTGCTTTCAACCGGTAGGAGAAAACAAGGCAATCATATACCCTGGAGGCTTCAGGAACCAAAAAGATTTCCATTTTCTGCTGTCCTTGTTCTCGGAAGAAAATGTATTCCAGATTACAGCTGATGAAATGTACCAGATGTACTCGAATGTGTTTTCCATCTCGCCTACAGTCGTTGTTACGGAGGAAAGATTTACCAGGCTGAACAATTGGCTAAGGAATCAAAACTTCATTGTGGAAGAAATCCCTTATCACGAAATCGGCAAGCAAGAAGGGCTCCTACGATGCTCTACCCTACCCTTAATCAGAAAATAACCATGCAAACCACCAATACAATCCTAATGGTCAGACCGTTCTACTTCCGAAGAAACGAAGAAACGGCTGTCAATAACTTCTTCCAAGCAAAAAATGAACGGAATGACAGGCTTTCCGACCTGGCCGTTACCGAGTTTGACAACTTTGTCAAGGTCCTTAAAAATGCCGGAATCAAGGTTTTTGTGGTTCAAGATCCGGGTAAATTAGATACTCCGGACAGTATATTCCCCAATAATGTGATCTCATTCCATGTCAATAAGAGCATTATCTATCCCATGTTCGCTGAAAACAGGAGAAATGAAAGGCAATTGAACTATTTAGGAAAGCTGGATCAGGCCGGAATACACTACGAGACGGTCCAGGACTACAGCACCTATGAAGACCAGAACAAGTTCCTGGAAGGCACGGGATCCATGATCTTGGATAGGGTCAACAAGATTGCCTATTGCTCCCTGTCGGATCGTGCGAATGAGGAACTATTTCATATTTTCTGCAAAGATCAAGGCTATACCCCATTGGTTTTCCATTCCACCCAACAGGTTGGCGAGGCTTACCTGCCCATTTACCACAGCAATGTGATGATGTCGGTAGGTACAAACTTCAGCGTAATCTGTTTGGAGGTAATCAGGAATCCTGAGGAAAGAGAGCTGGTCGTTTCTACCTTAAAAAAATCAGGCAAGGAGATCATTGAGATCACCGAAGATCAAATGAACCATTTTGCAGGAAATATCTTGGAAGTCAGGAACATTGATGGAGATCCAGTAATCTGCATGAGCTCGCAGGCATTCGAATCCTTTGAAGAAGAACAGATTGAAGCCCTGGAGAAGCACGGCAGGATTGCCCATGCTCCTTTGTTTAGTATTGAAAAATATGGTGGCGGCAGCGCCAGATGTATGATGGCTGAGGTTTTTTAACCTCAGCTATTAAAAACTGTCCTTTGCTATCTCTCTTCTTACCCTACTCAAACTTTCCGGAGTAATCCCCAAATAAGATGCAATCATCCATTGTGGCACGCGCAATAAGAGGTTAGGGTAAAGTTCGATAAACTCCAGATAGCGCTCTTTGGCAGTCATCGCCAATAGGGAGTTGATCCTGCGCTGTAAATAGTAAACACTTCTTTGCAGGGACCTTTCTGTAAACATGGCGAACTCAAGACGTAATTTTGCTGCTTCAGAAAAGAACTTTGGATGCAAAAAAACGACCTTGCTAGGCTCAATAGCCTTGATATAATACAAGGAAGGCTCATCAAAATAAACACTGGACCGATCACCCATCAACCAATTCTCTGGTGCAAACTGAAGGATGTGTTCTACGCCTTTCTCATCCAAGGATAAAAATTGCAGTAATCCCTCCTCCACAAACAAAAAATGTTTGCAAACCTCGCCTGCCCTCAGAATATACTGATTGTGCGAAAGTTCCCTAAACTCAAAAAAAGGAAGTAGCTGTTCGAAATCATTCTCAGTCAAGAAAGCTTTTTCTGTATAGTATTTAAAGAAATTACTCTTCAATAACTCTTCCATTTCCATATTAATATAGTATAGTGAATTTAAAGTCTAGTGGGTTAAAACTTTTTACCAAGTCAGGAATGAATTCCTTGCCATGTTTCAGGTAAAGCTCAGCAAAGTTATCGGTCCTTTCCTGCAGGGCCCCTCCAGGAAAGAGCTTTTCCTTGATCCGATCAATCTGTATCAAGGCATCCTGATGATTCCGCTTCTCAGCCTTCAACAGCTTCTTTTCTAAGTTATTGACAGCCTTTTTCAATCGGGCTTTGACCGCATCGGTGCTTGGCCCTAGACTCGGATCAATCTTATGTGCCCTCAGCTTGATCTTTCCAAAAATAGCATTGAATTCCATCCATTCATCTTGAAGATTCAACCTATGTTTGGTAATACGTTTCACATAATCCTTCTTCAAGGTCTCCGACGGCTTGAATATGCTCTTAAAAGTGAAATCTAACCTAAATATTTTTCCCGCCATCTGATCGTCAGTAATCAATGCCGAGTTGCGCGGAATCAAAATAGGAAAAGGAACTTTATACTGATCAAAATTAGCTTTTAACTGTAACCAGTAAACTATCTCCGCGCCTCCCCCAATATAAGCCAGGTTCGGAAGGATTAATTCCTCATACATTGGACGCATAACCACATTCGGACTGAATCTTTCCGGATGTGCATGGATTTCCTTCTTGATCTCTTCTTCAGTAAAATAGACCCCTTGATGCAAGATCTCAAACTTACCATCTTCAGTACGCACGATCCTTTCGCGGTATTCCTCCGTTAGATAGAAAAAGTTGATCTCCCGAGAATGGACCTGAGTAGCAAAACCCTTCTCCTTCAATTGCTCAGAAGTCTTTTCAATAGCTTTATAGCTCTTTTCTTTCAGAATATCATCCTCCATGATCGGAGCAAAGATTTTCTTCAATTCTTTCCTGTCCGCATCAATTATGATCAATCCATATTGCTTAAACAAGGAATTCACGAAGGTTCTGGTTGCATCAGCCAGGCTCGATCCTTTCAGATAGGCCTCTTCTACAAGCTCGGTCAGCTCCGTTGCATTATCAGAAAGTCCAAAGGTATTGCAGTATTGTTTAACGGTATCAGCTATGCTGGATGTGTCCAAACGACCGGTCGCTGAAAGCGATTCCACATCCCAAAGGATCTTTTTGCCAAAAGCCTTGGTATGGTTGATCTCCTCGAAATCATGGTCTTCTGTCGCCATCCAATACACCGGTACAAACTCATGATCAGGGAATTCCTTCTTTAGATCTTGGGCCAATTTGATGGCCGTCACGATCTTGAAAATAAAGTATAAAGGTCCCGTGAATATGTTTAATTGATGGCCAGTAGTAACTGTATAGGTGTTATCTTCCTTTAAGCGGATAATATTCTGCGCCACTTCCGGAGAGGAAGACAGCAGGTCTCCATATTGATCAGTTAATATTTTAGTTAATAATTCCCGATGAGCAAACCCTTTCTTTTTGCCAATTTGATCCTTAAAACCTGCTATATCAGGTTTGTTCCCATAAAATGGAGCAAGCTGCTCATTATGGTTTAGATAGGCAATTAAGGTTTTGGAGAAACTATTAGTGTCGTTGTAATCAATATATGTGGCTTTCATCTACCTCTTTTAAACTTTTACAAATGTATAGGCATTTAGTATACAAAATACAAAAATTTAAAATAAGCCCGACTACTTGCCACAAATGTTATAGTTATTTGACAATATTTCCGTACAAGTCAAAGTCTTCAGCACGGTCAACCTTCACCTGAACAAAGTCACCAATACGGGCATAATTGGATTTTGCCTCCAATACAACCTCGTTGTCAACCTCAGGGGAGTCATATTCAGTCCTACCTATAAAATAATCGCCATCTACCCTATCCACCAACACTTTATAGGTATTTCCAACTTTTTCTTGATTGATTTCATAGGAAATTCCTTGCTGAACCTCCATGATCTGATCCACACGATCCTGTTTTACCTCCTCAGACACATCGTCCTCTAGACTATGCGCATGCGTTTTTTCTTCATGCGAATAAGTAAAACATCCTAAACGATCAAATCTTGTGTCTTCTACCCATTCCAACATTTCCTGGAAGTCCTCTTCCGTTTCACCGGGGTAACCGCAGATCAATGTCGTTCTTAACGCAATATCAGGAACTTTATCACGGATCTTATTGACCAGGTCGATCTGCTTTTGTTTGCTAGTTCCCCTGCGCATGGAGGTTAACATACGGTCCGAGATATGCTGCAACGGCATATCCAGATAATTACAGATATTGGAACGTTCGTTCATGGCATCCAAAATATCCATTGGGAATCCCGACGGATAAGCATACTGCAAGCGTATCCAATCAATCCCTTCCACGTCCGATAAATGACGCAAAAGATCCGAAAGATTACGCTTTCCATAAATATCCAGCCCATAATAGGTCAGGTCCTGAGCGATCAAGATCAGCTCTTTGGTACCATTGGAAGCCAAGAACTTAGCCTCTTTAACCAGATCATCGATAGATTTGGACACATGCTTTCCGCGCATCAATGGGATCGCGCAGAATGAACAAGGTCTATTACAGCCTTCCGCAATCTTGAAATAAGAAAAATGGGAAGGGGTCGTCAATAAACGCTCGCCAAGCAGTTCATGTCTATAGTCTGCACCAATACTGGAAAGAAGATCTGGAAGATCATTCGTTCCAAAGAATGCATCAACATTAGGGATTTCCGTTTGCAGTTCAGGCTTGTATCGTTCTGATAAACAACCTGTCACAATAACTTTGTTTACTTTTCCCTGGTCTTTTAATTCGGAAAATTGAAGGATGGTATCAATAGATTCTTGTTTGGCATTATCAATAAAACCACAAGTATTGATCACCACAATATCATTAGCTTGGATATTGGAAGCTTCGTGGACCACTTCCATCTGATTGCCCTTTAATTGGCCCATCAACACCTCGCTATCATGTATGTTTTTAGAGCAACCTAGGGTCACCACGTTCACACGTGGTTTAGCCTGTACAGGCGCTGTTTTTGATTGTTTCGTTTTCATATTACGCTGTAGCCTACTTGAATAGTGAGTCTACAAATTCTTTTTTGTTAAATAACTGCAAATCACCGATCTTCTCTCCCACTCCAATGTATTTAACCGGAATTTTAAACTGATCCGAGATCCCTATGACAACACCACCTTTGGCAGTACCGTCCAATTTTGTCAAAGCCAAGGCATTGACATCGGTAGCTTGAGTAAATTGCGTTGCTTGCTCAATGGCATTTTGACCTGTAGAAGCATCCAAAACCAATAAAATCTCGTGAGGGGCATCAGGGATAACCTTTTGCATCACATTTTTGATCTTGGTCAATTCGTTCATCAAGCCCACTTTATTATGAAGTCTACCTGCTGTATCAATGATGGCAACATCGTCGCCATTCGCAACGGCTGACTTTACTGTATCAAAAGCAACCGATGCAGGATCCGATCCCATAGGCTGTGCAACAACACGCACCCCAACCCGATCACCCCATAATTGGATTTGATCAACCGCAGCGGCCCTGAAGGTATCAGCAGCACCAAGAACAACCTTGTTGCCAGCTTCCTTCAACTGATGAGCCAGTTTGCCAATGGTTGTGGTCTTTCCTACCCCATTCACGCCAACGACCATAATCACATATGGCTTTTGGTTGCCATATTCAAATGATTCAAAGTCATTACTGTTGTTTTCAGCCAATAACCCTTGGATTTCGTCTTTCAACAGACGGTTCAGGTCATCGGTAGTGACATATTTATCCTGTGCAGCACGTTTTTGAATCCGTTCTACAATCTTCAGCGTGGTCGTAACGCCCACATCAGATGTAACCAGAACCTCCTCCAGATTATCCAACACTTCGTCATCAATGGTAGACTTTCCTACTACTGCTTTCGTAATCTTGGAGAAAAAACCTTCCTTGGTCTTCTCTAAACCTTTGTCCAAAGCCTCTTGAGCTTCAGGTGTCTCTTGCTTCTTTTTAAAAAAATCAAATAATCCCATGATGGATGTGTTATAGATAAAGGATCTGAATCGTATCAAAGATACTTAAATACAGGATACTAAAAAAGCCCTTTTGGTGCTCCCAAAACGGCTAATTATAAGATTTTTAAAGAAAAACTTTAAAAAAAGGAATATCTAACTGCTTATTTAGAAGCCGCAGCAACAACCTCTTTTACTTTGTCATTGTGTACCATACTTTCTTTGAAAGTATAAGCGCCAGTTTTTGCAGATTTTGTAGTGATAATTACTTTGGTAAACTCTTTACCACCACCTTTTTGTAATGATGCAACTGCTTTCTTTGCCATGGTATAATATTTTTAATATGGACCCTAAAGATCCAATCCGTTAATTACTTAATTTCTTTGTGAACTGTTACTTTTCTCAATACTGGGTTGAATTTTTTCAACTCTAAACGCTCAGTTGTGTTCTTTTTGTTCTTAGTGGTAATGTAACGAGACATTCCTGGAAGACCACTTTCTTTGTGCTCAGTACATTCTAAGATAACTTGTACTCTATTTCCTTTTTTTGCCATTGCCTTACTTTATTTATACCCTCACGGGTGAATTTCATGATTCTATTTTCTGCTGATATAACAGGCTACTATCTATTAAATATGACCTCTTTTAATAAACTTGTCGATAGATGCTGTAATACCGTTTTTGTTGATGGTTTTAATAGCCGAAGTAGATACTTTTAAAGTAATCCAACGATCTTCTTCTGGAATATAAAAACGCTTGGTCTGTAAATTAGGATAGAATTTACGCTTAGTCTTAACGTTCGAGTGTGATACGTTATTTCCCTTTAATGCCGTCTTGCCTGTTAAATCACAAATTCTTGACATGATATTCGATTTTTTATTGTTGTTCTAATTCAATTATCGTTCCTCAGAAACGAGTGTGCAAATATCTATATTTCTTTTGGGAAATACAATATTAATTAGCGAATTATTTTAAAATAATGTAGGAATAGGGCAGAAGTCAACAAAAATACTGTATTTTGCATTATTATTTACGCCGACGCTCACAATAGTTTTCAACAATTCACAATGAACAAGTATTTAATACGAGGATTAGCTTTCACTTTGCTGGGAATAATCTGTATCTACTATGGTACCATCCTCATGGAATCCGACAACATGTGGTATAAACCGCTCCTGGTTATCGGCGTGATCTCTTTCGGATTCGGCTTTATCACCTTTATTTATCGCTTGTTCAGAAAGATCGATCGAAACTCAATATTGGACGACAGGAAGTCCAAGAAAAACAAATAGGGTAGAACCTGATGCTGCAACAAACCAAAGGAATCACCTTAAAAGTAACCAACTACTCCGAAAGTAGCGTTGTCGCTCAGATATATACGGAGGTTTTGGGCCTGCAATCTTATCTGATCAATGGCGCTAGAAAACCGAAGGCCAAGATCCCATTCAATATGCTCCAGCCATTTCATCTATTAGAAATGGTTGTTTATAATAAGGAAAACAACAACCTGCAGCGAATAAAGGAAGCCCAACAGATCCCTGCACTCAAGAGCATCCCACTAGATATCGTCAAGAGTTCCATTGCGATGTTCTTGAATGAAGTCCTTTATAAGGTCTTAAGACATCAACACCCCGAACCACAGCTTTTCCAATTTTTGGAAAATGCCATCATTTGGTTGGATGAAAGCAAAGAGGGATTGGCAAATTATCACCTGGTCTTCCTCGCCAAACTGAGCCACTACCTTGGCTTCAAACCCATCATACAGGATCTGCCATATTTCGATTTGATGGAAGGGCGCTTTTCAAATAGCTTACCTGCACACTTTCATGTCCTGCAGGAGCCCTACAGCACTTATTTCAGAGAAATTTTACAAAGCAGCTTTACGAATTGTAACAAAATTAAGCTAAACCGACAGGATCGGACCTATCTCCTTCAAAAAATCATCGACTATTATCGACTTCATACAGAGAACTTTGGAGAGATTAATTCCCTCTATATCCTAGAAGAAATTTTTGGAAATTAAAGGCATGAAAAAACCCGTTGAGTTGGTACTCGACGGGCTTCCACAATAAATATATATTGAATCTAATTTTTAGATAAGCTTTACATTTACCGCGTTTAGTCCCTTACGACCTTGTTGTACTTCGTAAGAAACATGGTCGTTTTCACGAACCTTGTCTACTAATCCAGAAACGTGAACGAAAATTTCACTCTCGCCAGAATTTGGAATGATGAAACCGAAACCTTTGGCTTCATTAAAGAATTTTACTACTCCTTCTTGCATAATAATTACTATTGTTTTTTTTTAAAGGTATCATTATTTTTTGAATACCAATTAAATTTAATCGTTAAATCTACTAAACATTTTTCAAATTATTTGGCAATTTCTTTTCGCCAACAATTTGGAAAGGTTTTTGCCATGAACAATTTATTTAAAAATATTATGAAAAAATTAATTACACTAATTGCGCTGGTAGGAACGATGACCTCATTGAGCGCCCAAACTAATAATATGGAAAACACTAGGAGAGTAGCAACCCGTGGTTATGCAGAAAAAGAAGTAACACCAGATATCATCTATCTTTCTATTTCTTTGAAAGAGTATTACCAAGATGGAAATACCAAGAAAAAGGTTGCTATTGACCAACTGGAAAAACAACTTTTTGATGCGGCTATGAAAAACGGCGTCAAAAAAGAGGACTTTACCGTTCAAAATATCTATAGCTACAATGTCGAAAACAAAAAGAAAAACAACGAACTGTTCCAGGCTAGACAATATAGGATCAAGGTTACTGATCTAAAGAACTTAAATCCAATGTTGGAAGAAGTAGATGCAAGAGGACTGCAGAGCACCAACATCTCTGGATACGATCATTCGCAAAAGAAAGAAATCGAAAAGGAGCTGAAAACCCTAGCAGTACGTGATGCGAGAACAAATGCAGAAATCCTTGCTGCTGCAGATGCTGAAAACGTTGGTAAGGTAATCATGATCAATGATAACAGCAGCTTGAACTGGAATGATCTAGTTCCTCAGCCACGTATGTATGCCATGGCTGCCAAAGGGGTGAGCAATGAAATGGATTCTAATGAACAAGGCTTGGATCTAGAGGTAAAACCGATCAAACTTACCTGTAATATCGACGCCGTATTCGCGCTGAAATAACAATGGAGAAACATCCTTCCTATAATTTACAGAAGATTGATAAAGACTTTCAATGGGTAAAACGACTGTCTGTCCTGATGGATAGTCGTTTCCGCATTGGAAACTTTCGCTTCGGTCTGGACCCCATCTTAAACTTCATTCCTTTTGGAGGGCAGATTGCCACCTTCATTATTTCACTGGTTCTTGTATCCGTGATGTACAGAAATGGAGCAAGCAGTAAGGTTGCCGTAAAAATGCTGCTCAATGTTACTTATGACGCACTTTTAGGTTCCATACCCATCATTGGAAATGTCTTTGACTTCTTCAACAAAGCCAATGAGAAAAATGTCAAACTACTACGGGAACATTATTACGACAATAAACATCAAGGAAGTGCCAAAAACATCCTGATCACCCTGGGTATCGTTATATTCATAACCATCATTTTGTTTATTTATGCCATGTATGCCCTTACAATTTGGCTGTTTGGCTTGATATTTTAATCCAATCTCTTCAAAATAATCTATTTTTGTACCTATGAGTAAAACAAGAATCTTTGCCTTATTGGGGGTTGTCATTATGTTGGTCGCGGTTTTCACCAATCCTTCCAAGGAGAAAATCAATGAAAAACTATCACCCAAGGCCAAAGAAATCCTAAAAAAACAATTGGATTACAAGCATAAGGACGCTGTAGATCTAGGCATGATGCTCGTAGGAGATCAAGTGGTCAATGAATTTGTGAACAATTACACCTACACCGAAAACTATTACCTTTTTTCACTTGCCAAGATCAATTGGAACAGCGAAAAGATTACCATAGGAGGAGGAGCTTTCGGACAGGTATGGATCAGTTCCAAGATCGATGAAAAAGCCGGAATGTTAATCGACGCTTTAAAGCGATAGGCATGCTTGAGATCTTATTTGAAGATGAGGATTTTGTTGCCATCAACAAACCCCATGGATTATTGGTCCATAAATCCTCCATTGCTGCAGATACTTCCGAGTTTGCCCTACAAATCTTAAGGGATCAAATAGGGAAGAAGGTCTATCCTGCCCATCGTTTGGACCGAAAGACCGCGGGTGTGCTTTTATTCTCCCTGAACAAGGAAATGGATAGCGCCATACAAACCGCATTTTCCCAAAACTTAATCAAAAAAGAATATTTGGCAGTCCTTCGTGGCCATACCGATCCCGAAGGGACCATTGATTATCCCTTAAAAAAAGAAAACGGCACAATCCAAGAGGCATTGACCCACTACCAAACCCTGGCGACCACCGAAATTGACCTTCCCTTCGGAAAATTTCCAACTTCTAGGTATTCCTTGGTCCTTGCAAAACCCGAAACGGGCAGGATGCACCAATTGCGCCGACATTTCGCCCATATTTTCCATCCCATTATCGGCGACAGACCACATGGCTGCAACAAACAGAACAAACTCTGGAAAGATACCTTCCAGCACGACACTATGCTCCTGCACGCCAAATCACTCGCATTCAGCCACCCCAAAACCCAAGAAAACATCCTTATCCAAGCCCAAATCCAACCTGAGTTTGAAAGAGCGTTGGGGATATTGAATATAAGATATGAGTATTGAGATTGGAGTATTGAGATATAAAAATCTCTAATAAATATTTCAAACCAGAAAAATTTCGAAATTAAATTTCTCAAATCTCACATCTCATATCTCAATACTAAATCCTAATTAATTTTCCTATTTTTGTAACAACAAAAAACTCATTGATTTAACATGAAAAAAACTGCGTTAACTGACGTTCATGTCGCTTTAGGTGCGAAAATGGTTCCTTTCGCCGGATTCAATATGCCAGTTCAATATACTGGTATCAACGACGAACACGAAACAGTGCGTACCGCTGTAGGGATGTTCGATGTTAGCCACATGGGGGAGTTTATCTTAAAGGGCGAAAAAGCATTAGACCTTATCCAGAAAGTTTCTTCTAACGATGCCTCAAAATTATATGACGGTAAAGTTCAGTACGGCTATCTTCCAAACGAAAATGGCGGTATTGTAGATGACTTCTTAACTTATAAAATTGATGACAAAACCTATCTCTTGGTTGTAAATGCATCAAACATTGATAAAGACTGGGATTGGATCAGCAAATTCAATACTGAAGGTGTAGAAATGAAAAACATTTCTGACGAAACTTCTCTTTTCGCTGTACAAGGCCCTAAAGCTGCCGATGCACTACAAAAATTAACGGATATCGACTTGGCTCCAATGGAATACTATTCTTTCCAAAAAGGAGTATTTGCTGGTGTTGAAAACGTATTGGTTTCTGCTACAGGTTATACTGGTGCTGGTGGTTTCGAAATCTATGTTGCCAACGAACATGCAGAGCAAGTTTGGAATGCAATCATGGAAGCTGGTCAAGAATATGGCATTAAGCCAATCGGTCTTGGCGCTAGGGATACCCTACGCCTAGAAATGGGTTTCTGTCTTTACGGAAATGATATCGACGATAATACATCACCATTAGCAGCTGGCTTAGGGTGGGTTACTAAATTCACGAAGGACTTTGTAAACGCTGAAAACCTAAAAGCTGAAAAAGAAAAAGGTGTTTCTCAAAAACTGGTAGGATTCGAAATGATTGATAGAGGTATTCCTCGTCATGATTATGAAATCGTAGATGCTGATGGAAACAAGATCGGACGTGTTACTTCCGGAACGCAATCTCCATCCTTGAAAAAATCAATCGGTTTAGGTTATGTAGAGCCTGCATTTGCTAAAGAAGGTACAGAGATCTTTATCTCTATCCGTAACCAACCTATCAAAGCGATCGTAAGAAAACCTCCTTTTGTAAAATAAGGCGGATAAAAATAAAATGAAAAAGGGCTATTTTTTAGCCCTTTTCTTTTGTTGTTTCATTTCTTGCTGCGCCAGCTTCGCCTTTTCCTCTTGCTTGGTCTTCACATCTCGGCTCACCTGTTTTAACAGAACCACCTTCAGATAGATCAACAACACCAATAAGGCGATGGAAATCCCCAAGTACAGTACCTGTCCGCTATTATAACCTGCCCATGCGCTCAAAACCAAAAACACGATCCCTAAATTGAGCAGTAAATTCAATATAAACTTCTTCGTCATTTCTTCTTTATTACTTTAAAACCCGTTACTCGTTCCCGAATGAAATAAAAATACACTATTCCTGCCATAATATTCCCCAAGATGACGAATAAAGCCAAAATCAACCGCTCTCCATTGCTGATTCTGGTCGAACGCATGATCTCCAACAGCACCAATACCACCCATATTAAAGAAAGTACCATCGAGATGCTCAATAGGATAGGAGCATAGCCCACCTTCAGGATAAATAATAAGATAGAAAGGAAATAAAAAGCCAGACTAAATAGGAATGCCTGTTTAGTCTGGTGGAATAATTTATTCATGAAGCAAAGTTAAGGATAAAATCCCGTCCTCGTTTATGGGAATATTCCCAATTCCTTATAGGATTCTCCAACTTTGTTGATCGCACAGATAAATGCCGCTGTCCTTAGATCCTCAACACCGTCCATGCTTTTCCAGATCTGGTGGATTTCATGATAAGAACCGATCATGGTGTCCTCAAGTCCTGAATACACTAAATCAACCTCATCAGGTCCTCTTAAAATAATCTTGCGCTCCAATTTAGAAACCTTTTGATTGGTCATAGACTCTATGATATTCAAGATTTCAGCATACATGTTTTCGCTGAATCTCTTTTCAAGACGACCATAGCGTACGTGGCTTAGGTTTTTCAACCATTCAAAATAGGATACGGTAACCCCTCCAGCATTTAAATAGATATCTGGGATCACCAATTTACCTTTCCTGTTGAACACCTCATCTGCTTCTGGTGTCAATGGACCATTTGCCGCTTCGCCTATGATCTGTGCTTGAATCCTTTCTGCATTGTCCCCATTGATTACAGACTCTAATGCTGCAGGGATCAAGATATCACATGGCTGCTCTAAACCTTTTATAGATTCTTCAATATTGATAGCACCAGGGAAATTTAGGATGGAGCCTGTAGCCTTTCTATGGGCAACAACCTCTTCCAGGTCCAGTCCATTTTCATTATAGATGGCACCCTCATATTCGATCAAGCCAACAAGGATAGAACCACCTTCCTGAAAATATTTAGCAGCATGGTAACCCACATTTCCTAAACCTTGAACGATTACTTTCTTACCTTCAACACCAGTTGTCAATCCCAACTTGCTCATATCTTCTTCAATCTTACACGCTTCCTTAACCCCGAAAAACACGCCTAAACCTGTCGCTTCAGTACGGCCTCTTACACCGCCTTGAGAAACCGGTTTCCCCGTTACACAGGCCTGAGCATTGATTTCATTCGGGTTTAATGTGGTATAGGTATCTACGATCCAGCTCATCTCGCGCGCTCCGGTACCATAATCCGGCGCCGGAACATCCGTTCCTGGTCCAATAAAGTTCTTTTTCACCAATTCCGTCGTATATCGACGGGTAATTTTTTCTAATTCATACTCTGAATACTTCTTTGCATCGATTTTCACAC
The DNA here is from genome assembly GCF_024296865.1 of Sphingobacterium sp. LZ7M1. Classification (GTDB taxonomy): domain Bacteria; phylum Bacteroidota; class Bacteroidia; order Sphingobacteriales; family Sphingobacteriaceae; genus Sphingobacterium. The sequence goes on along the minus strand of NZ_CP101134.1, from coordinate 22,740 downwards.
CGCCTTTAGCACCACCAAACGGAACGTTTACGATGGCACATTTATAGGTCATTAATGATGCAAGGGCCATCACTTCGTCTTGATCCACCTCCATACTGAAACGGATACCCCCTTTACATGGCAGCTTATGATGTGAATGTTGTACACGGTAAGCTTCTATAACCTCAATGTTATCTCCGATTTTAACCGGAAATCTTACTCGTAATATGGAATTACATGCTTTGATCTGTTCGAGGATGCCAGGAGAAAACTTGGTGAACTTGGCCGCTTTATCAAAATTCCGACCCACTCCTTGAAAGAAGCTGAAAGTTGTGTTTGATTGATTTGACATAAAAATATGTTTTTGTTTATTCTTGGAATAATACTATAAAGTTAGCTCTTTTAATATTTTAATAATAGGCAAGAAAATAAAAACATTATTTTTAAATATATTCTAAAGATAGGGGAGTAAAATTATTATTTAAGCAATAAATTGCCCTAAAAATAAAAAGCTCAAGGAATCCTTGAGCTTTTTATTGATTTACTGTTTCTTAATAAACATCCATCTCCGGATCAAAAGCTTCTTTCCAAGCTAAAATTCCGCCTTGTAGGTTGGATAAATTCGTGTATCCTTCTTGTTCTAAAAGCATAACAGCCTGAGCACTACGCTTCCCTGAACGGCAGTGGATCACCACTGGAATATCTTTTGAAATCTTTTCAGACTCAATCACAACGCCTGACAATGGAATGTTCACTCCATTCAGGTTCGATACCTCATATTCAAAAGGCTCACGAACGTCGATCAACTGAAACTCAACATTGTGATCCATCATGTCCTTTAATTCTTGAACGCTAATTTCTTTCATAGTAAGCTTTTTATCAAATATATAAAATTTAGACTCAAAGGTCCTGCCAATAATATAGAATTTTTGTTAATTTCATCACAAACATTTTATTCATGAAAAAACTATTCTTAGCACTCGTATTTTCTGGCTTTTTATTCCAAATGAGCTCCGCTCAGCAAAAGCAGATTACAAGCACGGAAAATATTTCCAGAATCTTGAATACCCTTGCTTCTGATGATATGAGAGGCCGATCGGCCCTAAATCTAGACGATATTGGCAAAGCAGCTGATTTTATCGCTGCTGAATTCAAAGAAATTGGCCTTAAACCATATGTAGGTGATAACTTCCGCCAATCCTTTCTGGTTAATCGGGGCAGGGTGACTGAACAAAGTGTCACCTTAGCTGATAAAAAATTAAATGATGATGAGTTCTTGATCGTAGGTAATTTAGACGAACCTTTAACAAAAAACACCCCTTCCATTGAAACCATTAAGATTTCTGCTGATGATGATTTTTCCCAAAAATTCAGGGAAATCGTTCAGCAGAACCCAAATAAGGTTGTCGTTTTGGTAGACAAGAAACATGCTCCATTTTTGGCCCGTTTCAAAAGAATCTACAATCGCGAGAGCATTGTAATCAAAGGCCAGGAAAAAGCTGCCGGAAGCCCCAAGGTTTTTATCGTGGCCGATGAATTACCTGGAAACCATGAAATCAAACAGACCCGCAAAACAGAAGAGTTCAATATGTTCAATGTGGCGGCTGTCCTTCCTGGTAAATCTAAACCTGAGGAATATGTGGTGATTTCTTGCCATTATGACCATATCGGTATCTTGCCTGCTGTGGAAGGTGATTCCATTGCAAATGGCGCTGATGATGATGCCTCTGGTACAACCGCGATGATCGAATTGGCGAGGTATTACAAGAAGTTAAACAACAATGAAAGAACCATCATCTTTGTCGCTTTCACTGCAGAGGAAATTGGCATGTTTGGTTCCAAATATTTCTCCAACAATATAGATCCGGAGAAGGTCGTGGCCATGATCAATATCGAAATGATCGGTAAGGATTCCAAATTCGGCCCAAATAGTCTCTATATTACAGGATACAGCGCGTCTGACCTTGGCAAACTGATGCAGGAAAACCTGAAGGGCTCTGCATTTACCTTCCATCCAGACCCATATACCACCCAAAACCTATTCTACCGCAGCGATAATGCCGTATTGGCCGCATTAGGCGTACCGGCACATACCTTTTCTACATCACAGATCGATAAGGACCAATACTACCATACGGTAAAAGACGAGGTAAGTACATTGGACATCAACAATATTAAATCAAGTATTGAGGCCATCGCAACTGGGGCTATAGGAATTATCAATGGAACCCAAACACCGAGTAGGGTTGAAAAACTAAGAGATTAAGGGCTTATCCCATATAACAGGAAAAGACGGTCAATTGACCGTCTTTTCCTGTTATATCTTAGATGGGATTAAATGTTGTTAATCCAATTTCTTGCGCATAATGTAATCATCAAGAACAAATCCATAATAGGGGATATCAATTTCCTGAATTACCTCAAATCCTTGTTTCAGATAAAATTGATAGGCATTGTTCGATCGGTTAACATTTAGTTCCAAGGTCGGAAGCCCTAGTTTCTTTGCCTCCTGCGCTGCAAAATCGATCAGCAGCTTTCCGTAGCCTTTGCCCTGCGTACTAGGTAACAGATAGATCTTCTCGATCCTTAAGAGGTCTTCTTTAGGGTCAACCCCAATAAAACCTACCGGTTTTCTATCCTCATATAGGAGATGAAAAGCTTTATTGTCTTGGATAGCAGTGCTCAATGCCTCCACCGAATACATCTTATCCAACATAAAGGCAATCTGTTCCTTGGAAAGGATGCTTTGATAGGTCGGATACCAGATGGCATGTGCTAATTCATGGATTAACACAGCATCTTCCTGCTTAGCTGGGATGATCTCTGTCATAGCTCTTCAGATATTATAAAATAGGATTCTTGCTGCGGAATGGAAACAAAACCATCATTTATGACAGCATAAACATGATCCCCCAATGATTTTAAGTTCTGTGTTTCGCCCAATTTTCCTTCATTATTTTCAATAAACAAATTAAAGCCTTTAGGAAGCCATTTCTCGTATTTCTTTACAAAAAGTGCTTTCCCTTTGTTGTTGATCAAATTGATGTTGAAATCGCCTAAATAAGGCATGTAATGCGCTATCTCGACGATATCTGTCAAAATATTAACGGCAAAATTGTTTTTCTCTTTTAAAAAGGAAAATAAGGGAACGATATAGCAGTCAGAATAGGGGATAAGGGAAATATGCTCTTCAAGGACATGAGCCTCCAGACCTTGGTTATCTAGGACCACATCGATCTTTATTTCTCGAGCCTTTAGGGATTCGTAATGTTCGGCCAACGTAATAATGGTTGGACTCCACTCCAGAAGTTGGTTTAAATATTCATCAACCAAACAGTCAGGATTTGCGATGAACAAAGCTGGCTCTTGATTCTCTCGAACAATATGATGAGAAGACATAATTAATTGCCTAAATAACGGACTGCAATATAGGACATCAGACCAATACTGGTTTGAAGTGCAGTTTCGTCGATGTCAAAGGTTGAAGTATGTACTGCAGATTGTATTCCTTTGGCTTGATTTCCTGTGCCCAACCTATAGAAACATGCATTTGTTTCTTGAGAATAATAGGCAAAATCCTCTGCTGCCGGCCATAGATCAAGCTCAACAACATTCTCATGGCCAAGATACTCTTGGGCATACGAACGGGAAGCTTCCGTAATCTGAGGTTCATTGATCAGGAATGGATATCCTTTTCTGATTTCAAAATCACAGGTAGCACCCATACCTTCTGCAATGCCAACTGCCATCTTGTGCATTTTCTCATGGGCTTCCGCTCTCCATTTTTCATCAAAGGTCCTGAAAGTACCTTCCAGATAAACCTCTTCAGGGATAACGTTTGTAGCGCCATTTCCAATGATCTTCCCCCAAGATAAAACCGAAGGGGTCCTTGGATCTGCAACACGGCTCACAATCTGTTGCATGGCCGATATGATCTGCGCCGTAATGGCGATGGGGTCAATATTCTGATGGGGTTGAGCTCCATGCCCTCCTTTACCACGAACCGTCATAAACAACTCATCGCAGGATGCCATATATTTACCGGAGCGGAAACCAACTTTGCCGGCTTCGATAAAAGGCATTACATGCTGTCCAACGATCCCTTGAGGTTCGGGATTTTGCAATACCCCTTCCTTGATCATTAAGGAAGCACCTCCCGGTAGCCTTTCTTCTCCAGGTTGGAAGATAAGCTTCAGGGTTCCGCCAAATTCAGGCTTCAATTCATTCAATATCTTAGCCACCCCCAGCAAAGAAGAGGTATGCACATCATGCCCACAGGCATGCATCACCCCGACATTCTTGGAGCCATACGATCTGCCTTCCACCTCAGTGATCGGAAGTGCGTCCATATCTGCTCGTAGGGCAAGCACTTTGTCCGAAGGTAAATCTCCTTTGATCAAGGCTACAACGCCTGTATTGGCCATGGGTTCAAAAGGAATCTCCAGGTCTGTCAGCACTTGTTTGATAAATGCCGAGGTGTTGTATTCTTCAAAGGACAATTCAGGATTCTGATGTAGGAACCTTCTGTTGTTTACCGTTTCTTGAAAGTAAGATTGGGCTAATTCTTGAATTCTTTGTTTTGATATTGGCATGTTGATCCTCCACTATTGCCATGTCCAGACGTCCTCGACAAAGACAAATACATTATTGTATCGGCCGCGAAGCTCTCGCATATAGGCCGTCGCTGCAGAACGGCTAGTAAAGTCGCCTACTTTGACCCTGTAGTTTGGTTCTACATAATCTAGGTAAGCATTGATATCTGAATTCTGGCTTTGGAAACTACGCTGTACATTTTCAGCATCCCTGCGGCTGGAACCAGAAAAGATCTGTACCCTAAAACCACGGACCTTCACACGTGTTGCACGAGATTTGTCAATGGTTTTAGGCTCCAGACTTACCGTCTTACTGGCGGTAGGATTTAAAGCATAGAATGAACGGAATTCTTGTAAAAGTCCGATTAAAGAATCCTTTTCAACAATTACTTTGTTCTCTTGTGCCTTTGATACTGATACGATGGCGAACAGCATCAAGAAGCTAACTATAAATCCTTTGTATTTCATTTTTTAATTAACCTTGTTTTCCGTGACAGTTTTTATACTTCAACCCAGAACCACAAGGACATTCATCATTTCTTCCAATGGCCTGATCCTTACGGATAGGTTGGGTAACTTGAGCTTCCTGCGTGTTCAGGTCCTCTTCAGATACTCCAGTTGGAGAACTTAACTCTTCTTTTGTTTCTTTAACTTTTACCTTTGGCGCTTCTGGGCGTGCTGCTTGAATGTTTTGAGGTTCTTGCTGCTGTCCAGGAATCTCGCCTTTGAACAAGAAGCTAACAATATCTTTGTTCATGCCGGCCAACATTGTCTTAAACAAGTTGTAAGCCTCCATTTTATAGATAATGATAGGGTCTTTTTGCTCGTATCGCGCGTTCTGTACAGATTGTTTCAAATCATCCATCTCACGAAGGTGCTCTTTCCATGCTTCATCAATCAAAGCTAGAACGATGCCTTTCTCAAATGATTTGAATACGTCTTTACCTTTACTTTCTACAGCTTTTTGCAAATTTGTAGCAACTTGAATGCCACGAATTCCATCTGTAAAAGGAACAATGATATTTTCTATCATACCACCACGCTCAGCAAGCACGTTTGTCAATACCGGTAAAGTCTGTTCAGCGATGTTTACAGCCTTGCGGTGGTAGTAATTGATAACTTGATCAAATAATTTGTCAACTAAATTAGGCGCTGACTCACTTGCAAATTCTTCTTGTGTAATTTCAGGATTGATTGCAAATACACGGATCACCTCGATTTGGAATTCATCATAGGAATTGTCCTCTTTTGCCTCCAATACAACATCCTCAACAACATCATAGATGGTATTGTTCAAATCTACATCTAAACGCTCACCGAACAACGCGTTCTTACGTTTGGTATAGATTACCGTACGTTGCGAGTTCATCACGTCATCGTATTCCAATAGATGCTTACGTGTACCGAAGTTGTTTTCCTCTACTTTACGTTGTGCACGCTCGATAGATTTGGTCAACATACCGTGTTGCATTACCTCGCCATCTTCAACACCCATTTTAACCATAAGGTTAGAGATACGCTCTGAAGCGAATAAACGCATCAATGGATCTTCTAGGGATACAAAGAATTGAGATGAACCTGGATCCCCTTGACGTCCTGCACGACCTCTTAACTGACGGTCAACACGACGAGACTCATGGCGCTCTGTACCGATGATCGCTAAACCACCTGCATTGATTACCTCTTGGGTAAGCTTAATATCCGTACCACGACCTGCCATGTTGGTGGCAATGGTTACTTGGCCTGGACGTCCTGCTTCTGCAACGATGTCTGCCTCTTTTTGGTGAAGCTTCGCGTTCAACACGTTGTGTTTTACACCACGTAACTTCAACATACGGCTCAACAACTCTGAAATCTCTACAGAAGTCGTACCCACCAATACTGGTCGGCCTTGTTCTGTCAAGGTCTGGATTTCTTGTGCTACCGCATTATATTTCTCACGTGCCGTACGATAGATCAAATCTTGACGGTCATCACGTTGAATTACTTTGTTCGTTGGAATTTCAACCACATCCAATTTGTAGATTTCCCAAAGCTCTCCAGCCTCTGTTGATGCCGTACCGGTCATTCCCGATAGCTTGTGGTACATACGGAAGTAGTTCTGTAAGGTAATGGTTGCATACGTTTGGGTAGCATCCTCGACCTTTACGTTCTCTTTGGCTTCGATCGCTTGGTGTAATCCGTCAGAATAACGACGTCCGTCCATGATACGACCGGTTTGCTCATCTACAATCTTAACCTTACCCTCATCAACGATATATTGATCGTCGATTTCAAATAGGGTATAAGCTTTTAACAATTGGTTGATGGAGTGGATACGCTCTGCTTTGATTGAGTAATCGCGCATCAACTCTTCTTTCTGTTGAGCTTTCTCTTCGATAGGAAGATCTGCTTTTTCGATTTCAGCAATCTCAGTACCTACGTCTGGAAGGATAAAGAAGTTTGGATCCTCACCTGTAGCAGTGATCAACTCAATACCTTTTTCAGTAAGTTCTACCTGATTGTTTTTCTCATCGATAACGAAGAACAGTTCCGCATCTGCCTTAGGCATATGACGGTTTTGCTCTTGCATATAGTAGTTTTCTACTTTTTGTAGGATCTGACGGTGATTTCCTTCAGATAGATATTTAATTAATGCTTTGTTCTTAGGCAAACCACGGTAAGCACGGAATAATGCCAATCCACCTTTTTCAGGATCGGTGTCATTATCTGCAATTGCTTTCTTCGCTTGGTTCAAAACCGTGTTGATATAGGCTTTTTGAGCATTTACCAACCGTTCGATCCTTGGTTTCAATTGATAGAACTCATGTTGGTCGCCCATTGGAATAGGTCCAGAGATAATCAATGGCGTACGCGCATCATCGATCAATACCGAATCCACCTCATCGATCATGGCAAAGTGCAATTTGCGCTGAACCATAGATTCTTTGGTGTTCGTCATATTGTCACGCAAATAGTCAAAACCAAACTCGTTGTTTGTACCATAAACGATATCGCTCATATAAGCCTGACGACGTTGTGGTGAGTTCGGTTGGTATTTGTCGATACAGTCAACGCTCATTCCGTGGAATTCGAAGATAGGACCGTTCCATTCCGAGTCACGACGTGCCAAATAGTCGTTCACCGTTACGATGTGGATACCTTGACCCGCCAAAGCGTTCAAGTAAGTAGGCAATGTTCCTACCAAGGTCTTACCTTCACCCGTTGACATCTCGGCAATCTTTCCTTGGTGCAACACGATACCACCGATCAACTGTACGTCGTAGTGAACCATGTTCCAGGTAACTTCAGAACCCGCAGCGATCCAAGTGTTCTTCCAAATGGCTTTATCTCCTTGAATGCTAACGTTCGGTTTACGGGCAGCGATTTCTCTATCGAATTCAGATGCCGTAACCTCAATCTCTTTATTTTCTGTAAAGCGACGAGCTGTTTCCTTAACAACAGCAAAAGCTTCAGGTAATATTTCCAATAATACTTCCTCAAGCTTCTTATCGCGATCTTTTGTCAATTTGTCAATCTTGTCGTAGGTTGAAGTTTTTAGCTCCATGTCCTCCGTAGCCTCAGCCTCTTGCTTCAGACTGTTGATTTCATTGTCGATGTCTTGCAAATAGTTGCCGATTCTTTGTTTAAAATCCAAGGTCTTCCCACGTAGCTCATCATGCGTCAAAGCGGATAATTTCTCGTATTCTTCCTTGATTTTATTTACTAATGGCTGTACTCCCTTAACATCTCTTTCGGACTTACTACCAAATAACTTGCTTAAAAACTTTAACATAATTTTCTATTTCTCTATTCGCATGTACAATAATGACTCCAAATCAAATAAGCAGACATTTTGACATTAATCGGGCAAATTTAATTATTAAGGTTGATAACTAATGCTTTCCTGATTCTTTTTTATCAATTATTTTACTAAAAATATGTTTTTCCCCGTACTGGGCACTAAGTTGAGTTCCAGTGCCTTTTCAAACATCTGTCGGATGGCCTTTTTCCCCTCTTCACCTAGGTTTTCGGAATACTGGTTTACATAGAGTTCAATATGCTTGTACATCACCGATTCTTCCATTTCCTGGGCATGCGAACGGATATACTCCAGCCCCGACTTAGGGTGGTCAAAACCAAACCTGACGCTTTCCGAAATCAACCGGTTCACCTTCAGCTTGACCTCTTCTGGCAGCGATCTCTTGATCACGATCCCGCCCAAAGGGATGGCCGAACCCGTGGTTCTCTCCCAATAGTCGCCCAGGTCCACGATTTTGTGCAGACCTTTGTCCATATAGGTAAACCTGTTTTCATGGATGATCAGCCCGATATCGATGCTCCCGTCCAGTAAGGACTGCTCAATTTCTGAAAACAGCATGACCTGCTTGTTCAACAGGCCTGGAAAGGCCAAGCTCAACAAGAAGTTCGCTGTCGTAAATTTCCCGGGGATTCCCACCTTCAGCTCTTTGAATCGTTCGGGTAGATCCTGACCGGCATAACTAGCCAATTCTTTTGCCAGGGACTCATCCTTGCAGATCAACAAAGGTCCTACACCAAACCCAAGTGCAGACCCAGCATCCAAAAGCTCATAGTCCTCCACGGCATACGCAAAGGCATGGTAGCTCAGTTTAGTGATGTCCAGGTCGCCCCGGAATGCCTTGGCATTCAAGGTTTCAACATCATGGTATTCCACGTGAAACTGTAGGCCTTCGCAATCGATCTTGTTATGGATCAAGGCATCAAATATAAAGGTATCGTTCGGACAGGGAGAAAATCCCAATGTAAGTTCCATGTTTTCTTTCAATTTTATGTGATGCTGATGTTCTTGGTCAGCACCAATAGTATCATTCCTAAAAAAGTTGCCAATACCAAACCGTTCCCCAATAGATCCTTTTCCTTTTTATAACTGATCCAACAACCTACTAAATTGATTGCAGCAGCAATCACATATAGACCGGTCGGTTTATCGGGAAAGACCTGGGTTTGGATATTGGTGAATTTCATCGCCAAAAAGGCTATCAATGGGCAAACTAATCCCATTAGCACGCCCACAAGAAGACTGTTTTTCATGTATTAACTGTCAAATGACCAAGAATTCAACTCCGGAATAACATGGTGAGCTGTCATATCAAACTGCGTCGGTACGATGGAAACATAACCATTTATGATCGCATAGGCGTCGGTATCTTCCCCGCGATCCTGCAAGTCAAATTTACCGGTCATCCAAAAATACTCTCTCTTATAGGGGTCCAAACGTTCATCAAACTCCTCAAACCACTTGGCATTCGCTTGCCTGCAGATTTTGATGCCCTTGATATCTACGTTCTTATTTGGAAAGTTCACGTTCAATAGGGAGTTTTTAGGCAGGCCGTTTTTCAATACCTGCTCTGCAATGGTCTTCACCCAGGAACGGGTATGGGAAAAATCGGCATTGTGCGCGAAGTCATCCAAAGAATATCCAATCGATGGGATACCCTCGATAGCCCCTTCCACAGCTGCAGACATGGTCCCTGAATACAGCACGTTGATGGAGTAGTTCAAACCATGGTTGATACCTGACACACATAAGTCTGGTTTCTTTCCTTTAAAGATCTTGTTGACGGCCAATTTGACGCAATCAACAGGAGTACCCGAACATTTATACATCTCAACCCCAGGATACAGGTCTATCTTATCCAGTCGTAAAGGCTTGCCAATCGTAATGGCATGGCCCATTCCAGACTGTGGACTGTCCGGTGCTACCACCACGACATCCCCAATTTCCTGCATAACCTCTAAAAGAATTTTTATTCCTGGCGCCGTAATTCCATCGTCATTTACGACCAATATCGTGGGTCTCTTTTTTGTCATAGTGCTAAGTTAGTAAAATATGAGTTCATTATCAGCCTCCCAAAATCATGAAGATGTTAAAGATTCAATAGGTTTCCATTAAGCCTTCCGTAAGGAATGGATAACATGCCACATTATTCTTTCTACCCATCTGCATGCTGAGGCTATATATTTATCTTTTGACCTTGTTTTACCCTTATTCGAGGCAAAATTGAATTTTGAAGAGGTCTCTCGAATATGCCTCGAATAAGGTCAAGGTAATTCTGCTATAAACAGGCTGCTTTCAAGCTGAAATCCAAGGCCTAGATTTTAGCCATACTCTATAATAGAAGAAGGTCGACATGATGTCGACCTTCTTCTTCCTATTTATTACATTAACCTAGTTTATTCAACCAGTCAATTACTTCTTCTCTGGATTTACCAAGCTTCTGTTGCAATTTGCCCAGTAACTCATCGTCTTTTCCTTCTTCATAGGCCAAATCATCATCTGTCCACTCGGCATATTGTTGTTTGATCTTGCCTTTCAACTCGTTCCATTTACCTTTTAAATCTAATTTATCCATTTTGATTTTCCTCCTTTGATTAATGTGATATATACGATAAACAGGAAGTTGAAAAAATGGTTTTCAAAAATTTATTTTTTTAATAAAGTGAAAGGTATTCTGCGGTTAGGATGAATATAGCCCCTTTTTGTCGATAAAATCGATGACTGCATCCGGGGTGTAAAACTTAATGGATTTCCCCTCCTTGATGGCGTTTCTCAGGAAGGTGGACGACAGTTCCATAACAGGCGTATCGGTCATGCTGATGGATGGATGTTCCTTCAATTCGCCGCCATCATAGCCGGGTCTAGGATAGACCACGATTTTATAGTCGCGAAGCAGGATATCCGCATTCTTCCATTTCAAAAGTCCCTGGAGATTGTCTTCCCCCATGATCAGGATAAATTCCTTGGTCGGATATTTTTCCGTCAAGTGGGTGAGGGTATCTATGGTATAGGAGGGTTGAGGCAATGAAAACTCGATGTCGCTGGCACGTAGTTTATCCGAACCTTCAATGGCCAAATTGACCATTTCCAGGCGATCATACATGTTACCAAGGCTCTTTTTCTCCTTAAAGGGATTCTGAGGGGATACAATGAACCATACCTCGTCCAAAGAAGTATAGTTGGCCATATAATTGGCAATAATCAAATGTCCGATATGGACAGGATTAAAGGAACCAAAGAATAATCCAACTTTACTTTTTGCCATATTATGAATTGATAAAGTCTAATACCAGTTTTTCTGCTTCTGCACAGGCTGTTTCCAGGTCATTGTTATGCAGGATCACATCAAATTTATCGGCAAAGCTCAGCTCATGTTCCGCCTTTGCAAATCGTTCGTTCAATTTTTCCTGGGAATCTGTACCTCTCCCGGTCAATCTTTCTTTCAAGACTTCTAAGGAAGGAGGATTTACGAAAATAGCCAAGGCTTGGTCTGGGAACTTAGATTTCAAGCGAAGTCCTCCAACCACATCGATATCAAAGATCACGTGCTTGCCTTCGTTCCAGATACGCTCTACCTCAGACCGCAGGGTTCCGTAGAATGTTCCTGAGTAAACCTCTTCAAATTCTATGAATTCGTGTTTAGCCACTTTGTGCAAGAAGTCTTCTTTGGAAATAAAGTAGTAATCGACACCATTTACTTCAGCACCGCGGGGTTGACGGGTGCTTGCAGAGATAGAAAATGCAATCTTATCGCTATGCTTTTCCAATAATCTTCTAACGATAGTTGTTTTCCCTGCCCCAGATGGAGCAGAAAAAATAATCAGTTTTCCGCTCATGCTATAGTACGTTTAATAGTTGTTCTTTGACTTTTTCCAACTCGTCCTTCATTTTCACGACAATCTGTTGGATCTGGGCATTGTTGGCCTTTGAACCCAAGGTATTGATTTCACGGCCCATTTCCTGGGAAATAAATCCTAGTTTCTTACCATTGGAATCTTGGCTGTTCAGGGCTTCCACAAAATAGTTGCAGTGGGAGCGAAGGCGAACTTTCTCTTCCGTGATATCTAGTTTCTCGATGTAAAAAACCAGTTCTTGTTCAAAACGGTTCATGTCTACATTCTCTTTGCCCACAGCTTCTTCCATATATTGGTTGATCCTTTCACGGATCAAGGGAATACGGCTTCCTTCAACAGCTTCTACTTCGGTTAGGTATGATAAAATCAAGGAAACACGGTATTCAAGATCCTTTTTAAGGACAGCGCCCTCATCAGCTCTAAAGCTGTTGAACTGTTTTACTGCAGCGTAAAAGGAATCCATCAAGACCTTGCCTTCTTCTTCGTCCACCTCATCATCATGGCTGATAACTTCAGGCATGTTCAGGGCTTGTTCAAAAAGATTGGCTTTGGTATCGCCCAATTGGAAGGCAATGTCCTGCAATTGTCTATAGTATTCTTTTAATAGATCTGCGTTGATACTTGCTGCTTTGGCAGTTTGGTCAACATATTCGGTGCTTATGTTGATATTTACCTTACCGCGTTCAATCAGTTTGCTGCATTCACCACGAAGCACCAATTCCTTGTCTGAAACAGCTTTTGGTAGGCGAAGGTTAAGTTCCAAGAACTTAGAATTTAAGGATTTGATCTCTACGGTATATTTAACGGTTCCGTTTTCAGCGGTCCCCATACCGTAACCTGTCATCGATTTTATCATATGCAAAGGTAAAAAACTTACAGAAAAGAACGAGTCTATTACCAATCATGTTTGGCGATTATCACGCATAAATAGGTTTTATAGGCGGCACCACGCTTTACGCGGGCAAAACCTATGCCTATATCCTTTAAAGATCCGTTCCATTCATCCATGCCCAAAACATGCTTCCTGTGCATAAATCCGGGCGATCCACGGCCAATGATAAAGGATTTGATGCCATCAATGGCGGTTTCGTGGTTGGCTCCGATGGACTCAAAATTATTGGTGCTTTTTTTCTTCAGCCAATCGGGATTTAAGTAATTTCCTGCCTTGTTGATATGGTAATTTGGTCCGTAACCGCTTGGGTCGGTATGGTCGAAGTAATTTCTCCTCGCCATATCTTTGGCTCGCTCCTCAGCTACTTTTGCCAGTTTATCATTCCAGACCAAACGGGTCTGTTTTACATTTCTAAGATTGTTCACCCGAATTTCGCGACCATATTTCTTGGGGTTCATCCGAAAATCATTGAGGTATTGGTAAGCTTTCTTGGCTTCGCGTTTGTCGATCTTGATGTTCTGGGCAAGGATTGGCTGTGCCCAAATGATAAATGCAAATAAAATATATCTCATAGCTGTGTTTAAGGATACAGACTTCAGAAAAAACTCAACGTTTAAACAGCTTTATTAATTTAAGCTGATTTCTTGGCTGTTTTTTCTTTTATGACCTCAATGATAGGGGGCAATAGGGAGATGCCGATGATGGCAAGCACCACGATCGAGAAATTGTTCTTGACAAATGGGATCTGCCCGAAGAAATAACCGCCCAAAAGAAACATCGTTACCCACAGGACACCTCCAACGATATTGTATAGACCGAATTTGGAATAAGGCATCTTGACTACGCCGGCAACAAACGGGGCAAAGGTCCTGACAATGGGCACAAAACGTGCATAGATAATGGTCTTGAGGCCATATTTATTGTAAAAGCTTTGGGTTTTCTCAAGATAGGAGAGCTTGAAGATCTTGGAGTCTTTTGTAAAGACCCGCTGTCCAAAGTGTTTCCCTATTTCATAGTTGACAAAATCACCGATAATGGCCGCGGCAATCAACAGGACCAGCATGACCCAAAGACTAAGGTTTGTTTCAGGTTTTGCGATCAGGGCTCCCATGGCGAACAGGACCGAGTCGCCGGGAAGGAATGGGGTAACCACCAGTCCAGTCTCTGCAAAGATGATCAGGAAAAGGATCAGGTAGGTCCAAGTCTGATATTCTTGGGTAATATCGATCAAATGCTTGTCGATATGGAGAATAAAGTCGATCAGGGTTGAAATTAATTCCATGTTTTCAAATTCGAATTTCCACTGCAAGAATTGCACCAAGCTAATTCTTTTCCTTGAATATGATCCTGAGTCTGCAATAGGGCTATTTAAAAGAAAAAGGAAGCTTACTCAGCTTCCTTTTTCTTTCCGTATTTTTCTTTGATCACCTCAATGATTGGAGGCAGTATGGACAAGATAATGATGGCGAAGACCACTAAGGTAAAGTTGTCCTTGATAATTGGAAGGCCTCCGAAGAAGTATCCAATAAACAAAAAGGAGGTTACCCATAAAATGGCTCCGATAACATTGTATGAAGCAAACTTTCCGTAGGACATTGATCCTACACCAGCTACAAATGGGGCAAAGGTCCTGACGATCGGAACAAAACGCGCGTAGATAATGGTTTTGCCACCGTATTTATCGTAGAACTTCTCTGTCTTTTCTAAATATTCTTTCTTTAGGAACTTATATTTCCCTGAAAAGGCTTTTGGTCCAATGTACTTACCGATATGGTAGTTCACCATGTCTCCTAAAATACCTGCCACCATCAACAATCCCCACATCAAAAAGACGTTCAGATCAGTTTCTGGCTTGGCGATGATTGCGCCAGTTGCAAATAGAAGGGAGTCTCCAGGTAAGAATGGAGTAACGACAAGACCAGTTTCGGCAAAAATGATCAGGAAGAGGATCAAATAGGTCCAAGTCTGATAGTTATTGACGATTTCCACCAAATGATCATCAATATGGAGGATAAAGTCAATTAGGGAATAAATTAAATCCAAAGTTTTGAGCTATTAAATATTGTTCAACATCACTGGCATCACCAACATCAAGATATCTTCGTGTTCTTCCTTGATTGCCGGTACTAATAAACCTGCACGGTTTGGTGTACTCATTTCCAGTACGACCTCTTCACAGTTTAGGTTATTAAGCATTTCTACCAAGAACTTCGCGTTGAATCCGATCTCCATGTCTTCACCTTCAAACTGACAGCTCAATCTCTCGTGTGCCTCATTGGAGAAGTCCAAATCCTCAGCAGAGATGTGCAGTTCGCTTCCTGAGATCTTTAACCTTACTTGGTGTGTAGTTTTGTTTGCAAAGATTACCACACGGCGTAGGGTGTTCAGGAATAAAGAACGGTCTACAGTCAGTTTATTAGGGTTCAAACGAGGGATTACGGCTTCGTAATCTGGATAACGCTCATCGATCAATCTACAGATCAAGTTGATGGTTCCGAATTGGAAGAATGCGTTGGTATTGTTGTACTCTATTGAAACATTCACATCATCCGAAGGAAGAGATGATTTTAATAGAGTAAGTGCTTTTTTAGGCAAAATGATCGATGTTGGTTTATCAGCTCCAACATCTGTGCGGCGATAACGGACCAATTTATGCGCATCAGTAGCCACAAAAGTAGTCGATTGCTCCGCCAATTGCACGAATACGCCTGACATGGCAGGGCGAAGTTCGTCATTGCTTACTGCAAAAATGGTTTTATTGATGGCTTCCAACAAGATCGGTGCAGAGATATTTACGGTAGAAATATTCTCTACGACAGGGATTTTTGGGAAGTCGTCCGCATTTTCACCACTAAGCTTGTATTTACCGTCTCCGGCAGAAATCTCGATAGCTAAAGTTTTGGTATCTACAGAGAATGCCACAGGCTGATCCGGAAGAGTTTTCAACGTCTCGATCAAGATTTTTGATGGCATAGCAACGCGTCCTTCTTCCTTAGCTTCAATCTGAAGGGTGGTCACCATACTGGTCTGTAAATCCGTAGCGGAGATGGTCAGGAGGTTGTCCTTGATTTCAAACAAGAAGTTTTCTAGGATTGGTAGCACCGTGCTGGAGCTGGAGGCGCCACTAATAGCTTGTAATTGTTTAAGTAATATAGATGTAGATACAATAAATCTCATTTCTTTTAGCTAATAGATTTTATTGCAATAATACAGAAAAGAATCTAATTTTTTGCAATTCAAATTCGAGTTCAGCTGCATAAACATTAAAAAGCACTGCATTAAAATTTGTACATTTGTAAGATTAGGTATGCAATTTAAAAATATCGTAGGCCATCAGGCGCTCAAACAACATCTTATTTCAACGGTAAGAGAAAATCGAGTAAGTCACGCTCAACTGTTTCTAGGTCCAGAAGGATCTGGCAGCTTAGCTTTGGCCCTTGCCTATGCCCAGTTTATCAATTGTGAACAGCCGCAAGCCGACGATAGCTGTGGGATATGCCCTTCATGCCTAAAGTACGAGAAATTGATTCACCCTGACTTACACTTTTCTTATCCTTTCTTTGCAAAAAAAGCGGATGAAACGGCAAGTACCCATATGGAAGATTGGCGTAAGGCCTTTCTGGAAAATCCTTATCTGAGCTTGAGCCATTGGAGAAACCAATTGGAAGCGGAAAACAAACAGGCAAACATCAATATCGCCGAAGCGCATGATATCATCAAGAAATTAAGCCTGAAAGCTTTTGAAGCTGAATATAAGGTTTTGATCATGTGGCTGCCGGAATATCTCGATACACAGGGCAATGCTCTGTTGAAATTGATCGAAGAGCCTCCTGCGAAGACTTTGTTCTTGTTGGTTGCCGAAAATCAGGACAAGATCTTGAACACGATCATCTCCAGGACGCAATTGATGAAGGTCAATAAGCTTTCCCATGAGGAATTGATGCAGTTCCTGATCGAGCAGAAAAATATAGATCCTGTTCGTGCCAATGAGGTGGCTTTTATCGCTGATGGAAACATGCAATCCGCACTGGACCAGCTGGAAGAGTCTTCTAACGAAAACTTTGACCTTTTGATCCGTTGGTTGAGGTGTATCGTGACGGATGCAGGTTTGAACATTATTCAGATCTGTGATGAAGAAATCAGCAAATTGGGCCGGGAGAACCAAAAACTGTTCTTATTGTACAGCATAAATGTGCTCAGACAGATCGTGCTTTTAAACCAAGGGCTAGATCAATTAGTCTTTCTTAAGAATGCGGAATTGGAGTTCGTGAAAAAATTTAGTGAGATCAGCAGCTTGGAAAAGTTGCAGGTTGCTATAGAATTACTGGAAAAAACGCATTATTCTGTGGAAAGAAACGCAAATCCTAAAATATTATTTTTAGATTTATCTTTGCAGTTAGTTTTATTATTTAAATACAATACGTTCCCAGCGGGAACTCAATATATATAATTTTAGACATATGGGATGTGGCAGTTGCTCATCCGGGGGTGGTTGCGGAAGTAAATCACTAGGCACAGTACCAGCAGGTTGCAATAACAACGGTACGTGCATGACCAGCGGATGTAATAAATTGGATGTTTACGATTGGTTAGTCGATATGGACTTGCCATCTAACTATAAACCTTTTGATATTGTAGAAGTTCGTTTTAAAGGCTCAAGAAAGGAGTTTTTTGTAAATACGGACAATTTATACCTTGAAATGGGAGAAATGGTGGTTGTGGAACCTAATACTGGGGGATACGACATTGGCCACGTTTCTTTGACTGGTGAATTGGTAAGACTACAATTGAAAAAGAACAACGTTAAACCTGACGACGTTGTAAAAAAAGTATACCGAAAGGCAACAGAAAATGATGTTGCCAAGTATAATCTTGCAAAGGATCTTGAATGGGAAACCATGCACCGAGCCCGTAATTTGGCACTGGAGCTGGGCTTGTCCATGAAGATTTCAGACGTAGATTATCAAGGTGATAAGACAAAGGCTACCTTCTACTATACAGCAGAAGGCCGTGTGGATTTCCGGGAGCTGATCAAGAGAATGGCGGAAGCTTTCCGCATTCGTATCGAGATGAGACAGATCGGAATGCGCCAGGAAGCCAGTCGTTTGGGAGGAATTGGTTCTTGTGGACGGGAGCTCTGTTGTTCGACATGGCTTACGGACTTCAAAACTGTTTCTACCTCTGCGGCTAGGTATCAGAACCTTTCCCTGAATACCTTGAAACTAGCGGGACAATGCGGTAAATTGAAATGTTGTCTGAACTATGAATTGGACAGCTATATGGATGCCTTAAAGGATATTCCAAACAATATCGATCGTATCGAAACGCATTCTGGTATGGCTTACTTGCAGAAAACAGATATCTTCAAGAAGACCATGTGGTTTTCATATCCACATGCAGAATCGTGGATTCCACTATCTGTGCAGCAGGTAAAAGAATTTGCTGAATTGAACGCACAAGGCAAGAAACCGCAAGAATTGATCGTCCCTGAAAAAGAGGAAATCATCAATGTGGCGATTCCAGACTATGAAAATGTCGTTGGACAAGATAGTTTGACCCGCCTTGACGAACGCAATAAAAAGAAAAAGAAACGCAAACCAAAACGTACTCCAGGTAAGCCTGAGAATGGACAGAAACAAAGTCCTGAACAAGGCAACCAAAAGCCAAAAGCTGAAAATAAGCCACAAAACAATGGCAACAAACAGCCTAAGCCAAAGGAAAACAATGGAAATTCGGAAGCTGGAGAAGGTCAGAAAACCAATAGGAGAAGGCCTCAGAACAAGAATAGACGTTTCAATAACAAAAACAAAGACAATAATTCTGAGGGTTAAGTACTAATCCTATGCATAGAACTGTATTCATAGCTATTGTTGCTCTTTTACTGACCTCCTGTCAGGAAGGGGCATTCTATGAAAGAAATTCCGTTATCCCAGGTCAACTCTGGGATAACGGTTTTAAACCTCAATTTGAGGTAGATGTACAGAATAAACAAGATAAGTACGATCTGTTTATCAACCTAAGGCATACCGCCTACTATCCATATTCCAATTTTTCATTTGGAATCAAACAAAAAGGTTTAGGAATCCTAGATAGCAGTGCCCACTATAATTTCAAGTTAGCGGAAGCTGATGGACGCTGGATTGGCCCTTCTGCCGGTAATTTGTACGAGCAGACCAAACTGTTGCAGGAGAATTTTACTTTTCCGGATACGGGAAAATATGTATTTTCAATCCAACAGAACATGCGTGACAATCCTTTGAGGGGAATAAACGATGTTGGAATCAAGTTAATCAAGAAATAGATATGCAGCTTTTAAGGTGGTCGTTGCTTCCCTTTACCATCCTCTATACCTTAATAATTTGGGTAAGAAACAAGTTGTATGACCTAAATATCCTCTCGTCTAGGACATTTGACATCAAAACTATTGTGATCGGTAATTTGGCGGTAGGTGGAGCAGGAAAAAGCCCATTAACCCAAAAACTTATTGCCCATTTCAAGGACAAATATCGGCTTGCGACCCTAAGCCGGGGCTATGGCAGGAAAACCAAAGGCTTTCGGTTGGTCCAAGTGGATGACCTCGTTGAAAATGTTGGCGATGAACCTTTGCAATTCAAAAAGAACTTTCCAGATATCAGCATATCTGTGGATGAAAATAGGGCAGAGGGCATTGAAATCCTAAATAAAGACCATGACCTGGTCCTGCTTGATGATGCATATCAGCACCGTAAGGTGAAGCCAACCTCTTCTATTTTAGTCTTTGAATACCATTCCATCCTAGAGCCTATTATATTATTGCCAACGGGCCAATATCGAGATACCTTTGATCAGACCAAAAGGGCAGATCTTATCCTCATTAGCAAGTGCCCTGATTATATTCCATTTGAAAACAAATTAAAGATCCAGGAAAAGATCAGGAAACATAACAGCAGGGCAGGCATCTTTTATAGCCGTATAGGCTATAAGGAATGGATTCCTTTAAACAATACTGAATCAGACCATCCTATTTCAAGAAAGACTATCTTACTTATCACAGGGATTGCAAATCCCAAACCACTTGTACAGCACCTAAATAGTCAAGGAATAAAGATTGAGCATTTAAAATTCGCAGACCATCATCAATTTGATGATTTCGATTATAAGGTAATCACAGGACGGTTCGAAAAATTAAATGAAAGCAAGGACGCTATCCTTTTGACGACCGAAAAGGATGCGCAGCGACTGGACCTGAATAAACTGAAAGATATCCCAACGTTTTATATACCAATTGATATTGTTATCGAAAAGGAAATTGAGTTTTTTCAAGAATTAGAAAGTTCGATAGAAAATAAATCATAAGGAACTTATCAATTATCGATAAATAAAAGCTACTTGACATCAAGTAGCTTTTTCTTTTTTGTCACATATTGTAATATTTTTTCAATTCAACTGAAATAATTAGAATTTAACTAGAATCATGCTCCAAACATACGTAGGGCCAATAATCTTTAAATTTAATCACCCTGAGTTTGTATTATTATCTTGTTAAGAAATGTTAAAAAGTAACAAACATGATACAATCATACAATAAAAGATACAATTCGACTGTTATTTATTGTACAGAAACGGAGTAAATAATAAAGTATTAAACAAAAAAATTAAAATCATGAAAAAGTTATTTTTAGCAGTATCCGCAGTATTATTTTCACTAACTCTAACATTTGCTCAGGAAGTAAATCCAGAAGAGAAAGCAAAAGCAACTGTAACCGAATGGACACAACAGTTGAACTTGACAGAAGATCAACAGGCACAAATCTATAATGTAGTACTAGAGCACAAAAAAGCTAAATTGGCTTTAAAGGCAGACACTACAGCAGCAGCTGATGCAAAAGCTACTCAAATTGAGGCTTTGAATTCAGATCTAGACAAAAAAGTATCTGATTTGTTGACTGATGAACAAAAACCATTGTACGCTAAGATTGTAGAAGCTCGTGCAGCGAAAAAAGCTACTATGCCAGAGCCGAAACAAGTACAATAATCTAACTAATATTCATGTTTCATAAATAGAAAAGGGACTGCAGTAGCTGCAGTCCCTTTTCTACTTTTTAAGTAGATGAAAGTAATTGGTAGAAAGTCTTTAGACTATTCGGATAGTATCAAAATAAAAAAGCTTGGGATGTTCTCCCAAGCTTTTCAATTTCTTTCTTTACAATGTGTTTTTTAAGAAGCTTTTAATTTCTTTTGGATGTCTTGCACATAAGTCTTGAATTTCTTATCGGTTTCGATAAGGTCTTCAACTGTTTGGCAAGCATAGATTACGGTAGAGTGGTCACGACCGCCAAAGAAATTACCGATAGATTTCAGCGAAGATTTGGTATGGTTCTTTGCCAAATACATTGAAATCTGTCTTGCTTGTACGATTTCGCGTTTACGGACTTTGGATTTAACCATTTCAACTGGTACCTCAAAGTATTCACATACTAGTTTTTGGATGTACTCCATTGAGATTTCCTTATGGGTGTTCTTCACAAAGTTCTTTAACATCGACTTTGCTAAGTTCAGATCAATCTCTCTTTTGTTCAGAGTAGATTGCGCCAATAAAGAAACCATTGCTCCTTCTAATTCTCGGACACTGTTGTCAATCTGATTCGCCACATATTCCACTACACTTTCTGGCAGCTCAATACCATCTGAGTACATCTTTTTCTTAAGGATGGCCATCCTGGTTTCTAGATCAGGAACCTGAATATCGGCTGATAATCCCCATTTAAAGCGGCTTAACAATCTTTCTTCGAGACCAGAAAGATCCTTAGGTGCTTTATCAGATGTTAAGATGATCTGTTTGCCTGTTTGGTGCAAGTGATTAAAAATGTGGAAGAATATATCCTGTGTTTTCTCTTTTCCAGCAAAATTATGCACATCATCCATGATGATGACATCCATTGCTTGGTAAAAATTCACGAAATCATTGATGGTGTTATTCTTCAAAGAGTCAACGAACTGCTGACAGAACTTTTCACATGACACGTAGATTACCAGTTTATCTGGTAAGTTTCTTTTGATTTCATTACCGATTGCTTGAGCGAGGTGAGTTTTACCTAAACCCACATCTCCATAGACCATCAAAGGGTTGAAAGAAGTTCCTCCTGGTTTATTTGCGACAGCATATCCAGCCGAACGAGCCAAACGGTTACATTCGCCTTCTATAAAATTGTCGAACGTATAATTTTGATTTAATTGAGGATCAACTTGTAATTTCTTTAACCCCGGAATTACAAAAGGATTTTTGATGTTCTTGTTCAATGCAACAGGAACAGGAATTGATTGCTTCTTTCCCTCGGCACCATTTCCATTCGACGGAATGTTGGTGGTGTAAGGTGGGTTAGCAGATGACTTCTCTACAACGATGTTGTATTCCAGTCGGCCTTGTTCACCCAAGAATTTTTTAACTGTTTTTCTGAGAATACCTACATAATGTTCTTCCAGCCACTCATAGAAGAACAGACTTGGTACTTGAATAGTTAAAACGTTTCCTTCTAGACGTACAGCTTTAACGGGCTCGAACCATGTTTTAAAACTTTGCGTTGGTATATTATCTTTTATTACTGCAAGACAACTTTCCCAAACACTTGTACACGTTTTTTCCAT